>CAZSBR010000261.1:0-3389 GCA_964605165.1 uncultured Phycisphaeraceae bacterium
GCCAGAAGGTGGTGATGGAGACGGACAGCCCCTCGGGGCTTGTTGCCGAGCTTCGTGCAGATGGGCGGGCCGGGCGTCAGCTGGGTCCGTCGATGCCCGCAAGGGCATGGCCCTCGCCGCAGGATCGACCCGCCGTTGTCATCCAGCCTCAGGAAGTTCGGCGAACGGTGGCCACCAAGACCGCCGATCGAGCGCTCGTGCTCAGAGGCCTGATCGGCGAGGCATCGAGTGATCTCGATGCAGGTCGCGCGCTCCGGCAGGCGGGTCAGGTGTATGCCCAGCGTGCGGGCAAGGCTCTGCGGGCAGCGGGACTCGAGCGAGCCGATGGCACGGTCGATCTGTCGGCGGGGATGATCTTCGGCGATCGCCACACGGGCCGCGCGCTGGCGTGGGTGGTGGCCGCGGTGGAGCCCGAGCAGGCCGAGGAAGCCATGGCGGTGCTTGACCAGGCGCTGGCCGAGCTTGCCGAGGATGGCCCTGATGCCGACATGACGCAGGCTGTCCGCCAGCGGACCGCATCTGAGATCGCCCGCCTCGTTGCCAGCCCCGGCTACTGGGCTGAGCGGCTCGTGGTGGGCGACGCGACGATCCTGCCCATCGCCTCTGGGCAGGAACTGAGCAAGGCCTACGAGGCCATTGATGACGACCATCTGGCCCGGGCACTGAGGGTCTTCGGCGCAGCGGATCGCAGGCTTGCCATCGTCGTCGTGCCCGCTCAGCGGTAGCCCGCCTTGCCGGGCAGCGGCCGACTGCTGGCTATGCTTGCCCCATGCCACGAGTTCTGGTGCTTCAGCATTCTGATGTGGGCGGTCCCGGCCGCTTGGGAGCCGTCCTGAGAGACCATGCCTTTCGGCTGGAGATTCGCAGGCCGGATCTCTCCAAGGACAAGGGTGGCACGCCCGTGCCGGCCTCGATGGAGGGGTTTGATGGGCTGGTGGTCCTCGGCGGGCCGCAGAACGTCGGCCAGCCCCACCCGTGGCTCAGCGCCGAGGCGGACCTCATCCGCGAAGCCCACGAGGCGGAACTGCCCGTGCTGGGCGTGTGCCTCGGAGCGCAGCTTATTGCTCACGCGCTGGGAGGCACGGTCGGACCCATGGAGTCGGCGCCCGAGGTCGGCTTTGAGCGCGTGGACCTGTTGGTGCCCGCCCAGACGCACGTCGTGATGGCGGGCGTGCCCTGGTCGGCCAAGTGGTTCCAGAGCCACAGCCACGAGATCAAGGAACTGCCCGCCGGAGCGACGCTGCTGGCCTCCAGCGAGCGTTGCAAGGTGCAGGTGTTTGCTGCGGGGCTTCGGACCTACGGCATGCAGTTCCATCTGGAAGCCGACCAGCCCATGCTCAAGGCGATCGTCAAGGCCGATCACGACCAGATGGCTGCAGCCAACATGACGATGGAGCAACTCGCAGCCCAGGCCGAGGAGCACTACGCCCGATTCGCCGTGATGGCCGACCGCGTGTGCCTGAATCTCGTCGAGAACGTGTTCAGCTACCGGCAGTTCAAGTCGGCATCGTGACGCTGAGCACGCAGCGCCCCGGCTCGCGGCTGACCATCACGCCGCCCGCGGATTATCTGCTCAGCCGTGATGCCTGCTCCTATGGCTACTGCATGCTCGCGCCCAACCGATGGGTCGTCAGCGAGCAGGCCCTGGAGACCTGCCTGCACATCACGACGGACGACGCCGACGGCGGCGTTGGCTGCATCATCACCCAGCCCGATCAGCGCACAGGCGGGCCATTGCAGGTGCGCACCGATGCCCGGCTGGACGCTGCCCAGCAGCGAGCGGTCAAAGCCCAGATCCGCCGCATGCTCCGGCTGGATGAATCGGCCGAGGACATCGCCGCGTTTCACAGCGTGGATGATCGCTGGCGTGAGAGCGGCCGCGGCAGGCTGATCCGCACGCCGACGCTGTTCGAGGACATCATCACGACCGTCACCAACTGCAACGTGACGTGGCCCGGCACGATCAACATGAACCGGCGCTTGTGCGAGGTGCTCGGCGCGAGGAGCCCGAGCGGTCTGCGGGCCTTTCCAACCGCCCGCCGCATGGCACGCACCCGGCCCGGAACGCTCCGAGGCAGGTGCCGCGTGGGCTACCGGGACCAGCGCATGGTGGACCTTGCCAAGCTGTTCGTTCGGGGCGAGGTCGACGAAGCATGGCTGGGCTCAGCGAGCACCACCGACGACGAGGTGTATCGATTCCTGCTCAAGCTGCCGGGCATCGGGCCGTACGCAGCGGGCAACATCATGCAGTTGCTTGGTCGATACTCCAGGCTCGCGCTCGATACGGAGTCCGTTCGCCACGGCAAGACCGTGCTCGGCATGACGGGCTCAAGCCCGGCGATCCTCAAGCGGCTTGAGCGTCATTACGAAGCGTTTGGCGAGCACAAATTCCGAAGCTACTGGCTGGAGCTCTGGACGTGGTACGAATCCCAGCGCGGCCCGGCCCATTTATGGGACCGCGACGAGATGGGCAAGACGTTCACAGCAAGCCACTTCTGAAGTTTCGCGACGATTGAAGTGGGTTGCCGCGAAAACGCGGCTGGCATCCGGTGATTTATGGGGCACTCTGTGGCTATCGGCCGCGGGACCATCGTGGGAGCCCTCGCCGATGATGGACCAGCCCGATCAGAAAACAAACCTGCCCGGGCTCAGAGCAGGGAGATTCTCGGATGTTCAAGCGTGCATGCGTGACTGTTGCTTTCGCCGCCTTTGTCGGCTCCGCAGCGGGTCAGATCGTTTCCGTGACCGATGACCTCACCGACGGGGTGCTCGACCCCTTCTTCAGCTACGACCTCTCCAGCGACTTCGCCGGCAACGGCCCCGGCGGCGACTTCAACAGCCTCGACCTCGGCTCGGGCCTGCTGCTGGCTTCGGATGAGGTGCTCATCACCTTCCCCGGTGCCATGGGCGGCGAAGTGCTCGAGGTGAGCATCGCCTTCAGCGACTTTACCGGCGTCGGTGCGACCACCTTCGAGGCCATCGGCCTGATGGGCTCGGTCACCGATTCCAACTCCACGGTCTCCATGCTCGAGACCTTCGGCGCCTCGTCGAGCAGCATCGGCTTCATCCAGAGCGCTCAAGTCGGTGCCTTCGAGAGCTACATCAGCTCCATCACCGTGCGGTACCGCATCCCGACGCCGGCGACCGCCGGTCTGCTCGGCCTGGCGGGTCTGGCTGCAGCACGCCGCCGCCGCTGATTCGCAAGACACGCACGACAGCCCGCGTGCCAACAGAAAGACAGCCCGCTGCGAAGCGGGCTGTTTTCGTGTGCACTCAATGGATGGCCGCGGATGCCGGCTCGTCACCGGCCGCTGCGTGCCTCGGCCCTACTCCAGAGCCGCAGCACCCGAGATGATCTCGGTCAGCTCGGTGGTGATCTGGGCCTGGCG
>CAZSBR010000262.1:0-3357 GCA_964605165.1 uncultured Phycisphaeraceae bacterium
CGGCGCATGAGTCCGAGGCCGTAGTTCAGCGGGCTGAGGTAGAGATCGATGACCTCGTATCGGCCCTGTGCGAACTCGTGCACGTGGTCGAGGATGTGGCGGGGGCCTTCGTGCCCGCCGCACTGCTCGGGGAAGGTGTCGTGCAAGAGCACGAAGCCGCCGGTGTTGAGCACGGGCTCGACCGCGACGAAGTCCGCCACTGCGCCCTGGATGCCGTGATCGCCATCGATGAAGGCGAAGTCCACGCCGCCGGCCGCCTGGAGCTTCTCGCGGGCAGCGGTGATGTTGGGCGAGCTGTTGCCCGGGTGGAACTCGATGTAGTCGATCAGGCCCGCCTTGGTGAGCTGGGCCTTGACGAAGTCGAGCCGGCCTTCGAGCATCTCAGCGTCACGCCAGGGGCCCTTGTGGATGGGGCCGAAGTCATCAAAGCAGTGGAGCTGACCGCCGTGAGGCCGGGGCTGTTTGGGCGTCAGGCCGTTCTCCTGGAACGCCGAGGCGATCCAGTGGCTCGAGACCGAGCAGAAGGACCCGACCTCGACGACGACGCTCGGCTGCATGTTGCGCACAAGGCCGTGGAGCATGAGTCCAGCCTCGGGGCTGAGTGACGCCGGGAAGGTGATGGGGTTGGCGTAGAGCTCTTTGAGGGACTGGAGCCACTGCGAGCCAGGGTTGTCGAGGTAGGCGGGGAAGGTCCACTGCGTGGGGTGGGGCAGGTCCCTGAGCCGCTTGGGGAAGTGGCGCATCTGGTCGCGTGGCAGCGGGGCTGGCTGGGCCGGGGCTTGGGAAGCATCCACGTTCACGGGCTTGGTCTTAAGGCCGAACATGCCAAAGCGTAGCAGCTTTGAAGCCTGCGCCAGCGGGTAAATGCCTGCGAAGGGGCTCGATACGTCAGCGGGGCTGCGACGCGCCCAGCGGGTTGTCCTTGGGGGTGGGATCGCCGTGGGCCTTGATCGCCGCCTCGACGCGTCTCCACAGCCGGCGGCGGGCCTTGCGATCGGGCTCGAACGCCGTCAGCGCGCGCATGCGGTCGGTCAGCCTCGGCGCCACGCCGCAGCCCATCGGCTCGAGCATCAGGCTTGTCAGCGGCCGAACGGGCTCCATGGCCCGGGCCCCGGTCTCGGCGATGCCCACGGTGTCGATCAGGGCCAGCGCGGGGGGCTCAAGGCTCGTCACGATCAGGTTGGAGGGCTTGTGGTCACGGTTGAACACGTGCGCCTCGAGCATGCTGCGGGTGTGAGCGCCCACAGCTCTTGCCAGCGCCCGGCGCTGGCTCGCCTCCATCGACGAGGCCATGTGTTCGAGCAGGGTCCTGCCGGGCAGGTCTTGCATCACGAGCGTGAGAAAGCCGCGGCCATCGCCGGCCTTCCAGCCCAGCAGCGCCATGCACTCCGCGGTGGGCATGGCACCGGCCCGTTCGAGCAGGCGCGCGCCCTTCCACTGTCGATCAAGACGCGTGGCACCCAGTCGGCAGCGGAGCTTGTTCCACAGGCCGCCCATCCGCTGGGTCTTGAGGATGCACCGCTGGGGCTCACCCAGGGCAAGCTCGGCGCGCACCACGGTGGTGTCCGCAGCGTGCTTGAGGAGTGCTGCAGCGGAGAGGTCGATCGACGCAATGGCACGCCTCCAGTCCGTCTCGGCATGCGCAGCGGAAGTGCGGAGCACCCTCATCTGCTGCGGCGAGGGCAGCATGGGCATCTCAGGCGCAAGCTCGGCAAGGTCTGCCAAGGGCCTTGCGGGCGAAATGGGCACGGGCTCGGTGGGCTGCACGGGTCCGCTAGGCTATCCGCATGACGCACCCCGCTGGAGAGAAGGCTCCGGACGAAGCTGTGGATGAGGCGCCGACGGGCTCGCTCGACCTGTCCGTCGCGATCGTCTGCAAGAACAACGCCGAGACCATCCGCGCCACGCTGGAGTCGGTGCGTGCCCTCGCCAGCGAGATCGTCGCGCTGGACTCGGGCTCGACCGATGGCACGCTCGACGTGCTGACCGAGTTCGGCGTGGTCGTCCACAAGGTCGCCTGGCAGGGGCACGTCGCGACCAAGCAGGCAGCGCTCGAGGCGTGCACCAAGCGGTGGATCCTCAGCATCGACAGCGATGAGGTCGTCGAGCCGGCGCTTGCAAGGAGCCTTGGCGATCTTCTGGCCTCGGACGAGCAGGGCATCGCGGCGGCGCGCGTAAACCGCAAGGTCTGGTACGCGGGTCGATACCTCGAGCACACCTTCCAGCCCGAGCCCCGCCTTCGGCTGGTGCTGCAAAGTGATGTCAGGGCCGGCCGCGCACGCTGGACGGGCATGGACCCGCACGATCGGCTGGATGTCGCGCCCTCAGCGGGCCGGGTGGTGGACCTCGCCGGCGATCTCCGCCACGACTCCGTCGGCACGATGGCAGCGTTCATGGCCCAGCAGATCAAGCTGGGCGAGATCTCCGCCCGGGCGATGCTCGCCAGCGGCAGGAAGCCGAGCCGACTCAAGCTGGCCTTCAGCCCCGCGGGGCAGTTCATCAAGCAGATCGTCTTCAAGGGAGCCTGGCGCGATGGCTGGCGTGGGTGGGCAGCCGCAGCGTCGGCAGCGGTGGCCTCTCTCGCCAAGCACGGCATCCACGCCGAGGTGCAGGGCCTCGCAGCGGAGGGGCAGACCCCCCAAGGCGCACGAAATGATGGGGCCAGCGCGGGCGGCATACCATCAGCCTTACCTGATGCTGGGCATCCGGGGCGCACCGGTGAGGCCGATCGTTCGGCCCCCATCGCGTCTGATGCCCCGATGATGACAGCGAAGAAGACCATGAATCAAGACCAGGATGCACCCGCATCGACCGACACCGCTGAGGCTTCGGCTCAGGCTGGCGAGTCGGCCGCGCACGTTGATGCCCCGTCCAAGGGCCCCGAGGGCCAGCCAGATGCTTCCGATGGCGGCGATGGCACCCGCAAGAAGCGCCGCCGCCGCAGAAGGCGCAAGACCAAGTCCGCCGAGGGAGACGCCGCCAGCACCGAGCAGTCCGACGCGCCCGCGAGTGGTTCGTCCGCCAAGCCGCGGACGCGCCGCGTTCGCCGCGATGTCGATGACACCGACGCCGAGGTCTTCGATCAGGAGACCACCTTCCGTGATCTCGATCTGAAGGAGGGCTTGCTCCGGGCGCTGGATGAGTGCGGGTTCAGCAAGCCGACCTACATCCAGAAGCAACTCATCCCGCCGGCGCTGGCGGGGCGTGATGTGCTGGGCCAGGCCAAGACGGGCACGGGCAAGACCGCTGCCTTCGCGCTGCCGCTGCTGAACTGCGCCGAGCCGGGCGTGCCGATGCAGGCGATCATCCTTGCGCCGACGCGCGAACTGGCCAACCAGATCACCGATGAGATCAACG
>CAZSBR010000263.1:0-3347 GCA_964605165.1 uncultured Phycisphaeraceae bacterium
CGTCAAGGGCCTCCTGCTCGCCAAGCGTCTGGTGACACGCGTCGTCGCTGATGGCAAGGACATCTGCTTTGTGGGCACCAAGCGTCAGGCCAAGGACGTCATCTCGCAACGCGTTGGCGATGTGAAGATGCACTACGTCACCGAGCGCTGGCTCGGCGGCACGCTTACGAACTTCCGCACCATCCGCCATCGCCTCAAGAGGCTCGAAGAACTCGAGGGCATCGAGGAGAACGACGGATTCGCGAGCTACTCCAAGAAGATGGAGAGCCAACTCCGCCGCGAGAAGCGGAAGATCCATCGCAACCTTTCGGGTATTCGCAACATGGACAAGCTTCCTGGTGCGATGGTCATCGTGGATGTGCGGCTTGAGCAGACGGCCCTGCGCGAGGCTCGCAAGCTGGGCATCCCGACGATCGCCCTGATCGACACCGATGCGGATCCCGAGCAGGTCGACATCGCCATTCCGGGCAACGACGACTCGATGCGTTCCATCGATGTGGTCATCCGCGAGTTGTGCAAGGCCATCGCCGAGGGCAAGGGCAACCGCGCCAGCACGACGGCCGAAGCGGCTGCGGGCACCGGTGAAGAAGAGGGCGACACTCGCAAGCGTTCACGCCGCGCGCAGTACCGTGCGGATGACGCTTCCTCCTCCGACGGCGATTCGTCGGCAAACGAGGCCAGTGGCGAGAGCGTCGCCTCGGCCAGTGAATGACAGCAGCGCGTGTGCGCCGAACCCCGGGGCTTGAGAGTCTGCCTGCCGAGGCCGAGCCGTGCGGGGCAACTCGTTGAAGACGGTGCTGCTCGCTGAGCAGGCCCGTGCGTCAGTTTGATACCAGATCCCGGCGGCCGATGCTTGTTTGCTCAGGTGCGGCTGCTCAGAGCGACCGGAGAGAATCCAATGTCCACGATCAACGCCAAAGACGTGATGTCCCTTCGCAACAAGACAGGCCTGGCCATGATGGAGTGCAAGAAGGCGCTCATCGAGGCCGACGGCGATCCCGAGCGCGCCGAAGATCTCCTGAGAAAGAAGCTCAAGGGCAAGATGGAGACCCGGACCGACCGCGTCGCGGGCGAGGGCCGCGTCGATGTTGCGACCGCCGATGGCAAGGGCGTGATCGTTGAGATCCGCGCTGAGACGGACTTCACCGCCAAGAACGACAAGTTCGTGCAGGCGACCTCGGCCATTGCCAAGGCCGGGCTCGATCAGGCAGCGGGCAGCTTTGAGCCGGGCGATGATGGCAAGGCCCTCGTTGATGACCTCCGCATCAGCACCGGTGAGAACATCTCGTTTGCGCGCGGCGAGGTTCTCGAGGGCGGCACGTTCGGCAGCTACGTCCACTTCGACGGCAAGACCGCGGTGCTCATTCAGGCCGACGAGGGCGCCGATCAGGAGACGCTCAAGAAGGTCTGCATGCACATCGCTGCTGCGGTTCCCACGCCGGTGGGTGTGACTCCCGATGACATCCCTTCGGAGGTCATCGAGAAGGAGCGCAAGTTCCGCATCGAGCAGGCGATGGAGAGCGGCAAGCCGCAGGAGATCGCAGAGAAGATGGTCGAGGGCGGCATGCGCAAGTTCTTTGCCGAAGTCGCACTGCTGGAGCAGCCCTTCGTCATGGATCCCTCCACGACGGTCAAGGATGTCCTCGGCGGCACCGGGGTCAAGGCCTTCCGCCGGTGGCGCGTCGGCGAGCAGGCCTGAGCCTCTTCGGGTCCTTCAACAGATGCTGCGCGGGCTCTTGGTAGACCCCGCCTGAAGTTCCCATAGACTCCTCCAACGCCGGTGATCGCCGGCAGTGGAGGAGTCTTTCGCATGAACGCAGCGCCAGAGCCCGCTTCGCTGAAGGGGCAGCGTTTTACGATCCGCCAGAAGGTTGTTCGCCTGCTTGGTGCAGCCTTCTTCCTCTACGACGAGGCGGGGCTCGAGATCGGCTACTGCAAGCAGAAGGCGTTCCGCTTCCGCGAAGACCTCAGGCTCTACACGGATCGTTCGCGCACCAAGGAACTGTTCGCGCTCAAAGCCCGCAGCATCATCGATTTCTCGGCGACCTATGACATTCTCACGCCCGACGGCACGATGCATGGCTCGGTCCGCCGAAGCGGGCTCTCGTCCATGGTGCGCGATACGTGGCAAGTGCACGATGCTCATGGCAACCAGATCTGCAAACTGAGCGAGGACTCGACGGGCAGCGCGCTCGCTCGCAGGCTTATCCCGCTGTATGCGGTGTTTTCGCCGCAGCGTTTCGATCTCACCGATCTGCGGGGCGCCGTCGTCGCATCATTTCAGACGCGTTTTAACCCTCTGGTGTACAAGCTCGACATCGCCATTCACGATGATTCACCCGAGCTTGATCTGTACATGGTCCTCGCAGTGGGTATCTTGATTGCAGCCATTGAGGGCCGGCAGGGTAACAGCGACAGCGGCTCGGGACTCTTCAGCGGTGGCTGAAGCGATGGCCCAAGGCCACAACCGGCTTCAGCCAGCAAGACTTCTGTGAAAGGTTCAACCATGCACGACGCAAGCACCCCAGGCAACGATCTCAGCAGACGCCAGGCCCTCGGCACCATCGGCGGGCTTGGCCTCGGAGCGGTCGGGCTGGCGGCGACTTCCGCTTCCGGCGGGAAATCCCCCTACGCCGCCGAGGCGCTCGGCTGGAACGCTCAGCGGCAGCAGTACGAACTGCCCGATCTGCCGTACGCGGCGGACGCGCTCGAGCCGCACATTGATGCACAGACCATGGAGATCCACCACGGGCGACACCACGCGGGCTATGTGCGAGGCCTGAACAACGCGCTTGATCAACTGCGGAAGCTCCGGGATGACCAAGCGGATGCCGGGAGCATCCAGCACTGGCAGCGACAACTGAGCTTCCACGCGGGTGGGCATTTCAACCACACCCTCTTCTGGACCGGTATGGCGCCCGCGGGCAATGGCGGTGGCGGCCAGCCCGAGGGCAGCCTGGCGCGCATGATCGAGCGCGACTTCGGGAGCTTCGAGAAGTTCAACTGGCAGTTCCAGCGTGCAGCGGCCAGCGTCGAGGGATCGGGCTGGGCGTGGCTTGTCTATGAGCCCAACGCTCGCATGCTCTTGATCAGCCAGATGGAAAGCCAGCAGAAGCTGCTCGTCCCGGGCAGCATTCCGTTGCTGGGCGTCGACGTGTGGGAGCACGCCTACTACCTCAAGTATCAGAATCGGCGCGCCAGCTACGTCGATGCGTTCATGAACGTCGTGAACTGGCCCGAAATCCAGCGGCGTTTCTCCGCGGTCAACGCCTAGTCCTCGCGGGGCTCTCAGCGTGGTCGTCTGCACGGGCTCGCTCGATCTCTTCGGCGAGCCAGCGGTACACCGA
>CAZSBR010000264.1:0-3338 GCA_964605165.1 uncultured Phycisphaeraceae bacterium
GGCGGGCTGCCGGAGGTCTTCATCGGCTGCGGCGTGGCGCTGCGTCGCGAGGCCTTTCTCGAGGCAGGCGGCTACGACCATCGCTTTGGCTACTACGCCGAGGAGTACGACCTTGCTGCAAGGCTGCTGCTGGCGGGCGAGTGCATCTGCTTCGATTCACGCTTTGCCGTCGAGCACCGCAAGGTGACCGCCGGCCGCGACATGAACGTGATCCTCGCCCGGCTTGTTCGCAACAACGGCTGGGTCATTCAGCGGTATGCGCCAGATGCGTGCAGGCGGGCCCTGCTCCGGCGGGACCGCAGGCGGTATCGCGGCATCGCGCGCAACGAGCAGGCCATGGCGGGCTACGCGCAGGGGCTGGGCGAATTGAGGCACACGCTGCGCGCGCAGCTTCGCTCGCCGATGGATGAAGCGATCTTCGATCGGTTCACGGGTTTGTCGCACGCACGTGCGGCGTTGGGGAATGCGCAGCGGTCCATGGGCTTTGGCCGGGCGTGCATCATCGAGTCGGGCAAGAACGCCGAGGTTGTTGCCGGTGCGCTCGAAGAGCTTGGAATCGCCGTCGTCGATGACCCGCAGCGTGCGGACGTGGTCGTGCCGGGCACGATGTCGCCCGGGCCGATGATCGATGCGGCGCAGGCGTGGCTGCGGCTTCATCCTGCCGGGCCTCCGGCGGTTTGTCCCTGGCTCGCCGCGCAGGCTGTGCTCGAGCGTGCGCAGCAGGCAGCGTGAGGCGAGCGCTACGCGTTGACGCGACCGATGGCGTTGAGAATGGACGCCTTGCTGAGCGTTTCGTTCCACTCGGCCTCGGGCTCGGAATCGGCAACGATGCCCGCGCCCACCGGGTAGCGGATCTCGTGCTCATGAAGCATCGCGGTGCGTATGAGCACGCTGAGCTGCGTTGATCCATCGGGCTCGATGAGCAGGCCGTTGCCGCACCACATGCTGCGCGCGCAGGGTTCGAGCTCAGCGATGCGCCTGATGGCCTGCACCTTGGGCGCTCCCGTGATCGAGCCTGCGGGCAACAGGTGCGGCAGCGCTTCGAGGAAGGACGACCCCTCGGCGAGCGTGCCTTGAACGACCGAGATGGCCTGCAACAGACCGCCCGATGCGTGCTGCTCGATCGAGCGCGCGTGCGCGACACGCACCGAGCCGAGCGCGCACACGCGGCCAAGGTCATTGCGCATGAGATCGGTGATCATCGCCAGTTCAGCGCGTTCCTTGGGCGATGCCTCGAGGTGCATGCGGCCATCGCTGGCCGCGGTGCCCTTCATGGGTCGGGCGGTGAGCGTGCGCGTGGCAGCGTCGAAGGTCAGGAAGACTTCCGGACTAGCCGAGGCGAGCGTGACAGGCGCGCCGCCATGTTCAAGCACCATGCCGCAGGCAGGGTCTGCAGCGGTGATGAGTGCCGCAGCGAGACATCGGTTGCGCACGATGATCCGTGCGCCGTTGTCTGCTTCCGCTCGCTGGGCGACAAGGTGATGAGCGAGGTTCAGTTCGTACACCTCGCCCTTTGCGATGGAGACGAGTGCATCCGATACCGCGCGGGTGTAGGCATCGCGGCCCATCTGGGAGACGAACTCGAGCGATGGTTCGATCGCGCCGCCATCGTCTGCTGGGCTCGGGTCGAGCGCCGGCGGCTGGCCGATGGCCTGCAGGTCGCCCGCGGGGGTGAGCAGCCATGCGTGGCGGCAGCGGTGGACCTCGGCGAGCGGCCAGGCGGAATCCGAGGCGGCGGGTGCGATGGGGGCGCGGGCAGCGAGCGGGGCTCGCATGGCGGGCTCGAAGACGCCGGCGAGTTCGTAGCGCAGCGCCCCGATCCAGAAGCACTGGTTGGCATGCTGGCCGATGGCTTCATCGAGCGGGCCGAGCAAGTTGGCGGACACCCGTGCCGCGCTGGCCGGGTGGCTGAGCGTGTCACCAGCGGGCCCGATCCACTGCCACGCCGGGGCATCGAGCGGCCCCGAGAGGCGGAGCGTCTGCTCTGGCAGGGCAAAGAGCCAGGCACCGTCGCGGCTTCTTCGGGCTGCGGCCAGGGGCTGATGGGCAGGCCAAGCACGGATGACTCGATCGACGGTCCAGCCACCTTGCTTCCGGGCTGCTCGAGGCGGGTGCGAGCCGGGTCGGGTGCTGCTGGGTGCCGATGAGGGGGTGTTTGGCTGCATCAAGCGATCGGTTTGGTGGTCGTCCTGCGGTGCAAGGGTTTCTAGACTTGCCGCTCGTCAGTGTATTTCGAGCCCGGCCTCTCGCGACGTGCCCTTTGGGCTGTTCTTGGGCCAGCAGCGGTTCTCAGCGGAGTTAGAGCATGGCCAAGAAGCAATCGTCCAAGCGTGCCGGCAGCGTGAGCAGCAAGAAAGCTGGCAAGAAGGTCGCAAAGAAGGCCACCGCCAAGGTGACCAAGAAGACCGCCAAGAAGGCAGCGAGCAAGAAGACCGCTTCCAAGAAGACTGCTGCGACCAAGACGCACGCACCCCGCGGCGGCACGACGCGCAAGACCGTCAAGAAGGTGGCTAAGCGCCGTCCCACCGCGGGCAAGCACGTGTACTACTTCGGCAAGACGCGCACCGAGGGCGATGTCTCCATGCGTGCGCTGCTCGGCGGCAAGGGCGTGAACCTCGCGGACATGACGGCCATCGGGCTGCCCGTGCCGCCCGGCTTCACGATCACGACCGACACCTGCGAGCGCTACCACGCCGGCGGCGGACGCCTGCCCACGGGCCTGATGAACGAGGTGCACCAGCACATGGCGGTGCTCGAGAAGGAGCGCAAGGCCAAGTTCGGCGATGCCACCAACCCGCTGCTGGTCTCGGTGCGCTCGGGTGCTGCAGCGTCGATGCCCGGCATGATGGACACGATCCTCAACCTGGGTCTCAATGACGAGAGCGTCGAGGGCCTTGCCAAGGCAACGGGCAACCGCCGCTTCGCATTCGATGCCTACCGCCGCCTCATCAACATGTTCGGCGACGTGGTCATGGGTGTGCACCACGAGCACTTCGAGAACGCGTTCGACGCGGTGAAGGTCAAGTACAAGGTCGAGGCCGACACCGATGTGCCGACCGAGGGCCTCGAAGAACTCTGCGACGAGTACAAGGAGACGTTCCGCAGGTACACGGGCACGGAGTTCCCGCAGAACCCCTTCAAGCAGCTCGAGCTTGCCATCGAGGCGGTGTTCAAGAGCTGGCAGAGCGACCGGGCCAAGAGCTATCGCAGGCTTGCGGGCATCGTGGGGCTCAATGGCACCGCGGTGAACGTGCAGTCCATGGTCTTTGGCAACATGGGCCAGGACTCGGGCACGGGCGTGGCATTCACCCGCAACCCATCCACGGGCGAGAACATCT
>CAZSBR010000265.1:0-3326 GCA_964605165.1 uncultured Phycisphaeraceae bacterium
GTCGGCATCGAGAAGGACCTCGGCGCCATGAACGCAGAAGCCTTCGCCGACGCCATCGCGGCCGAGATCGCAAGCAAGGGCGCATCGACCGTGCGAGAGGCGCTGGGCACAACCTCCTGAGCGTGCCATCACAGCCATCGACCGACCCGCTTGATAGCTTGGCGTGAAATCTCTCCGCCCCTTCACCCATAACACCACCGCAGGCACATGCCATGCGCCGAGTCGGCTACATTGCCGATGCAAGGCGGCGGGTGCCGCTCGCAGGAGGACACCTCGCATGGGCCAGGTCTACATCGTCCACGGCATCGATACCGCCACCAACGAAAGCACCACCAAACGCTTCGAAGCCGCCAGCGGCGCTGAAGCACGCTCCATGGCCGAGTCCATCGGCATCGAGGTCAAGGCCGTCGAACTCGACGCAGGCTCCTACACCGAGAACGACCCCTTCTCCGGAACACCCACCGGCAAGACCGGGCCCGCGAGCTACGGCGGGCCCGAGGGCGTCGTCTGGAGCGCCACCCCCAGCCAGTGGGTCAACTTCTGGTGGTTCGTCAGCTGCGTGCTCGTGATCACCATCCCCTTTGCCATCTGGAAGTGGCTCGTCATCCGCTGCACGCGATACACCCTGACCTCCCAGCGCCTGCAACTCGAAACGGGTGTCTTCAGCAAACACCTCGAAGAGATCGAGCTCTACCGCATCAAGGACAGCGAACTCCTCCGCCCCTTCATCCAGCGCCTTGTCGGGCTGGGCACCGTCCGCGTGCTCTCGAGCGACTCCACCATGCCCGAGATGCAGGTCCGGTGCATCAGCAAGGCCGACGGCGTGCGTGAACTCATCCGCGAGCACGTCGAGAAGGTCCGCAAGGCCCGCGGCGTGCGCGAGCTGGACGTCAACTAGCCTCACTCAGCCGAGCGATCCTTGAGCAGCCACGCTGCCAGCGCCGCATCGCGGTAGGCGTTGATCCACGCCGCGTGCCCCACACCCTCGAGCACCGTGAGCTTCACATCCTCATTGCGCTGCCGGATCGCATCGATCGCCACCTCGCTCTGGCTCAGCGGCACGACGTTGTCCGCATCGCCATGAAATGCCCAGACAGGCGTATTCGCAAGCCCCTGGGCGATCTCAACGACACGCGGGTCTGATGCATCGTCGATCCAGCTCCGCCGCCGCGTCTCACCCGGCCTGGGCGTGGCCTCAAAGCCCACGTACCCACACACCGGCGCCACAGCGCAGAAGACCTCCGCGTGCCGAGCGCCGATCACAAATGAACCATTGCCGCCCTGGCTCAGGCCCGTCAGCGCGATGCGATCCGTGTCCACATCGTGGCGATCAACCGTCTCGTCGATCATCGCGAGCACCGCATCGGCGTGCGCATCCCACTGGCTCTGCTGATCCGGCTTCTGCGGCGAGAGGATCACCGCGGGCCAGCGGGCGTTGTTGTAGAGCACCTCGGGCATGAGCCCCACCGCAAGCTGCTTGGTGCCATCCGTGCCGCACTCACCCGAACCATGCAGAAAGACGATCATCGGCGCGGGCTCACCGGGCTCAAGCGCAGGCGAGCGATACACCGCAAAGGGATACGTCGTGCCATCCACCTCGATCGAGCGCAGCTCAATCCCCGGCTCAGGGCCCACCTCTGGCTGAGCGTGTGCAAGCGAAGCCATCAGCATCACGACACCCATCAACATTGCTCGCATGCGCATCCTCCCCTGTCCCAAATCTTGTCAGTCGTAGCGAACCACCGCGTGGATGTCGCCCAGATCGCTCAGCCGCTCGCGGCCGTTGAGAAAGCCAAGCTCGATGAGCACGGTGACACCCATCAACTCCGCGCCGCACTGGCTCAGCAGATGGCCGCAGGCATCGAGCGTGCCGCCCGTCGCGAGCAGATCATCCACGAGCAGCACATGGTCGCCCGGCTCGATCGCGTCGGCGTGCATCTCCACACGGTCGCTGCCGTACTCGAGGTCGTAGTCCTGGGCGTGCACCGCCCGGGGCAGCTTGCCCGGCTTGCGGATGGGCACGAACCCGGCGCTGAGGGCCTGCGCCACCGCTGTGCCAAAGATGAACCCGCGAGACTCGGCCCCCACCACGCAGGTGATCCCCTTGCCGCGGTAGGGATTGGCCATCAACTCGACCGCCAGGGCCAGCGCGCCGGGGTCCTTGAGCAGCGGCGTAAAGTCCTTGTACGTCACGCCCGGCTTGGGAAAGTCGGGCACATCAAGAATGAACCGCCGAAGAGCGTCGGGCATGAAGGCCTCCAAAGAAGTTCAGCCCGCGAGTCTACTGGCCTCAGCCCTGCGAGAATCGCTTTGGAAGAAAAGACCCTCACCGATTGGCTCTTTGGCTACTACGGCGTCGACTGGATCGCCATGGTCTGCACAGCCACCTCCGCCTACAAGCTCGGCAACAAACAACGCTCGGGCTGGCTCTGGGGCATCGGCGCCAACATCAGCTTCATCATCTTCAACGCCATGGCCGCCAGCGTCGCCGGCATCCTCGCCAACATCATCTTCGGCGCGCTCAACGTCCGCGGCCTCATCCGCTGGTGGCGCGATACCCACCCACCATCCAGCGACAACGCCTGACCACTACTCGCTCTCGGCCAGCAGCGGGCTCGGCTTGGGTGGCTTGGGGACACGCTTCACCGCTGCAGCAGCGATCGATACCGCCTCGGCCGGATCGTCCGTCAGCGTGATGAGGTCAAGGTCCCCGGGCGAGATCGTTCCGCCCGCGATCATCTTCTCCTTGATGAAGTCCATCAAGGGCTCCCAGAACTCCGTGCCCATCAGCACGATCGGGAAATGCTCGATCTTGCCCGTCTGCACGAGCGTGAGCGTCTCGAAGACCTCGTCCATCGTGCCAAAGCCGCCCGGGCAGACGATGAACGCTGCCGAGTACTTCACGAGCATGACCTTGCGCACGAAGAAGTAGCGGAACTCGACGAACTTGTCGAGGTAGGGGTTGGGGTCCTGCTCGTGGGGCAACTCGATGTTGCAGCCGATGCTCTTGCCGCCGCCCTCGCGCGCACCCCGGTTGGCTGCTTCCATGATGCCCGGTCCACCGCCGGTCATCACCGTCATGCCCGCCTCGGCAAGCCGCCGACCGGTCGCCCTCGCCAGCGCATAGTGCTCGTGCTCCTCGGTGAAGCGCGCCGAGCCAAAGACCGTCACGCACGGACTCACGAAGTGCAACGCACGAAAGCCGCGGATGAACTCGCCGCTGATGCGCAGCACCCGCTGCAACTCTTCGAGTCGTGCCCGCGGCCCTTGCAGGAACTTGATGTCCTGACCATGGATGTCCTCGGGCTCGGGCGGCTGGGGGCGAT
>CAZSBR010000266.1:0-3323 GCA_964605165.1 uncultured Phycisphaeraceae bacterium
CAGGTGTGACGTGCGGCCTCGCCGCGGTTGCGAAAACTGACTCGCCACCTTTCGGTCGAGAGCCAGTTCTTCGATCATCATGCGTGCGCATCCTTGAGTGATTCGAGACTCTCATGTGTTTTGCGAACCGTCGTGATGTGCTGGTGAAGCGTCGCATTGAGTGGGCTCCCCGCCGTGTCCACCAGCACGTCCTCATACTTCTCGATGAGGCTCTCTTCGCCCCGAAGCGCTTCTGCGATCACGTTCTGCTCATCACCGCCAGTGAGCGCACCCCGCACGTTGAGCCAGGCACGGTGGAATGCACCGAGCGCTGTTCCTCCCTCGGGCACATCCTCGGCGTTCATGTCTAATGCCTGCATCAACTCCTCAGCGAATTGCGTCCGCTGGCGCGACGCCTCGCGGAAGATTTGCTCGCAGCCGTCGTTGTCGATGCGATCGGCCGCGTCCTTGTAGCCTTCCGCCGCATCGTGATTCATGCGGACAAGCTTCTTGAGGCCATTGATGGTGGTGTCATTGAGATCGGTAACGGTTTCCATGGGGAATGCTCCTTCTGATTTCGGGTAAGTCTGCAAAGGGAACGGAATTGAGAGTGACACGCGTCGTCCGTGTCAGGCAGCCCGACCACGGCGCACAAGCCCCATGATCAGTGATGCCAGAAACAGAACGACGAAGATGAAGAAGAGAATCTGTGCGATCGACGCTGCGCCAGCAGCAATTCCGCCGAAGCCAAAGACCGCAGCGATGATCGCGATGATGAAGAATGCAAGTGCCCAACCAAGCATGGCAAAGCCTTTCTGATATGTGTTCACACGCCGTGCGAACAGAGAACGTGGGTCATGAAGGACGAAAAGAAACCGCGGAATTCAGCGAGCGACATCAGTCGTTCGCGTCCTCGGCGGTGTCCTCAAGAGCATCGCCGGCAGCTTCGACGTCTTCGCCGAGCCCCGCAGTCGTGTTGCAGCCGCTCATGGCCAAGGGCATTCCAGCAGCAAACACCGAGGCCACAACGAGCATCAATCGCTTCATCCATACTTTCCGGTGCATCGACGCACCTCCTTTCACAACAACAAGCATGGCGGCAACGTGTGGCCTTCCCGTGAAAGCGTTCTGAAAGCGGCTTCATGTTCCACAGGCTCGGCTGTGGCTGTCTGGGCATCGGTGAAAGCACTGATGCCAACCCATTGCTGCAACGCGCAGCGACCGCGTGTGTCGTTGGGTGAGATGAGTTCGTCAGGTCGTGCACAGCGAGCCAGCACATTCACCGGCCCGCCAGGTGAAACAACTCACAGACAGGTCTTCTAGCGGTTGGCACGCCAGAGCAGCGAAGGCATGAAAATGGTTTCATACTTGGTGCGTGCAGCATGTTCGGATGCAGAATGCCAGCCGAAGGCGGTAGACTGTACCAACCGGAGAACACGATGCGAATCCTGATCGTTGAAGACAATCCGAAGATGGCCGATGCTGTTCGGCGTGGGCTCGAAGAGCACGGTTACGCGATTGATGTTGCACACAACGGCTATGACGGCGAAGAGATGGCCGCGACAACGGAGTACGACCTCCTTCTCCTCGATCTGATGCTGCCCGATCGTGATGGCATCGAGGTGTGCCGCAATCTGCGGCGGCGCAAGGTCGCGACGCCCGTCATCATGCTCACAGCACTGTCCGCCACCGAGGAGAAGATCGACGGACTGGATGCCGGCGCGGATGACTACATCACCAAGCCATTCGAGTTTGAGGAGTTGCTTGCCCGGGTGCGCGCCATCCTCAGGCGGGGAGAGGCGACCGAGTCGAGCGTGCTCCGGCATGACGATCTCGAGCTCAACCTCTACACACGCAGGATGGTCAGGGGCGACATCGAGCACGACCTGTCCAACAAGGAATTCGGGCTGCTCGAGTACCTCATGCGCAATCCCAATCGTGTGCTCAGCCGAACGCAGATTGGCGAGAAGGTGTGGGACATGAACTTTGAGGCCTCCAGCAACGTGATCGATGTATACATCTCATCGCTCCGCAAGAAGGTCGACCGTTTCCAGGATCGTGAGTTGATCCACACGATCAAGGGTGCCGGGTATCGTTTTGGCATCATCGATAAGCGGGCAGGGGTCTAGAGCCCATGGCGGGTCCATTGTCGCGCCCGCCGCTTCGGGTGCGTATCACGCTCTGGGTCGTTGCCATCAGCGCGGTCGTGCAGGTGACGCTGGCCCTGATGGTGTCGCTGACATACGAGCAGCTCATCGAACGCGATCTTCGCAGCAGTCTCGATGCGGCAGCCGCCAACGTGGCCGAGCAACTCGATCCCCAGCGTGAAAGCCATGCCAGTGGCCAGCCAAGGCCGCACCCCGATGGGCAGCCCGATCGTCGTGCGCAGCAGGATAGCCAGCAGGCAGCGGAGCTGGCTGCAAGCGCAGCCGCAGCACGCTGGGGTTCGATCAGTGTGCTCGCGATCGACTCCGATGGTGATGTTCACGTCCTGCTGCATCACCAGCAGTCGGACGCGAACATCGACCGCGTTGCGGACACAGTGATGCAAGCCACCGGAGCCGATGCTGCGCGCAGGTCACTCAATGGCGCCGCGTGGCGGAGTGGGTCAGCGGCACGTCGCGGGGGAGGGGCGGTGATTGTCGCGGCGCCGCCGGAGGCTGTCTCGCAGGTGACACGCCCTGTCAACAGCGTGGCTGCGCTGATGGTGATGGCAGGTATCGCAGCAGCCGGGATCGCAACGTGGAGGATCTCCAGCATTGCGACACGGTCGTTGCAGCAAGTTCAGCAGTTCGCTGAGGACCTGACTGCAGAGACCGTCAGTGACACGATCAACATCGACAACGGCGTGCCGGAAGTGGAGGCGCTGCAGGATGAGCTTGGGCACGCGATGCACCGCATCGAAGAGGGCTATGAGCGCCAGGCACGCTTTCTCGCCAATGTCTCGCACGAGCTGAAGACACCCATCAGCGTGGTCCGGACAGAAGCTGAGGTGCTGCTGGCGGGCTCGGCTGAAGAAGGCAAGCTCCGCGCGTTCGCAGCAAGCACCGCAGATGAGATGGACAGACTTGGCCGAATGATCGAAAGCTTCCTTCTGTTGACACGTGTTCGCAACGGGTCGGCATCCATCCGGGCTGAGCGACACGATGCCAACGACGTGCTGATGGAAGCCGTGTCCGCATGCGCGTCGATGGCCCAGCAGTATGACGTTCGCCTGGCGCCCACGCTTGATGCGAGCGAGGAGTCCCCGATCATTGAAGGCAACACCGATCTTCTCCAGACAGCCCTCGGCAATCTGATTCGCAATGCGATTCGGTTCTCGCCGCAAGGCGAGGCGATCGATG
>CAZSBR010000267.1:0-3317 GCA_964605165.1 uncultured Phycisphaeraceae bacterium
CGTCGGCCTCGACACCTACCACCACACCTTCTTCGAAATGCTCGGCAACTGGTCCTTCGGCGACTACTTCAAGGCCGAAGCCATCGAGTGGGCCTTTGAACTCCTCACCAGCCCCCAAGATCGGGGCGGCTTCGGCATCGACCCCGCTCGCCTCTACGCCACCTACTTCGGCGGCGATGAAACCTCTGGCCTTGCGCCCGACCACGAAGCCCGCGACCTCTGGCTCAGGCACCTGAAGCCAGAACAGGTCATCCCCGGCTCCTTCAAGGACAACTTCTGGGAAATGGGCGAGACCGGACCCTGCGGGCCCTGCAGCGAACTCCACTACGACCGCATCGGTGAGCGCGACGCACGCAGCCTCGTCAACGCCGACGACCCCAACGTCATCGAGGTGTGGAACCTCGTCTTCATCCAGTACGACCGCCAGCAGGATGGCTCGCTCAAACCGCTCCCGGCACGCCACGTCGATACGGGCATGGGCCTCGAACGCCTCGTGAGCATCCTCCAGAACGTCACGAGCAACTACGACACCGATCTCTTCCTGCCCCTGTTCGAAGCCATCCGCACCAACACCAGGGCCCCGCACGAATACCGAGGCAAGCTCGGCAAGGCTGACCCCCAGCAGGTAGATACGGCCTACCGCGTGATCGCCGACCACCTCCGGACGCTCTGCTTTGCGATCGCAGATGGTGCAGTGCCCAGCAACGAGGGCCGGGGCTACGTCCTCCGCCGCGTGCTGAGGCGAGCCGCCCGCTTCGGCCGCCAGATGCTGAACGCCGAGACCGGCTTCTTCTCCAAGCTTGTGCCCGCTCTGGTCGACGTCATGGGCGATGCGTGGCCCGAGCTTCGTCAGCACCAGGCCAAGATCCAGGCGGTGCTGCTCGAAGAAGAGCAGAGCTTTGGCCGGACACTCGACAAAGGGCTGAAGAAGTTCGACGACCTCGCGGGCGAAGGCGCCGTCTCCGGCGAAGATGCCTTCCAGCTCTACGACACCTTCGGCTTCCCGCTGGACCTCACCCAGATCATGGCCTCTGAGCGCGGCCTGAGCGTCGATGTCGAGGGCTTTGAGCGGTGCATGGAAGAGCAGCGAGAGCGCAGCCGCGCTGGCTCCAAGGCCGGCCCGGGCGACGAACTCATCCTCGACCCCGAGGCCATCGCCAAGCTGCAGTACAAGAAGATCAAGCCCACGGACGACACGGACAAGTACCACGGCCGAGCGGTGCGCGCGCGCGTCGTGTCAATCTGGAACGGCAACGACTTCGACGAACACGCCGAGGCCATCGGCCGCGACCGCCGCTTCGGCCTCGTGCTCGATCGCACCCCCTTCTATGCCGAAGCGGGCGGCCAGGTCGCCGACACGGGCAAGCTCGTGGTCACACGCGAACGCCGATCCGGCTCCCACCATGCTGGCGGCGAGTTCCGCATCGAATCGGTCAAGAGCTTCGGCGGCTACATCCTGCACATCGGCCGCGTGGCCAAGGGCGAAATGCGCGTCGGCGATGAGTGCGAAGCGCTGATCGACCGCGCCAGCCGGACAACCACCGCTGCCAATCACACCGCCACCCACCTGCTGAACCTGGCGCTCAAGGAGACGCTCGGCGACCACGTCGAGCAAAAAGGCTCGCTCGTCGAGCCCTCCCGCCTGCGCTTCGACTTTGCCCACAACGGCCCCATGACCGATGACGAGACCAGGCAGGTCGAGGCCCGCGTCCGCCAACTCATCGACGAGAATCTCCCCGTCAGCGCAGACCTCGCAAGCCTCAATGTCGCGCGATCCATCCACGGCCTGCGCGCGGTCTTCGGCGAGAAGTACCCGGACCCCGTTCGCGTCGTCAGCATCGGTGCCAGCGTCTCCGATGTGCTTGCCGAGCCCGAGAGTGAGCACTGGCAAGATCGTTCCATCGAGTTCTGCGGCGGCACGCACCTGGCCTCCACCGGCGATGCGCAGGCCTTTGCTCTCATCAGCGAGACGGGCATCGCCAAGGGCATCCGCCGCGTCGAGGCTGTCACGGGCATTGCTGCACTCGCTGCCCGAAACGCTGCCCACGGGCTGAGCGAGCGGCTCGATGAAGCGGCGAACCTGCCTCCCGAGCATCTGCCAGCGGTGGTCACGGACATCAGCAATCAGATCGACCAGCTCACGCTCTCGCTGACCGACAAGCTCGCGCTGCGCGCACGACTGACTGGCCTGCAGGAAGAGCTCAAGGCCCGCGCCAAGGC
The DNA here is from genome assembly GCA_964605165.1 of uncultured Phycisphaeraceae bacterium. Lineage (GTDB taxonomy): Bacteria > Planctomycetota > Phycisphaerae > Phycisphaerales > UBA1924 > OFTM382. Next base: position 2,221 of record CAZSBR010000267.1, read on the forward strand.
TGCAGCGGGTGCAAGGCGAGAAGAGGTCCAGCGCGAGGCACGCATCATCGCCCAGGGCCTCGAAGGCAGCGGCGATCCCGTCGCGGTCACGACGATCGACGCCGGCGATGACCGTCAGGCGCTGCAGGCGGCCCTGAAGGTCATGACCGACATCCTGCCCCGCAAGGCGATCATGCTCCTCAGTGCGACCGAGGAGGGCGACAAGCCGGGCGTGGCGATCATCGCTGCCAGCCCCAAGGAGCTCATCGGCCGGGGCCTCAAGGCCGGCGACTGGGTCCGCGAGGCTGCGAGCATCCTCGGCGGCAAGGGCGGCGGCAGACCCGAACAGGCCCAGGGCGGCGGGCCCGACACGACCAAGGTGCGCGAGGCTGTCAAGGGCGCGACCGCCTGGGCCATGAAGGTGCTCAGTGTCTGAACCGGCCCCGCCAGAACGTACCGAAGGCGAGTCCCAGCCCCTCCACGCCGAGGATCAGGCACCACCCTCCACCTCTTCGATCTGGCACCGCCCGCCGCCCGAGATGCCCGAGGTGCTCCGCCAACAGCCTGCGGCACGCGAGCCGGAGGCCAAAGGCAAGAAGTCCGGCTTCCGCCTGCGCCTCGTGCCCGAAACCGCAGGAACGGACATGCGGTCCATCGGCCTCGGCCTGGACTTTGTCGCGATGGTGGGAGCTGCCATTCTCCTCGGCTGGCTGGCGGATCGGTACCTCGGCACGACGCAGGGCGTGCTCATCGGCTTGTTCGTGGGGCTGCCCGTGGCGAGCTGGCACCTCTACAAGGGGGCTTTGAAAATCAACCGCTCGCTTGAGCGGGCCTCCAAAGCCCCCCAACGCCAGCAAGCCCCCACCCGCCCGCCACCCACCAGCCTGATGCCCACCGCGAAAAAGCCCGCCACGCCGAAGCAGACCGAACTCGATCAGCCCGGCGCCGACTCCGATGAGCCCACCGACGCGTAGTTGCCCGGTCGGTATGGTGGAGGCTCGCACAGCCAGCGTCTATCGTCCACTCCCGCCAGGCGGGGCTTGAGCAACCCGGCATCAGAGGAGCGTGGATTTCGTGAGCGTCGCTGTGGCTTCCACAACTCAGCCCAAGCCTGATCA
>CAZSBR010000268.1:0-3261 GCA_964605165.1 uncultured Phycisphaeraceae bacterium
CGCAGGACCTTGCCGGGCCACTTGGTGATGGTCTGGGCGATGGCTTCATCGACTTCGGCGACTTCCTCGCCATGCTCACGCTGCTCGGTCCGTGTGACGGTCCGGCGGGCTGCCGGGGCGACATCGGCGATAACTTCGGCTTTCCTTCGCCCGATGGCATCGTGGACTTCGGTGACTTCCTGCTGCTCCTGATGATGCTCGGACCCTGCCCGGACGCATGATCCATCAGTCCAGCGGCGAGTCGCTGCCCGGGCTTTCGATACCCACACGAAGCGGGCTGGAGTGATCGATCAATCGAAGCTCCGGTCCGCTGCTCGTGCGCTGATGCACCTCGTAGATGTTCATGCCCCGGCTGATGGTCGTTCGATCAAGCCGCCTCGGTGGAGTGGCGGTCGACATGAGCATCAGCGCCAGGCGATCGGTCCATTCGACGCTCGCAGGCCCGAGGACGTTGGTGTCACCCGGTGCGAGCGTCGCTTCGTCCACGACGCTGATGATCTCGCCATCGCGCTCGTGCACAAGCTGGGCGTGCACCGCTGTTGCAGAGGCGTTGCTGACCTGCGCGGTGTAGGTCGTGCTGCAGCCGCTGAGCGCACCCAGCGCCGCTGCACACGCCACGATTCCAAAGCCCATGTTCATGGCGCCATGCTATCGAGCCCGCTCGCTTGAGGAGCCATGAATTCACGTCCCCGCGGGGCTTGCAGCGTGGTACGGTAAAGACATGGCAGAGACACCGGATACGAGCCACAGCGCCGAACCAGCACAGACCCTCACCGCCTACCGGCTGGGTGATACCACCGGCTGGAAGATCGAGCCGCCCTCGCGCGCACGCGAGTGGATGGACAACACGCCCCGCAAGGCGGCGTACTGGTGCCTGCCCATCACCATGGCCAACCAGGCCGGCTGGGTCGTGCGCTTGCCCGGCACGGTGTGCGCCACTTGGAACGGCAAGACCGCGCCCGATGCTGTCAAGCTCGAGTTCCCGGGCAAGACCAACCGCCTCAAGGGGCTGGTCTCGACCAACTTCGGAGGGGGCATCGTGAGCTTCGCCCTGCCCTGGGTCTTCAAGACCGCCGACGGCACGGGCTTGTGGGTGCGCGGCGAGCCCAACAGCTACACGCCCGACTGCGTGCCGCTGGAGGGCATCGTCGAAACGGACTGGGCGCCCTTCCCCTTCACCATGAACTACCGCATCGTCAAGCGCAATGCGCAGGTCTACTTCCCCGAGGGCATGGCGCTGTGCCTGCTCGCGCCCGTCAAGATGGACCTCTTCGAGGCGACCGCGCCGAGCATGGTGAACATCACCGAAGAGCCGGAGCTGATGGAGGAAATCAAGCGGCACGGCGAGAAGCGCAAGATGCAGACGGGCCAACTCAAGGCCGACGAGGGCATGCGCGACTCCAAGGGCAACATGAAGCCCGTGCTTGATTACTACAAGGGCGAGACGACACAAGGCGAGAAGCACGCCAAGCACCGCAAGGCCTTCGAGATCCAGCGCTTCGAACCAGACAGCTGACCCGCTGCGCGCGGGGGAATTACCTCCGCCGGCGCTGCAGCATCCCGCCCGCAGCGAGAAGCACGGCTGCTGCCGATGGCGAGGGCACCGTCACGAAGTCGAGCGTGAAGGTGTCCTGATCCTGGCTCGTTTCCTGGATCCACAGCGTGTAGTCGCCCGCAGGCAGGCTGCCGCTGAAACCCATCGCCCCAGCCGCGCTGCCCATGGCGGGCAGGAGGTCGGCTCCAAGCTGGTCGCTGCCAAAGAGCACGTAGCCCAGCAGTTCAGCGGGGTTGGGCGCACCAGGATCAAGCGTGAAGATGCTCCCCGCCTGGATGCCCATGAACGCGCGGTTGCCGAGCGTCGAGTCGAAGGCGGTCAGCGTGACCGCAGCGAGTTCGCTGCCCGCGGGCACGTTGAAGGTGATGAAGTCGAGATCGTCAACGACGACCGAGGCGGTAAGCGTGTTCGATCCCAGCGCGAGCACGCCGCCCTGCGTGGGGTTGAAGCGGTCGCCCGAGAGGTCGCCGCTGATGGCCTCGTCATAGAGCACATCAGCGCTCGCAACCGAGGCACAGAGAAGGGCGGGCAGCGTCAACGCGAAACGGATGTTCATGGGGGCTCTCTCTGAACGTATGTGGGCTGAACGTATGTGGGGTTGATCACGCTTGGCCCGTCGTGCGGCCCCGCGCGCTGGCCGTCATGGCCGCAGTCCTATAACCGCCGCCTGACGACGGTTCCTCCGGTTCTCAAGGTACCTCGCGGCTGAGATTTGCCCACAAAGCTGGCAGCGAAGACATGGGCGGCTTGATGAAGAAGTCCTTAGCACTCGCCGTTTCGGCTTGTCCGAAGGGGAGATGTCTGTACCTTCAGATTGGGGCCGAGTCACCCCTCGCAGGAGGTTGACAGATGAAGAACCGAGCAGTCAGCATCGTGGCGCTTTGCACTGCTTCAGCCACAGTTGTTGGCCAGAGCTTCTCGCTTGACGTCGCACCCGAAGATCAAGTCGTCGATATCGGTGAGACGATCGAAATTACGATCGCATTTGAACCGGGTCAGCCAGACCAGGTTTTTGTGGCGGGCATGTTAGCGGTTGTTCGTGGAGCGGGCGCTTCCGGCAATGGTGTCCCTACGCCGGGGATGTGGCTGTACGATTCGCCATTTCGTCATGATGGCCTCGCCAGCGGAGCAGACCTTACTGAACTTCGTTATCTCCAGCTTCCCGCGTACGGCGTCCGCGCTGTGGGCGACCTCTATAGCTACACATGGACAGCCACCGAAACAGGAGTTGCTCGCCTTGACCTTGGCTTGACTGGGACGGCCTTGGGCCAGTTTGGGGGACAACAGCCAACGACTCAGGTTCCGGATGGCATCGCTGCATCGCTGGAGTTGCGGGTTGTCCCATTACCACCTGTTGGGGCAGCGCTCGCCTTCGCAGGTTTGGCCGTATTGCGTCGGCACCGCAACTGAATCAACCGACTGCGGCTCACCGATCCAGCTCGGCTGCCACGACGTTGAGCGAGCCGAGGATCGCCACGACATCCGCGAGCATGTGCCCCTCGGTCAGCCGCGCCATGGTCGAGTAGTTGATGAAGCTCGGCGGCCTGGTCCGCACGCGCCACGGCCTTGGGCCGCCATCGCTGACGATGAAGTAGCCAAGCTCGCCGTTGGCCGTCTCGTTGCAGCCGTAGGCCTCAGCGATCGGGGGCGACCAGCCGCGGTTGCTCATGATGAGCTCGAAGTGCTGGATGAGGCCCTCGATGGAG
>CAZSBR010000269.1:0-3261 GCA_964605165.1 uncultured Phycisphaeraceae bacterium
GTGCTGGATGACCGCCATGTCGTGCGAGATGAAGAGGTAGCTGAGCCCGAACTCGCTCTGGAGGTCCGAGAGCAGGTTGATGATCTGGGCTTGGATCGACACGTCGAGCGCGCTGGTCGGCTCGTCGCAGATGATGAACTTGGGGTCAAGCGCGAGGGCCCGCGCGATGCCGATGCGCTGCCGCTGCCCACCGCTGAACTCGTGCGGGAAGCGATCCGCCGCCGCCGCGGGCATGCCGCAGCGCACGAGCAGTTGCTCGGCTCTCTCGCGGAGCTCGTCCTTCCTGCTGACAAGGCCGTGGACCACCAGCGGCTCACCAACGATCTGGGCGATCCGCATGCGCGGGTTGAGTGAACCCGCGGGGTCCTGGAAGATGATCTGCATCTCTCGACGGAGGGCCTTCATTGAGGCACCGGTAGCGCTGAGCACGTCCTTGCCCTCGAACTTCACGGTGCCCCCGGTCGGTTCGATGAGCCTCAGGATGGATCGGCCCACGGTCGTCTTGCCGCAGCCAGACTCGCCCACGAGCCCGAGCGTCTCGCCCTTGGCCAGCGAGAACGTCACGCCGTCCACCGCCTTCACATGGCTCGTGACCCGCTGCAGCAGGCCACTACGGACCGGGAAGTACGTCCTCAGGTCCCGAACGTCCAGCAGAGGGGTCTGAGACGATGCGGCAGCGGCGTGCTCTGGCTCGGCAAGGGCTTGACTCATGCCCGCATCCTACGGCGTGATCGGTCCTCAGGGGGCCCGCGATCGGCATAGATGGGCACCCCGGGACAGCTCAGGCACCTTGGGAGGTTGACGCGGGCCGCAGCGGGGGTATTCTTGCCATCCCCGCAGACGTTTGGCGCGGGCGACATGCCGGGCAGGTAGCTCAGTTGGTAGAGCACGGCATTGAAAATGCCGGTGTCGGCGGTTCAAGTCCGCCTCTGCCCATTGGTTGATGATGCGGGGACTCGCGGTCAGTCGCAGAGTCCCGCGTAAAGCCTTTTGGCTCACCATCTTCCAGCAAATCTTGCGATTGATTGCAAACCGGTGCTTCTGCGCGCTGTAGCAGGCTGTTCAGCCATGACGTAACCAATGGACAACGCCCCGCTTTCGCGGGGCGTTGCTTTGCTCATCTTGTTCACCAGGAACAGTTGAATCAGGCGCACGGTCCGAGCAATGTCAACAGAAGCAAGAAGTCCCCGAAGCTGACCTGGCCATCGGCACCGGGGAATCCAGAATCGTCTGCAATGTCGATGCCGAGGCAGTCGCCAGACGTGCATGGACCAAGAAGACTCAGCGCTGCAAGGAAGTCACCGAAGCTGACCATGCCATCAGCACCGAGCGAGCCGAAGTCGTCCGCAATGTCACCGATGCAGTTGGGACCCGCAACAGGGCTGATCGTGAGATCGTCGATCAGTATCCGTGGCGCAGTGAACTCTGCTCCGAGCGTTGAATAGAGTCGCAGTGAATCGAAGTGACCGCCAGCAACGGCGAGCGTAGCGGTGGTTGGGTTATCTCGACCGCCGAGATCTGAGATTGTGACCGTGTCGGCGTCGACGAGGCTTCCATTGAGGTATGCCTCAAAGTGGATGACGATTCCGCCCCAAGGTCCGTTCTCGTAGAAGCCAAGATCGATCGAGGCCGATTCGGCCTCTGCGTCAAGGTCCATCGAGACCGTAGACAGCGGGCCGATGGTGAGGTTGTCGCCACCGATAAAGGCTCGCCCGAACGTGAGTGCATTGCTCGGACTTCCCCAAGCTGGAAAGTCGTTGTAGAAGAACGTTGCAGTCTCCACGATCAACTGGGTACCCAAGCCGTCGGGGGCACTGTCGCCAGCGATAAATGTGTTACCGTCAGGGTAAACACCATCAACATTGTTGACGTTGTAGAACCGAACGCCATTATCGATTAACTCGACGCCCTGGAAGCCTTCGTTGAGGTTCTCGAAGTCGTTCACGGTTGGAGTGCCTGATGCAATGCTCGTGGCGAGGTGGCAAGCCAGCAAAAGAGGCGCGGTTCTCATTCTTCAGTCTCCTTGGGTGTAAAGCAGTTCGTTCAAACTCTCAATTGGACACATGTACAACTTCATGTCTCAGGATCCAGCAACGCGTGTCGCAGCATCACGGTCGTTGGAACTGGTGGGTAAGCCATCCGAACCCGATAGAGTTCGTACTCGGACGGGTCTGCACCCAGTCGGTCAAACACCCAACTCGCCATATCGAGGTATCCCGCGACGTCGGGTGTGTGCGCCATAGACAGACCTTTGCCAAGCTTCCGCACACGATCGCTTACGGCAAGTGCATCTGAGTCACGAAAGGAAACGTGCGAGGCAATGTCGGAGAAGACACGGAGTTCTCGCTCCACGTCTCCGAAGAGTCCGCTTCGCACGAATAAATCAAAGTGAAGAGCCTCCGCCGGCGTGCGGACAGCACAGCCGAAGTGAGCAATCTTGTCATTCGCAGTGGCATGCACCGGGGCAATGTTCTTGAGCAACTCGCCGGTCACAAGGGTCCGCTCTCCTTGTAAGCCGACACCAGATGAAAGAAATTCGTCCTGCATCATGCCATCGTGTGTCAAGCTGCGCTCAAGCTTTGGCATCGGATCCGAACAGAAGTCTGGGAGCACCGGCACACCGTTGTGCTCAGCTGCCGAGACGGCGTCGATTGCAACTCGTTCCATACCCGATGCGTGCTGCGTCGCGTCATCCACAGCGACCGACTGATTGATCACCCATCGAACGTTCGGACGTGTCTGGCGAAACCCCATCAGCCCACGAATCTGCGCTGCGTGAAAATGATGCGCGCGTTCGCTCGAAGGCATCAGCACGCACATCGATGCCAGCACCTTGCAATGCGCGCCCCATGTAAAGGAGTTGCCCTCGAAAGCCTGCTGTCGCCACCGCTCTTCGGTGCTCTGATCTACGCCAGCGGCGGCCGACTCGATCAGCATCTCAAACTCAGACTGATTCGAAGCGTGCGTGGACATGACCGAACGAAAGCGGAGATCAGCCTCACGCACTCGGTCCATCAAGTCGCCCGAAAGACCTGCTGCTTCGATCGCCGAAAGCCAGCGATCGAGACGCTTCCCGACGGGGATGTGGCGCGCTGCGACGAACGGATCCTCGGTGTATGCGACCTTAACCAAGTGCCAAGCCAGTTTGCGATGGATGCCGAACGCGCTCGCTACCGCGGTGACCGCCTTTGTTCCGGGGCACTTCTGCTCAATCACCCGGGCGTACGCATCACGTGCCAAGCCCACAGCCTCAATGGTGTC
>CAZSBR010000270.1:0-3258 GCA_964605165.1 uncultured Phycisphaeraceae bacterium
GCGCTGCCGCCGCAGCAGGGGGCGCTGGCCCTGCGGCGGGCGGAACTGGGCGAGACACACCGGCAGACACTCGACTCGATGAGTTGGCTCGGCGTGCTGTATCGTGAGCGGGGGGACATCGCCCAGGCTGAGGCGCACACGCGAGCGGCGCTTGAAGCGCGCGAGCGGTTGTTTGGGCCTGAAGACCCCGACACGCTGACGTCGTACAACAACCTGGGCTTTCTGCTGCAGGATGAAGAGCGGTACGACGAGGCCGAGCCGCTGCTCCGGCGGGCGCTGGAGGGCCGCGAGCGCACGCTCGGGCCGGATGATCAGAGCACGCTCATCTCCATGAACAACATGGGCGTTGTGCTGACTCGGATGGGGCGCATGGACGAGGCGCTCGAGTTCTACCAGCGAGCTGTGGAAGGAAAGCGACGGGTGCTTGGCCCGACGGATCCGTTGACGCTGCATGCGGTCAACAACCTCGGCCTCGTGCATGCGCAGCAGGGCGCGTTTGATCGTGCGGGCGAACTCTGGCAGGAGGCGCTCAGCGGCTATCGCGCAGCGTTCGGCGATACGCATCCGGCAACACTGGTGGCGATGCACAACCTCGCGCGCCTCCGGCTCGTGCAGGAAAGCTTCGGCGAGGCCGAGAAGCTCGCGCTCGAGTGCGAGCGGGGCAACCTTCAGCGGTGGGGCCGAACGCACAGCGAGCGGCGAGAGGCGGCCGAGCTTGTCGTGCAGGTGTACGAGGCCTGGGCGCAGGCTGAGCCTCAAGCCGGCCATGAAGCGCAGGCCCAGGCGTGGCGCGAGGTGCTCGCAACGCTCGATGCCGGCGGCTAGTCCTCGCGGTGCTCTTCAACGCTGAGGTTGGTTGCCAGGTCGCCGCGGGCACGTTCGTGGAGCGAGAGATCGCTGAGGCGATCGACGAGTTGCTGGACTGTGTCGAGCGAGTCGTTGGTTGGGTAGGCGAGGTGGCAGATGGGATCGCCCGGTGCTGCTGAGGGGATGGTGGTCATGCCCAGCACGATGGCATCGCGCGGCGCTGTGATGACGTTCTGGTCCTCGCCCGTGAGCGTGGTGTTGGTGGCCAGCGGCTGGCCCTTCCTGATGATGTCGCCCGGCGCGATGTGAAACTCGAGGAATCCGCCGAAGCGCGCGCGGATCCAGGTGGTGGCGTCGGCCTCGACCTGGTAGGGCGGCGCCTCGGGCGATCCCTCGACCATGCCCAGGTGCTTGAGGCAGTTGGTGATGCCACGGGTCGCGTATTCAAGAACTGTGGGTTCGACCTTCCAGATCTCGCCGGCTTCGAGGATGATCGTCGGGCAGCCCGCCTTGCACGCGGCCGAGCGGAGCGAGCCATCCGGCCCCTTGCCGTGGACGATGAGTTCAGCGCCGAATGCTCGTGCGAAGGCAGCGAGCGTGGGGTCGGTCATGTCTGCGCGCACGTTGGGGAAGTTGGTGCGCCGGATGGCTGCGGTGTGGAGGTCGATGCAGAAGTCGGCGTGGGCGACGAGTTGATCGAAGAGGGAGCGTGCGAGTCTCGCAGCGTGGCTGCCGGTCTTGGAGCCGGGGAAGGAGCGGTTGAGGTCCCGCCTGTCGGGCAGGTAGCGCGAGTGGCGCTCAAAGCCGAAGGGATTGACGACCGGCACCAGCGCGAGGGTGCCCTTGGAGAGCTCAAAGGGCGGCCGGCGGATGAGGTTGCGGATCGCGCCCGTGCCGTTGATCTCATCGCCGTGAACCGCCGAGGTGATAAGAACGGTGGGGCCCTTGGCCTTGGCATGCCAGATGTGGACGGGGATGCTGACATCGGCGCCGAGGTAGCTCTCCGAGATGACGATGGAGCGTGTGTCGCGCTTGCCGCGGGGCACCGCATCACCGATCCATGCGGCGGACTTCTTGGGTGGCTCGGTGGTGCTCACGCGTTGGCCTCGAGATCAGAGATGAGCTGGGGGTCGAGCTTCCTGGCCTTGACCTTGCGTCTTCTGCGTTGCTTGGCGGGCACGAGGTCCCGCATCTCGCTGAGCTTGCCGTAGCAGAGCAGCTTGTCGCCCGGTTCGATGACGCGCGAGCTCCTCGGGTTGGAGATGACGCTTGTGCCTCGGTGGAGGTTGAGCACAGCGATGTCGCGCTCTCTGAGCGGAGATTCGGCGATGGTCTTGCCTACGAGTTCCGAGCCATCGGGGATGTAGACGTCTGCGACGCCGTAGCCCTTGGAGACGGTCAACCGCTGGCGCAGGTCGATCTCGGGGAAGTTGACCTGGTTGGCGACGAACTCGACGACCGCGCCCGCGATATCGAGGCCTGTTGCGCCCTCGATGCCCTCAAGCCCGGGCGAGGAGTTGACCTCCATGATCTGCGGGCCGGAGTCTCCCTCGAGCATGTCCACGCCCGCGACACGCAGGCCGAGGATCTGTGCTGCGCGCACAGCGGTCTCCTCGTAGACGGGATCGAGCGTGATGGCTTCGGCGATGCCACCGCGATGGACGTTGCTGCGAAACTCATCGCCCTGAGCAACCCTGCGCATGGCGGCGACGACGGAATCGCCCACGACGAACGCGCGGATGTCGCGGCCCTTGCTCTCCTTGACGAAGTGCTGAACGAGCACGTTCTGCCGAGCGGTCTGCAACGTCTCGATGATCGCCTCGGCGACCTTGGTCGTATCGGCGAGGATGACGCCCACGCCCTGCGTGCCCTCGAGGATCTTGATGATGACCGGCGCACCGCCGATGCGCTGGATGGCGGGGAGCACATCCGCACGGTCGCGGACAAAGGTGGTGTGGGGGATGCCCAGGTTGTGACGGCTCAGGATCTGCAGCGAACGGAGCTTGTCGCGCGAGTTGACGATGCCGCCGGCGGTGTTGGGGGTGTAGACGTCCATCTGCTCGAACTGGCGGACGACAGCGGTGCCGAAGTAGGTGATGGAGGCGCCGATGCGCGGGATGATGGCGTCGTAGTCGCTCAGTTCCTTGGAGCGAAAGTAGAGGCTGGGTTCACCTTCCTCAAGGTCGATGCCGAAGCGGAGGGTGTTGAGCACCTTGGCCTTGTGGCCTCGCTCCTCGGCGGCCTGCTTGAGCCGGCGCGTGCTGTAGCTTCTGGGTGCGGTCGAGAGAATGGCAAGTTTCATGAGGGCTCCGTGTTCGGAGTCGAGTGTCCCGGGCGATGCTGCCTGCCGAGCTTCTGCTGCGTGAGGACGTAGGTCCGGGAGGGATCCACGACCGCGAGTTGCTCGATGGCGGTGCGGCCCACGAGCATGCGGCAGAGCATGCCCGTTCG
>CAZSBR010000271.1:0-3247 GCA_964605165.1 uncultured Phycisphaeraceae bacterium
CGGCGCAATCGTCTCGGTGCGGGATCGATGGATGTGCCCGGAGGCGCATCGGCAATCTGCTGCCGGAGCAGTGACGCGAGGGGCGTTCTGCAGTAGGCTCTCAAGTCGGAGCTGGGCATCTGTTTAGGGCTTGAACGGGGAGACATGCATGGGACGCAACTGGCGTTGGGCATCTGGGCTGGCACTTTCGTGCGCTGTGGGGGCGTCCGCACAGACGCCGATCCAGATCGGGTTTCTGTGGCATATGCACCAGCCGATCTATGTGCCGTACCTTGATCCCTTCGCCGCCGACGGCTTCTTCAGCTTCAGTGTGCCCGATGTCCACAACCAGCGCTACGGCCCGTACACCAACTGGCCGCGAAACGCCATTGAACTCGGAGATCACCTGCCGCACCTCGGCGCGCAGGTCAGCTTCTCTGGCTCGCTCATCGAGAACCTCAACGCTCTTGAGGCCTCGGGCATCAATGGCGGGCTCTGGAACACCTGGGACTGGGCCTACCGAGCAGCGCAGTCCAACCGCACGAACCTCAACAACCCGCGTCTCGAAATGGTCGCGTTTGGCTACCACCACCCGCTCATGCCACTCAACGGCGAGCGCGACATCCGCATGCAGCTCCGCCTGCACAAGCTCATTCATGGGCAGACATGGAACACGTCTTACTCCAACGGTCTGTTCCCGCCTGAGACAGCATTCAGCACCCGAATGATCCCGGCACTCGAGGCGGAGGGCATCGAGTGGGTCATCGTTGACAACATCCACTTTGACCGCGCGTGCATCGGGTATCCCCACACGAACGCGAGCAATCTGTTTGCACCCAACCGGGCCGATCAGATCAATCCAGATCCCGCAACTACCGGCGGGCGATGGGTGCAGCTCAACAACCTCTGGGCACCCTCGCTGGTGAGCGTTCCATTCAGCTATCAGCCGCACTACGTGCAGCACGTCGATCCCGAGACGGGCGACATCAGCCGCGTTATCGCGGTGCCCGCTGCGCGCTATGAGGGCAACGAGGACGGGCGTGGCGGCTACGGCGCGTTTTTGTATGACCAGGTCATGGACGCCTATCTGCAGGACAACACTGACCCCGACCATCCGATGTTCGTGTTGCTGCACCATGATGGCGACAACTTCGGCGGCGGCAGCGAGGGGTACTACAACCACAACTTCCAGAACATGGTCAACTGGGTTCAGAACGATCCCGACTACGACGTGACCACCATCAACGACTACCTCGATCGATTCCCGGTTGACCCCGCCGATGTCATCCACGTCGCGGATGGCAGTTGGGCCGGTGCGGACAACGGGGATCCCGAGTTCAAGAAGTGGCTCGGTGGCGATGTGTCGGCGGGTGCTGTGAGCCCCGACATCAACTCCTGGGCCGCCTTGGTCGCCGCCCGCAACCATGTGTTCACCCTTGAGCAGATCGACCCAGTGAATCTCGATTCAAACCTCGAGATGACCAACATACTCAACGGCGTGGGCGACCCCATCCACCGCGCCTGGCACTACCTGCTCGTCGCGCAGGCTTCGGACTACTGGTACTGGGATGGCACCGAGGTCTGGGACTCCAACGTCACGCGTGGCAGCAACCTCGCCACCAGTCACACGGACCCGGCTCTGGAAGCGGCGTTCTTCGAGGACAGCACCGAGCCGACGATCTTCGTTCCCCAGCGCGAGCCGTACAACCCAGGCGGCATGGAGTGGGGTACCGAGCCCGAGCCTTCGGACTTCGAAGTCTGGACGCTCGTGCACGACTACTCGGGGTTGGCGAACGTCAGGCTCAAGTGGCGCACGGACGCCGATGGCGTCAACCCCCTCAACTCCATCCAGAACGAGACTTACGCCGGCGGACCCGAGGTCAGCAACTGGAACAGCGTCCCCATGACGGCAGCCGATGTACCGACGCCCCCCGGCGTGCTTCAGGCGAGTGTCAAGGCCCGCCGCTTCGGTGCGATGATCACAGGTCAGCAGGATGTCCTTATCGACTACTACGTCGAGGCGACCGACGCCCTCGGCAACGTCGCCAAGTCCGACATCATGCACGTCTGGGTCGGGCGTTCTGACAACAACGGCGGCGGAGGCGATCGAGTCGCGATCGATCCCGATCCTGCTGTCGGCGGCGAGCCCGTCACGATCAGCTACAACGCCTCTTCCGGCCCGCTCGCCAGCGCAGCGAACATCTACGCCCACGTCGGCTTCGACTCATGGGCCAGCGTCCTTCCCGACATGCTGATGACCGACACGGACAACGACGGCGTGTGGGAGACGACCGTCAATGTGCCCTCGACCGCAGCCATGCTCGACGTCGTCTTCAATGACGGCAACGGCAATTGGGACAACAACAACGGCGCGGACTGGCACTTCACCGTCGTCGGTACGCCGCCAGCCTTCGTGATGGATGGCCAGCTGGACACGACCGCCTCAGCCATCGCTTCCGATGGCGTCCGCACGCTCTACGCAGCTGCGAGTGGCGGAGAACTCTACATCGCAGCAACGCCCGCACTGCCCGGCGAGGATCGCTTCGTCGTGGTTGCGGGTGAGCCCGGCTCGCTCCAGAGCGCCATGTGGGCCAAGACGGGCACCGTTGCACAATGGGATGCCTTCGTCGCCGACGAAGCAGACAACGGGTTCTTCGGCTGGTTCGATCATCAGGCGCCCGTGTCGATTGCCAACGGCGCTGTGCTCGAGGCCACGATCGATATCGAGACCGAACTCGGCTCACTGCCTGAGTTCGTGCATCTCGCACTGCTTGGCTTTGGCACAGCCGATGGGGGCTCGCTGGTCGCACAGGTCCCGGTTTCTGCGCCGATCGACGGCGTGGTCGAGGCGAGTGAGTACGCGTCGATTCGCTGGTGCGAGCTCGATCAGGACGTCGTGTGCTGTCCCGGCGACCTCGCCGACGACTTCGGAGGAGCGGGCCCTGATGGGCAGGTGTCGTTCGGCGATTTCCTGTTCGCGCTGAGCGTACTCGGGCCCTGCCCGGGCGGTACTGCGGGCTGCGCGGGCGACATCGCAAATGACTTCGGCGTGATGGGCAGCGACGGGCAGGTCAGCTTCGGCGACTTCCTCGCGTTGCTGACCCTCCTCGGGCCCTGCCCCTGACCCGCATGTGTCGTCCGCCAGGTCGCGGCTGCATCGACACCTATCTGTGACTGGGCTCGGAGGGACTTGAACCCTCACTCCGGTTCCCCGGAAGCGGATTTTAAGTCCGCCGCGTCTGCCGATTCCGCCACGAGCCCGTGGGGT
>CAZSBR010000272.1:0-3205 GCA_964605165.1 uncultured Phycisphaeraceae bacterium
CCGCCCTGGATGACGATGTTGAAGGTGTCGATGGCGGCCTTGGTCTGCGGCTCCTGATCGAGCCCCATGAGCGACGACGCGAGGATCAGGTGTCCTGTGGAACTGATCGGCAGGTACTCGGTGATGCCCTCGACGATGCCCAGCACAGCGGCATGCCACCACTCGACCTGGACGGCCGGGGCTGCGAGGGCGGGTGGGGTCAGGGCCATGAGGTACGAATCCGTGGAACGTGTGCGCAGAACTGGCCATCGGCTCGAAAAGCCGAGAACGCGAGAGTCTAGCCTTCGGCTGTGGGTGCTCCCGACTTGATCAAGATCGACGACCCGAGCGACGAGCGCGTCGATGTCTATCGCAACCAGAAGGATGCGTGGCTCAGGGTGCAGCGGGGTCTGACGCCGACGGACCATGAGCAGGGGCTGTTCATGGCCGAAGGCGAGTTGGTGGTGCGCACGCTGATCGAGAGCGGCCGGGACGTGCACAGCGTGCTGGTTTCAGAGCATCGGCTGGACGCCCTGATGGGCCTGCTTGGAGAGGTGAGGCGAGTTGCACCCATCTATGTGGCTCACCGGCGTGTGCTCGAGTCGATCGTGGGCTTTGACATGCACCGGGGCGTGCTGGCTGCTGGCGTTCGCTGGCCGGCGCCAACGCTCGACGAGTTGATCGCAGACCGGCGAACGCTGGTGGTGCTCGAGGACATCGCCAACCACGACAACGTCGGGAGCGTGTTCAGATCGGCAGCGGCGCTGGGCGGTCTGGATCGGGTGGGCATCGTGCTCAGCCCCCGCTGCTGCGACCCGCTGTATCGCAAGGCGGTGCGGGTCTCGATGGGCACGGTGCTCAGGGTGCCTTGGACGGTGACGCCGGATTGGCCCGACTGTCTTGAGCGGCTGGCAGCGTGCGGATGGTCGACGCTTGCGCTGACGCCCGCCCGGGTCGCTGTGCCGATCGAAGAGGTGGCCGAGCGCGACAAGCTTGCGCTGGTGCTCGGGGCGGAAGGCCCGGGACTGACTGAGCGTGCGCTGTCACTTTGTTCGCACAAAGTTCGTATTTCGATCGATGAGCGGGTGGATTCCCTGAACGTGGCAGTGGCGGGAGCTGTGGCCCTGTCTCACCTGGCGCGACCTCGCGCTGACTGATGCCGAACCCTCGCAGCGGTCAACCCATACGATACTGAAGCGATTCTCTGCAGCACTCGAAATGAATCGGAGGCGATGGGCATGCACGCAAGCGGTCGAACAAGCCACACACATCCGGCCAGCAGCCGGCGCGAGAGCACCCGGCGGCCCGCACTTTCATGGGCGGTTGTGGTTGGTGCTGGTCTTGCTGGAGCGATCGCGGCACCCGCCTTCTCGCAGATGGGCAGCGCGGGAGACGACGGGATCGCTCGAGAAGCGATCGGCGAGCGTGCCGAGCGGCTCAAGGACATGGAGCTCGAGCCGTTCCCGGCGTCGCTGTGGCATGCGGTGAGCAACAACCCGGATATCTGGCTGGGCGAGGCGCTGAAGCCTTCTGACATCGACGGCAAGGTGGTGCTGATCGGCTCATGGGCTTCGTGGAACGCGACCTCGACGCGGGCGCTGGCTGCGATGAACCGGCTTGCCGAGCAGCACGCAGGTGACGGGCTGGTGGTGCTCGGCCTGCACCATCCGACTGGCTGGGAGCAGGCGCCGGCGCGTGCGGCCCGCATGAGCTTCCCGAACGTGCACGACGCCGAGGGCGTGTGGCGCGAGAAGCTTGAGATCGATCAAGACCCTGATTTCTACCTCATCGATCGCGCGGGACAACTGCGCTACGCCGACGTGCACACGGCATCGCTCAGCAAGGCAGTGGATACGTTGCTGGCCGAGACTGTCAGCGAGGCGGCTGGGTTGAAGGATCGCCTGCTGTCGGCTGCGGAGCAGCGTGAGCGAGAGTTCCGTCGCACGCGGGCCATTGCACGCGAAGCGGAAGCAACCGAGCTGCCGGCTGTGTCCTTTGTGCCGCCGTCGCCCGAGGAATACAGCGAGGTGGACTGGCCCGAATCGCCCGAGATGCGCGGCGACGATCGCAATCGCAGGGACAGCCAGGAGTGGGTGCCCTCACAGTTCAGCTATCCGCCCGAGATGCTCTTCCCGGCCAATCCGCCCAACACCAACGGCAAGCTGACGGTGGTGTATTTCTGGAACCATGAGCTTCGCGGGCGCGGCCGGGAGTTCATGCGTGAGTTCCTGCCGCAGGTCGATCTGCTGGGCAGGCGCTACGGCCGGGACGTCAAGTTCATCGGGCTGCTGACGCAGTTCGAACAGCGGGACAATCGCCGACGTGACAACGATGAAGACGACTGGAAGCCCGAGGAGTTGAAGTCAGTCGTCGAGAACTACTACAAGACGCACGACCTGAAGCATCATTTGCTCATCGATGACATCGACGCATCGCTTCAGCAGTTGCTGCGCACGCCGGCGACACAGAACTCTCGCGGCGGGCGCGAGGAGTACCCGTGGCCCTACGCGGCGATCGTGAGTTCTGACGGGCTGATCCGCTGGGGTGGCTACGTCGGCCCGGAATTCCGCCAGACCAACGAGGTCGCGGGCTATGACGACTTCATCCTCGCGCTGCAGCGGATGATCGACCGTGACCCAGGGGTGAAGGCCCGGCGCGAAGCGGAGGAGGCGTACATCCGCGGCCTCAACGGCGGGCGGTGACACGGCCCGATGCAGCGATCGACAGCGGCGTGCACAGCCCGGGCGCTGTGGCGCTGCCGTTGCAAGTTGTGCTGGTAGAACCTGAGATTCCAAACAACACCGGATCGGTTGGGCGCACCTGCGTGGCGGTTGGAGCCGGGCTGCACCTGGTGCATCCGCTGGCGTTTGATATTGATGAGAAGGCATGCCGGCGGGCCGGGCTGGACTACTGGCCGAGGCTGAGGCTGACCGAGCACGCATCGTGGGAGGCGTACGCCGAGGCGAGGTCGCGGGCGCACGCCCGAGCGTGGACGCTCTCGGCCCGCGCGACGCACAGCGTGTTTGATGCGGCGTTCGAGCCGGGCGATCATCTTGTGTTCGGGTGCGAGTCAAAGGGCCTTGCACCGCACCAACTGGAACCCGAACGAAGCATCGCGCTGCCGATGGCTGCGGGTGAGCGCTCGCTGAACCTTGCGAACGCAGTGACGGCGGTCGTGTACGAAGTGGTTCGGCAGTTTGCTGCTCGTGGGTTGGTGGGTGTGGAG
>CAZSBR010000273.1:0-3179 GCA_964605165.1 uncultured Phycisphaeraceae bacterium
GCTGCCGGCAGCGGGCGGAGACGATCGAACGCGACTGGAACGCGCTTGAGCGCTCAAGAAGAGAACTGGAAGTCAGGCGAGAAGCGCTCGAGGAGCGCACCACCGACGACCTCGGCCTTGATCTCGATCGCGAGTACGACGACTTCCGACTAACGGTGCTGCCGGGCGATGTCGAGCGACTCGACGTCGAGGCGTGCGAGCCACGGATCGAGGAACTGCGAGCCTCGATCGCCGCCCTCGGCAACGTGAACATCGACGCCATCGCCGAGGAAACCACGCTCGAAGAGCGCAACGAGGACCTTGCTCGCCAGGTCGAGGATCTGGACACCGCGCGCGAGCAGCTCACCGAGCTCATTGGCACGCTCAACGAGCTGAGCACGAGCCGTTTCGAGGATGCCTTCAAGGGCATCCAGCAGCAGTTTGGTGGACCCGACGGCATGTTCCGCAAGCTCTTCGGCGGTGGCAAGGCCGAGGTCAGGCTCATGCCGCTGGTCAAGACCGTCGAGGGACCCAACGGCCCCGAGAAGGTCGTCACCGACGAGATCGACGTCCTCGAGAGCGGCATCGAGGTCATCGCCAAGCCGCCGGGCAAGGAGCCCAGGCAGATCAGCCAGCTTTCCGGCGGCGAGAAGACCCTGACCGCTGTTGCTCTCCTGCTTTCCATCTTCCGAAGCAGGCCGAGTTGCTTCTGCGTGCTCGACGAAGTCGATGCAGCGCTCGATGAAGGCAACGTCGACCGCCTTGCGCGCACCATCGCGCAGTTCACCGATCGCTCGCACTTCATCGTCATCACCCACAACAAGCGCACCATGCAGGCCATGGACCGCCTCTACGGCGTGACGATGCAGGAACGCGGCGTGTCCACACGCGTCACGGTCAAGTTCGACCATGTCGGTGCCGACGGCTCCATCCGCCAGCCGATTGACCAGCAGGGCCGCGATCAGGACGACCCGCAGGCCGAGGTGCAGCCAGCCACAGCAACCAAGACATCCCCGGCTGGGGAAGTTCGCGAGGCGCACGAGGCCGAGGGCCAGCCGCAGGGCCTCGAAGAGGTCGCCCCGCCCGCGCGGCGAGGGCCGGTGGCCGAGGCGTTGTCACGCCTGCGCGATGAACAGGCAGCCAAGGCCTCTGCTCACTCGAACTAGGATTGCACAAGCAAGGCGCACTCAGTCAGGACGCTTGAGGCCGCCGACCAAATCGGCAAGCGCCGCTCTGCCTTGCCGCTGCACCCACTTGGCAAGGCCCTGCCTCACCCTGCGAGCGGTGCCGGGGCTCACAAACGAGCCGCTTCCGATCTGCACAGCCGACGCGCCGGCGAGCACAAAGCCCGCTGCATCGCGCCAAGACTGCACACCGCCGACGCCAATGATCGGTACGCCCGCTTCGCGTGCCACGCCGCGGTACACATCGTGCACGAGCTTGAGCGCCACGGGATGCACGGCGGGGCCGCTCAGACCGCCCGTGACGTTCGAGAGCCGTGGCTCACAGGTCTCGACATCGATCTCCATCGCGGGGATCGTGTTGGCGATCGTCAGGCCGCCGGCCCCTGCTTCGATGGCCGCTCTTGCGATGTCCACGATCGAGCTGGGCGTGCCCACGGTGATGGGGCTGAGCTTGACGAGCACGACCTGCCCCGTCGCTTGAGCACACACCGCCTTGACGAGCTCGGCCAGGGCAGCCGGGTCGGCACCGAACTCCGTCCCGCCGTGGACGTTCGGGCACGAGACGTTCAGCTCGATCGCCGGCAGCACATCGGCGTGCGCACTGAACCTGCCTGCGACCAGCGCGTAGTCCTCGATGCTCGTGCCGGCGATAGAGGCAAAGACCCGGGTCTTCATGGCCCTGATCCGCGGCAGTTCGTCGCGGCAGAAGGCCTCGACGCCCGGGTTGGCCAGCCCGATCGCGTTGAGCATGCCCACGCGGGACTCGAGAATCCGCCATGTCGGGTTGCCCAGGCGGGGTTCAGCGGTGATGGACTTGGTCACGACCGCGCCGACATCCCTGAAGTCGAGCACCTCGCCCATTTCGTCGAGCGTGCCCGCGGTGCCGGCAGCCAGCAGCACGGGCGAGGCGAGCGCCACGCTGCCGATCGTCGCGGTGAGGTCCGGGGAGGAGGAGGGGCGTGCCATCGCGGCTGGACGATACGCCCTGCCTGCGATCGCTGCGCTGCCTGCGCCCCCCGCAGGGCCTTGGATGCCACCCGCAGGGCTCGGTACCCCGGCCGGGAGGCCTTGGTTGGTGGCTGTCGGCCCCTACCATCTCCCATGACCGATGCCAACCCCAACCAAGCGTCCCCCTCACCCGCCGGCGGCAGCGACATCGATGCCCGCATCGGCCGCTTCGAGGCCCTGATTGCCCAGGACGCCGACAACGACATGGCCCACTTCTCCCTCGCGGGCGCGTACAAGCAGGCCGGCCGCTTTGCCGAGGCCGCCGCGTCCTTCCAGCGGTGCTGCGAGCTCAATCCCGCGATGAGCAAGGCCTACCAGCTCGGCGGCGAGTGCCATCTGGCCGCGGGCGATGAAGACAAGGCCATCATGATGCTCAGCGAGGGCGTCAAAGTGGCCGGCGGGCGGGGCGATGCCCTGCCGCTCAAGGCCATGGTCGAATTGCTCACCAAGCTCAATGCCCCCATCCCCGAGACGCAGGCCCCCAAGGAGGCGCTCAAGGGGGATTTCGTCTGCAAGAAGACCGGGCGTGCAGGCACCAAGCTCGCTCACCCTCCCTTCCGTGACGGCGTGGGCACGTGGCTGGTCGCCAACATCTCCAAAGAAACCTTCGACGAGTGGATCGGCCTGGGCACCAAGATCATCAACGAGCTTCGGCTCGACCTCAGCCGCGATGAGGACGAGGCGGTGTACGACTTTGCGATGCGCCGGTTCCTTGGCCTGACCGACGAGCAGATCACCGAGATGCGCGGCGGCGCTCCGGCCCCGATCAAGGCGGACTACGAGCAGATCATCAACGACATGCTCGGCCGCGGCGGCCACCTCGAAGATTTCAAGGGGGAACTGCACACCCGCGTGCAGTGAAACGCCTGGCTCTCGCCCCTCACCCGAAGCTCAACGCCCTTGAACGCTGAGACGCGAAGAGGGAACGCAGAGGCGATGGCCTTGAACGCAGAGATGCTGAGGCTGAACGCAGAGAGAGCAGAGCCAAGGCAGCAGGCAATTGGCCGA
>CAZSBR010000274.1:0-3151 GCA_964605165.1 uncultured Phycisphaeraceae bacterium
ATGACTTCGCTGTAGGCCGCCTGCGACTCGACGGGGGAGAGCCCGGGGGCCAGGGCTGCCTTCCACGCGTCGTGGGCGTATACCTCGGGACGAACGATCCAGAAGATGTCGAAGATGTGGACAAGGAACAGGCCCACGCACGCTGCTGCCAGCAGGGGCATCAGCCGCTTGACGGTGCGGGGCAGGATCAGCAGGAACGGCAGGATGAAGTGCCCGGCGATGAGCGTGTAGAACGCGATCTCCCACCCGCCCGTCTTGCGGATGGTCATGAACGCGGTCTCTTCGGGGATGTTGGAGTACCAGATCAGGAAGTACTGGCTGTAGAAGATGTACGCCCAGAAGACCACGAAGCTGAAGATCATCTTGCCCTGGTCGTGGTCATGCTCCCTGGTGACCACACCCGTCAGGCGGCCCGCAGCCCGCAGCGAAACAGAGATGAGCATCACCAGGACGAACGCGCTGAACGCGCACGCCGCGAAGTAGTAGATGCCCCACATCGTGCTGAAGAAGTGGTGATCGATGCTCATGAGCCAGTCAAAGCTCAGGAAGGCGATCGTCAGCGCCAGAAGCGGAATGCCCAGCGCGCTGGTGCGGCGCATCTTGGCCGTCAGCCAGCGGTCGCCCGTGCGGTCCTGCTCGAGGCTTGCTCCGGTCATCCGCTGGCTGAGCCAGTAGATGATCACCCAGTAGACCACGCCGCGGAGCACCCAGAAGGGCAGGTTCAGGAACGGCGCCTTGTGCGTGGCAAAGAAGTCTTCAGAGCCAACCCAGCCAAAGAGCGTGCCGCCGGTGACGATCTCGATGACCGCCGTCGGCAGGAACAGCAGCATCATCCACGGCGAAAGCCTCGCGAGGTGCTCGAACTGCCGGCGAAGCGTGACCGCCCAGTGCGAATTGAGCAACTGGAAGATCATGATGAACATCAACGAGCCAAGGCAAGGTGCAAGCGCTGCCATGGTCGCCGCGTGATACGACGCAAGCGCGTGCTTGGGACCGATCGCCAGAGCGCCGATGATGGTCAGCACGAGCCCCGCGATGCCCGCGAGCAGGCAGACGCGGGACAGGCCGCCCGTCGCCCCCTCGGGCAGCGAGATGTTGTCCTTGCGGAGACGAACGTCCGAAGCGAGCTTCTCGAGACGATCGGAGTACGCCTCTTGGCTGATGGCGGGCGTGTAGGTGGTCATTGGCTGTCCCCGCTTTCAGTGGCGGCTGCGCTGCCCGCTTCGGAGGCGGGCTGTCCATCGGACCCAGAATCGGCGGAAGGCTGAGAAGCTGCTGGTGGAGCGGGCGGCGCGGCGCGAGAGGCCTCCAGACGCTGACGCCTCGCTTCGTCCAGTTCATCAAGCGAGCCCCGCTCGGCAGCCTGCAGCGCCCTGATGTGAGCAACGATCGCCCATGCGTCGTACTCGTCAACCGCATGGGCATAGCCCGGCATGCGGTTGGCGCCATCGACGCCCCAGACGCCGTTGCGGATGACGGTGAACAGGTAGCCGTCCGCACCCTTCTCGCCGCCCGGCTGATACTGCTCGGCATACAGCCCGGGCACCGGTGCGGACCACTTGCGGCCGGCCATGCCGCCCGCTGTCGGGGTCGCGCCCTCGGCGTTGTAGCCGTGGCACACCGCACAGAAGATGCCAAACCGCTCGGCGCCCCGCTCGAGCATGTCCTCGGTCACCTGCACGGGGATCTTCGCCACGTGCGAACCATCGGGATTGAGCCCGAGGTAGATCACGTCATCGTCCTTGAGCAGCTTGGAACGATCCGCGAGGTTCTGCTGGTTCCACTCCGCATCGACCACCGCCGCGGTGTAGCCGAACGCCACCGAGCCCTCGGCGGGCTGGCGAACGCTTCGGTTGTCGAGGAAGAACTGCGCTTCACTCTGCGGGTTGATGCGTGGCTGGTCGTCCATGTCCGGGAAGAACTGCCGCGGCGGCTTGTCCGTGCGGTCGCCCCGGCAGGCGGTCATGCCCGACGCGGCGACGAGGCTCAGCCCCACTGCAGCCGCCCGTGCAAGCTGAAGGCGTGTCGAACGCTTCATCACTCGGCCTCCTCGATCACTTCGATGTGGGTCGCCCCGGCATCCTTCAGGGCCGCCAGCGAATCAGCGGGCTCGAACGCGGGGTCGCGTGCCTCGATGCTGATGAAGTACTTGTGGTTGGTGGAATCGAGAAAGCGCTCCGACTGGAACAGCGGGTGATGGAACCGCGGCAGGCCATTGAGCGCGAGCATGCCCGTGATGGCAGCAAACGCGCTCAGCAGAACGCCGAGCTCGAACGTGATCGGCACGTACGCCTCCCACGCCCAGTAGTCCTTGCCCTGCACGATGAACTTGTAGTCGATCGCGTTCATGAAGTACTGCATCGCCACAGCACCGGCCACCCCGGTGATCGCGCCGCCGCCGATGAGAAACGGCAGAATCGTCCGCCGCTGACCCATCGCCTCCTCGATGCCGTGGATCGGGAAGGGGGCATGCACATCCCAGTGCTTGTAGCCCTTGTCACGCATCGCCTCAGCGGCGTGGTAGACATCCGCGGGCGTCTCGAACTGTGCGAGCAGGCCGTAGATGGGCGCACCGGACTCGGTCACGTACCGCGAGGGCTTGGCCCCGATGAACGGAATGTAATCGCTGATAGCCATGGCTCAGTGACCCTCCTTGCTGGCGGTCTTGGCATCGCTCGCACCACCGTCGTGGTGGTGGTCGTGCTTGGCGCCTCCCCGAGGATCATGCGGGTCGCCCTCGGGCATGACCGCCTTGATCTCTGCCATCGGGAAGATGGGCAGGAAGCGGAGGAACAGCAGGAACAACATGCCAAAGAGGCCGATCGTGCCGACGAACGTGATGATGTCGACCCACGTCGGGAAGAACATCTGCCACTCGCCGGGCAGCCAGGCGCGGTGGAGGCTCGTGACGATGATCACGAAACGCTCGAACCACATGCCGATCGTCACCAGCAGGGCCACGCCCCAGATGACCACCGGATTGGTGCGCATCGCCCGGAACCAGAACAGCTGCGGACTGATGACGTTGCAGCCGATCATGATCCAGTACGCCCACCAATACGGGGCGCCGCGATCACTCATCCAGTCCGGGATCACACGGTTGAAGGCAAACACGTCGAACTCGTAGCTGTTGCCCGAGTACCAGGCGATG
>CAZSBR010000275.1:0-3112 GCA_964605165.1 uncultured Phycisphaeraceae bacterium
ACTGGCCCGTGTTGCGGGCGTTGATGCGGAAATAGGTGCTCAGCTCCATGGGGCACTTCACGCCCTTGGGGATGTAGACGAAGCTGCCATCACTAAACACAGCGCTGTTGAGCGTGGCGAAGAAGTTGTCCGAGTAGGGCACCACCGAGCCCAGGTACTTCTTGACAAGCTCGGGATGCTCACGAACCGCCTCGGAGATCGAGCAGAAGATCACGCCCGCCTGAGCGAGTTCCTCCTGGAACGTTGTTTTAATCGAAACAGAGTCGAACACCGCATCGACCGCGACCCGGCGGCCTTCGCCCGTGTCACCGGCAGCCCTTGCGTCGGCGGGCGTTCCATCCTCGATACCAAGCAGCACCTTCTGCTCGCTGAGCGGAATGCCAAGCTTGTTGTATGTCTCGAGAATGGCGGGATCGATCTCGTCGAGACTCTCGGGCGCCTTCTTGGGCGCTGCGTAGTAGCTGATCGCCTGGTAGTCGACCGGCGGATAGCCGTAGGGAAGGAAGACCCATTCGGGCTCCTTCATCGTCATCCAGTGCTTGAGTGCCTTGAGGCGCCACTCCAGCAGCCACTCGGGCTCTTGCTTCTTGGCCGAGATGAACCGAACGGTGTCTTCGTCGAGACCGGGCGGTGCAAACTCCTGCTCGATATCGGTCACGAAGCCCGCGGTGTACTCCCTGCGGGATTCTGCGATCAAGGCCACTTCTTCGGTCGTCGTCATCGGTGGGGTCTCCAGCCGGGTTTCGCAGCGGGCATTCTGTCTGGGTTCGTTGCCGTGGCTGCGAGGGATGCCCCGCAGACACAGTCCCGATCACGACGCGGGTGAGGCGCCGGGACAGGGCGCGGCACGAACTCAGACAAGCGTGCTAGTTTAGAACGATTCTAGAAAGTCTCGGCGCGCGTTTCGACCACTCAAGAGCCGAAAGCTGCTCGAAACGCGCCGCCCTCGGCCGGCCCAAACCAGACCTTTATGTGGCCAATGAAGCCGCGCTCAACGCTCACGCTGCAGCGGGGGTCGCTGCGTCTCTGCGTGCAAACCGCTTGAACAGACGTGCCAGCGCACTCTGCACATCAAAGACCAGGCTGAACAGCAGCGGCACGAGCAGCAGCGTGAAGACCGTGCTGAGCAGCAAGCCCCCCACCACCACGCTGCCAAGACCGCGGTAGAGCTCTGAACCCGAACCGGGCATGAGCACGAGCGGCATCATGCCGCCGACACTCGTCAGCACGCTCATGAGGATGGGTCGAACGCGCGTGCGCACGGACTCGGCGATGGCCCGGCGGGGCGACAGCGCGCCGTCCTGGTCACCGTGCTCGAAGCCTTTGGCGACGGATCTGCCGCTCATGAAGTTCAGCGCCTGGTGCACGATCAGGATCGCGTTGTTCACCACCACACCAAAGAGCAGCACAAAGCCGAGCATCGTGAGCACATCGAGTTGCTGCGTCGGCAGGTAGCGATCGTTCATGCTCCAGTCGTGCACGAGCTTGAGCGCGACAAAGCCTCCGAGCAGGGCCGGCGGGATGCTGAAGAGAATCACCAAGGGCCTCACAAAGCTCTGAAAGAGAATGCACATCAGCAAATACACGATGACAACGGCCATGACCATCACGCTGTTGAGCGTGCCCAGCAGCGTGCCATCGCCCAGCAGCGCTGAACGCACCGCGCCGAGCTTGCTTGCCGAGCCCGTAAAGCCCACGCGCACGGTCGGCGGAATCACACCCGCCTCGCGCAGATCCGCCTCGAGAGCGCGCACATCAGTAATCGCCTGCTCCAACGGCACCTCGGCGGGCGGGCTGAGTTCCAGCGTGATCCCACGCTGACGATCGACGCGCTTGATCTGGGCCGGGGCGGTCGTATCCACCACACGTGCAAGGCTCCACAGCGGGACGACGCTGCCGACGGGTGTCGCCAGCGGCGTATCGATCAGCCCCTCCATGGACCGCTGATCCACGGAGCTCTCTGCGATGACCTTGAGGTCGATGGAGTCGCCGGCGATGCGGTACTCGCCCACGATCGCGCCGTCGCCCAGCGCCGCAACTGCTTCGCCGAGTTCACCCGGGGTGAGGCCGACCTCGGCCAGTCTCAGCCGATCGGGCCGGACCTGCCGCTCGGGCGTTTCGATGTTGAAGTTGGGCGGATCGGGCTGCACGCTCTGAAAGCCGTAGGTCTGGCCGAGGCTGCCGAACATCGCGCCGGCCGCATTCGAGACTTCGTCGAGGTCATCACCCACGATGTCGATCTTCAGCGCAGAGCCCGTCCTGCCGCCAAGATTGAACAGCGGCACCTGGAAGGCAAAGGCGATCACGCCGGGCACGCGCGTCGAATCGGTCGCCTTGGCAAACAACGGCTGAAGGTCCGCGACCGTGCGGTCGTCTTCGGAGATCGCGCCGTGGAACATGGTCGAGCCAAACGCGACCGAGAAGTAGTTCGTGATCGGGGGCGGTGTGACCGATGGGCCCGGCTGACCAGTGGCCCAGTTGAACGTCTCGACTTCGGGCAGTGCTGCCTCGGCCTGGGCGCGCTCGCTGCTGCCCGGCTCGAGATCGCCCGCCTCCCAATAGGGCTCAATGACGCTCTCGATGCGCTGAGCGATATCAAGCTGGCGATCGAGCGTGTAGCCCGGCGGCGGGATGAGAATGCCGAAGATCAGGTTGCGGTTGCCACTCGGGAGGTAGTCTGACGGCGGCATGAGTCGCAGGCTGCCCCAGAGCGAGCCCACGGTCAGCAGAGCCACCACCGCGATGCGCGCAAGCCAGCTCCCGCTGAGGGCGTAGACGGTCGAGCTCACCACGCCCGGCACCTTGCCCAACTGCGTCCCCACCCATCGCGCCGGCAGCGTGATGCCGCGAGCAACCCGCCGCAGTGCGCCCGGCGCTGGCGCTTCCTGCTTGCTGCGAAGCAAGCGGGCGCAGGCGGTGGGAATCACGGTGATGGAGACGAGCAGGCTCAGCAGCACAGCGGCGCAGATGGCAAGAGCGATGTCGCGGAAGAGCTGGCCCGCCTCCTCTTCGACAAGCAGGATGGGGATGAAGACGACCACGGTCGTCAGTGATGCAGCCACGAGCGCACCGCCGACCTCCTTGGTGCCTTCCGCAGCGGCCACCATGGGTG
>CAZSBR010000276.1:0-3075 GCA_964605165.1 uncultured Phycisphaeraceae bacterium
CGGCCCAGCCCGGCGCCGCATGCCCGGACTGCCACCTCACCTTCGCCCAGTTCAAACGCATCGGCCGCCTCGGATGCCCGACGTGCTACGAGACGTTCGAACGCCAGCTCGCGCCCATCCTCGAACGCTCGCAAGAGGGCGGCACGCACCACGTCGGCAAGGTCCCCAGACGCCTGCTCCGTGAGCGCTCGCAGGCCGGCAGCAGCGGCGATCTCGCCTCCGTGCTCGGCGACGCCAAGCAGCGCGCCCTCCGCCTCAAAACCCTCAGTGAACGCCTCACCCGCGCAGTCGAGCACGAGCAGTACGAACAGGCCGCACGCATCCGCGACCAGATCCGCCTGGCCAGCCTTCAGCCCGGCCAAAGCCAGTCAGCGCCTGAAACCTCCACCGATCCCGCCGCCGAGCAAGAGCCGCCCAACGAGCGTGAGCCATGACCGACCAGAACGCCGCGCTGGCCCGAATCTGTGAGCGCTGCCCCGAATGGCTCAAGGGCGAAGGCCCAGCAAGCGATGTCGTGCTCTCATCGCGCGTTCGCCTCGCACGCAACCTCGCCGGCATGCCCTTCACGCCCGCAGCCACCCGCGAGGACAGCGAACTCGTCCTCACACGCATCGAAGCGCAGCTCGGCTCACTGCCCGGCCAGCCTGTCTCAATCGATCTCCGCTCGTGCCCCAAGCCCGATGGCCGCCTCCTTGTCGAACGCCAACTCATCAGCGCCGCCCTGCTCGCGGGCCGTCAGCGCGACATCACCGGCAAGCGCGCCAAGCTCGCTGAGCAGGACCCCAGGGGCGTCGTGACCTGGCTCGATAACCCGCGCCTGGCCATCATGATCAACGAGGAAGACCACATCCGAATCCAAGGGCTCCGCTCGGGCTTTGATCTCCCCGCCGCGCTCCGCATCGCCGACGAAGCCGACGACGCCATCGAGCAGCGACTCGACTACGCCTTCCATCCCCGCCTCGGCTATCTCACCGCTTGCCCCACCAACGTCGGCACCGGAGCACGCTTCAGCGTCATGATGCACCTCCCGGGCCTGGCCATCACGGGCGATCTCGATCGCGCCACCCGAGCCGCCCACGACATGTCCCTCGCTGTCCGCGGGTTCTACGGCGAGGGCACAGAATCCGCCGGCGACTTCTTCCAGTTCTCCAACCAGACCACCCTCGGCCGAAGCGAGGGCATGCTCCTCGATGAACTCGCCCTCGACATCGTCCCACAGATCATCGAGTACGAACGCGAGAGCCGACGAAAGCTCATCAACAGCCAACGCCTGCTCCTCGAAGACAACGTCCACCGCGCCCTCGGCACCGCCCTCTCCGCCCGCCTGCTCTCGAGCGAAGAGGCCATGAAACTCCTCGGACTCATCCGCCTGGGCGTCGTTCTCGAACTGCTGCCCACGGTGCCCCTGGCAACCGTTCATCAGCTCATGCTCGGCGTCCAGCCCGCGCACCTCAGCCGCAATCACCCGGGCGAACTCGACAGCGCCGACCGCAGAGCCGCCCGCGCCACCCTCATGCGCGACACACTCGCCGAGGCTTCGAGCAGCCCGCCCGCAGCACAAAGCCCCCCCGAGGCCTGAGCGTGCCCAGCCTGCCCACCGCCATCGAGGATCTGCTCATCGGCCGCACACTGCCGCCGCCCAGGGCCGCCCTCCAGAACTGGCGACCCGACAGCGATGATCCGCTCGAGGACAACTGCCCCCGCTGCGCCAGCTCCACCGGCCCCTTCGAAGCAGATTTCGACGGCTGCCCACGCTGCCGAGACCGCAAACTCCGGTGGGACCGCGCCGTCAGGCTCGGCCCCTACGAAGGCCCCCTCCGCGAACAGATCCTCAACCTCAAGTACCGCAGATGGCGACCCGCCGGACGCCACCTAGGCAAGCTCCTCGGCGAACTGCTCGCCCGCCGCCTCAAGGCCGAGAACATCGAACCCGCCCACTGCATCCTCGTGCCCGCTCCCACTACCTGGCGCAGGACCACCGCCCGCGGCCTTGACCACGCCGACGTCCTCGCCCGGGCCGCTGCCTCCGCCATGTCCGCCCGCATCGTCGGGGCCCTCACCCGACGCCATCGCCCGCCCCAGGCCGCCGTCTCGGCCAGCCACCGGCGCTCTAATGTCAACCGCTCCATGGCCTGCGCCAGGCCCCATCGCCTCTCCGGCGCCCAGGCGGTCATCCTCATCGATGATGTCCGCACAACAGGCGCCACCATGACCGAAGCGTGGCGAGCCCTGGCCGAAGCAGGGGTCCGTCCGCCCGAAGGCCACGGGTCGGCGCCCTTCCGGTGGGTGGCGAGCGTGGCGGTCACCGACCTTGATCGTTAAAATCTGCTGAGGCCCTCCTCGGCAGCAGCCTCCGCAGAGCTTGTCTTGCAGGCACTTGAGACAAACCTGTCGCGGACCATCAAAAAGCTGTCACGCTTTGCTTGACCGGGCAAGCCAAGGCTCTATGCTTCCCCCCGCCGCTGAATGCGGCAGCCTGAGGAAACCAAACCCTCTGGCTCGCACCGAAACGGGCGTGATGCCCGCCAAGGTGCTGATCTTTGACAAGTGAGCAGTTGGATACATCGCGAGAGTGTGAGGCGATGCCAGCGGTCACGACCGCGTCTCTGCCAGAGACAGGCATCGTCTTCAAAGGCCGATGGGGGTCACAGCCCATCGTTGTCATCACTCTCGTGTGCCCTTAAATCGATCGGGTTTCGGCCCGGTCGTAAATGAGTGTAGATGAGTGAATGGCTTTTACGTCGGTTTGCCGACCGACGCATCGCAGGTGTCCTTCGGGACTCTGCGGTGAGACCGGCCGGGGGCTTGTTGCCCCGGTTTAAACCGGATCGGTCTTCTGCTTGAGAACTGCGAGTCGCAAGACTCGTTTCGGGCTTTCGGGCCCGTAAAAAGCAATCAACTGAAGAGTTTGATCCTGGCTCAGATTGAACGCTGGCGGCATGGCTAAAGCATGCAAGTTGCACGAGAACCACTTCGGTGGGGACAGTGGCGTAAGGGCGAGGAATACGATCGAACGTACCCCGAGGTGGGGGATAGCGTCGGGAAACTGACAGTAATACCCCATGTGCTCGCAAG
>CAZSBR010000277.1:0-3031 GCA_964605165.1 uncultured Phycisphaeraceae bacterium
AGCGGTCGAAGAGACAGCAGTTCGCGCAACCTCGGCAGTGCCTGACGCGGCAGGCCGATTCGGCCGATTCGGCGGGCGCTACGTCCCCGAGACGCTGGTCGCGGCGCTCGACCAACTCGGTGAGATCTACCAGATCGCTGCCCGAGACGAACGCTTCTGGGACGACCTTCGACAACTCGAAACCCACTTCACCGGCCGCCCCACGCCCCTGTATCGCGCAGCGAACCTGACCCGGCACGCCGGCAAGCAAGCTGCCAAGGACCGCGGCGCCACCATCTGGCTCAAACGTGAAGACCTCGCCCACACGGGGGCGCACAAAATCAACAACACCCTCGGCCAGGCTCTCCTCGCCAAGCGCATGGGCAAGAAACGCATCATCGCTGAGACCGGCGCGGGTCAGCACGGCGTTGCCACCGCGACCGCCTGCGCGAACCTCGGCCTGGAGTGCTTCGTCTACATGGGCGCCGAAGACGTCCGCCGTCAGCACCTCAACGTCGTGCGCATGAAGCTCATGGGTGCAACGGTCATCCCCGTCGAGTCCGGCAGCAGAACGCTCAAGGACGCCACCAACGAGGCCATGCGCGACTGGATGGGCTCGGTCGAGACCACCCACTACATCCTCGGCTCGGTCGTCGGGCCCCATCCCTTCCCCGCGATCGTCCGCGACTTCCAGGCCGTCATCGGTCGCGAGACCAAGGCCCAATGCCTTCGCCACCTCGAGGGCATGCCCACCGCCATCATCGCCTGTGTAGGCGGCGGCTCCAATGCAGCGGGCATCTTCTATCCGTTCGTGGAAGACCACGAAGTGCGCCTGATCGGCGTCGAAGCTGGCGGCAGGTCCGCCGGCGCAGGCGACCACGCCGCCCCGCTCAGCCACGGCCAGCCCGGCGTGCTCCACGGCTCGATGAGCTACGTCCTCCAGACGGGCGACGGCCAGACCCAGGATGTCCACTCCTGCTCGGCCGGTCTCGACTACCCGGGCGTCGGACCCGAGCACGCCTACTGGAAGGACACGGGGCGCGTCGAGTACACCGCCTGCAGCGATGAGGACGCACTCAAGGCCTTCACCCTGCTGGCGCGCACAGAGGGCATCATCCCCGCGCTCGAAACCGCCCACGCCATCCACGAGGCTGTTCGCCTTGCCGCCGAATTGCCCAAGGACGCCCACATCGTCGTCAACTGCTCAGGCCGGGGCGATAAGGACGTCGACGAGGCCGCGAGGCTGCTGGGGATGGAGGGGTAGCCCTCGTCTCACTCCGACGCAATGAGCAGTTCGATCCGGTTCAGATGGTCGAGAAGCTCGGCATCGTTTGAGGAGGTTCGCTTTCGGTGCGGAACGCCCGCAGGTGGACATACGGACATGGTGAGGTTGGAGCGGATTTTGTAGATTTCCCATCGTTCCCAACCAGTGAAATGGTCGAGTAGTTCCAACTCGGAGTGACGATCCAAGAATCTCTCCATAGCAAGCAATGCACTAGAAATATCTTCTAACGAAAAGCGTTGTTCACAACCCACATCTTGGCGAAAATGTTCTAGCGTGTCCGCGAGTTCCCTGAGCATTTTGATCCGCGCGCTCCGATCACTCCCCGACCCATGCAGAGGCTTCCTGAATTCGCATCTGTTGTGATCAAAAAGCATGATCGGCTGTGCAGGACCGAGGCCGTCTGACATTGCGATGAACACATCGCACTTGGCAGCGGTCCCCCAATCTTCCATGAAATCAGTCACAGCCAAGTATCGGCTTTCCGTCAACTCTCTAACCCAGAAATCAAATTCAATGTGTTCGTCGCCTAACGACGGAAATGTTCTGAGCTGCATACCAGCAAGTTTAAAAGTCAAGTCCGGCCATGGTCCTTCGTCTGAACGTGCCATCCGAATAAGTTCGGCCGCTGGAGGAATGGCACGAAGTTCGACATCGGGCTCCTCCTCATTTCCAGTACTACATGTCAGTGTGAATGAATAACTCTGTCGAATGACCTCTAGCACTGCTTCCCACTCAACGATACCAACGCGCGTTGCAAAAAGATCGATGAGGTCAGTCTCCTTCGGATCGAACAACGGCTGCACTTCGTTCCACGGTAACGGCTCAGCCATCCTCGTAGTCTATTCACGATTGGTCACGACGAAAAACTCGACCAGCCCCCTCCACGCACCTCATCCCTACCATCCTCCCATGACCGGCAAAGCTGTCTATCTCGAAACCTTCGGCTGCCAGATGAACGAGCTGGACTCGGAGCTGGTCACCGCTGACCTCTCTCGGCTGGGCTACCGGTTCACGCCAAGAGCGGACGATGCGGATGTCGTGCTCTACAACACCTGCTCCGTGCGAGAGCAGGCCGAGCAGAAAGTCTGGAGCCGCATCGGCGAACTCGCCAAACGCAAGCAAACCCAGCCCGAACTCGTTGTCGGCGTCCTCGGCTGCATGGCTGAACGCGACGGCACGGCACTGCTCGATCGCATGCCCGCCGTGGATCTTCTCTGTGGCCCCGCCGAGCTCGACAAGCTGCCCGCCCTCCTCGACAACGCTGTGCGCACCAAGGCGGGCATCGATGCCGGTTCGGGCTCACTCGCCAGCGCACGCCAGGTCGCGCTGCAGGGCGATGCCTCGCGCCGATCGGGCACGCTCGCTGCTGCGGGCGATCGCCTCGAGATGCTCGATCTCTCGCGCGCCGTCTCGCCCGTGGACGCGGGCTCGACGCGCTCGGCGTACGTCCGCATCACCCGCGGCTGCAACAAGTTCTGCACCTACTGCGTCGTGCCGCACACCCGAGGCGCAGAAGTCCACCGCCCGCCTGCGCACATCATCGATGAGTGCAAGCAGCTCGCCGACGCCGGCGTCATCGAGATCACGCTGCTCGGCCAGACCGTCAACCACTACCGCTACGAGCATGACGCTGCGGTCGAGATCGATGGCGTGCTCCAGCCCCAGAAGGGCCGGACATCCAAGGGCAGCCACCACCGCGATGCCTTCGCCGGTGAGCAGACGACGACCTTCGCCGATCTGCTCTACCAGATCCACGAGCAGGTGCCA
>CAZSBR010000278.1:0-3016 GCA_964605165.1 uncultured Phycisphaeraceae bacterium
TGCGCTGGGCGCGCATCATCGAATCGCCCGACACCCGCTCCAACGACCTCGCCCCCCCGCCGCCGCCCAACCCCGGCGCGGGCATCCAGGCGCGGTGATCGGCACCGAGCGCGCGCATGCAGCGCAAGCTGTGCTTGCGTTCATCAGCGAAGCTCAGCTGCCATCGATCATGCGGCCGAGGCCGCCGAGGATCGAGCCTTCACCCTGTGAACTGCCGCCGTGGGACGGTGCGCCCGCGATGATGCGGTCGGCCAGACGGCTGAAGGGCAGGGTCTGCAGCCAGACCGTGCCCGGGCCGGTGAGCGCGGCGTAGAAGAGCCCCTCGCCGCCGAAGAGCTTGTTCTTGATCCCGCCGACAAACTGGATGTCGTAGCTCACGCTCGGCTCGAAGGCGACGAGGCAGCCCGTATCGACGCGGAGCTTCTCGCCCGGGCCAAGCTCGCGGCGGACGGTCGTGCCGCCCGCGTGCAGGAATGCCTGCCCGCGGCCGCTGGGGCTTGAGAGTTTCTGGAGGATGAAGCCCTCGCCGCCGAAGAGCCCGACGCCGATCTTCTTCTGGAAGGCGATGTTCACCTCGACGCCGCGCGCTGCACAGAGGAAGGCGTCCTTCTGGCAGGTGATCGAGCCGCCGTGATCGCCGAGTTCAACGGGCACGACGTGGCCCGGGTAGGGCGCTGCGAACGCGCAGTCCCGCCGTTGGTGACCATGGTTGTGGAAGAAGGTGATGAAGAAGGACTCGCCTGTGACGGCTCGCTTGCCGGCCTCGAAGAGCTTGCCCATGAGCCCGCCGCTGCCCTTCATGCTCAGCGAGGTGGCCATCTCGATGTCGTCTTCGAGGTACATCATCGCGCCGGCTTCTGCGACGACCGCCTCATCCGGGTCGAGCGTGATGATGACCGCCTGCATGTCGTCGCCGATGATCTCGTGGTCGATGATGTCCGTCGCCATGGGGCCCTCCTCGGAATGCGTCGCGGGTCGTTGCTGCGTGGTGATAGATCGCGCTGAGGCGATCGACTGCCGTCACGCAGAATGTACTCGCTCAGCGATGTGGTTGAGGGTCGAGCCGCTGGGCGAGCCGGCGCCGGCTAGGGCTCGAGGCCCAGTTCCCTGCGCACGCCTCGGAGCACATCCTCGGTGCGTGTTGAGTCCAGGCCGAGGCGGTCGGCGAGGTGGCGCACCGCGATACGGTGCTCGTCGGCAAGCTCGCCCTCCTCTGCTGCGACGCGCAGAGCCGAGGCGATGGCAGTTTCGGGATCGTCAGCGAGGGTCTCGAGATGCTGGCGGTAGACCTCATGGTCATTGCTGGTGCGCTCGAGCGCCTCGTCGAGGGTGTCCTCGAGGTTGGCGTGGCGTGCGAGCCTGAGGAGCAGCACGGAATCGCGTGGACAGATCTCGCCGTCGAGCCCCATCACGCAGCACATGGCCTCCATCAGGGTCTGATCCGCCATCGCGTGCTGGACCTCCGTTTCAGGGCTCTCGCATCGTTTTTCTGCGGTATTGCTTGCCATACGCAAACAGTTTAGCACGCGGAATCTTCACGGGATCCGAACACATGCAAATCGCATCTGCGCACGCAGAGGGCGCGGCTGCATGGGGCGTTCAGGGTGTCTGAAGCGGCTTGAGCCGGAGATGGCATGGATGATCGGACGTGCTGAGGAGCGCTTCGCCGATGTTTGTCGGGCGGGGTTGTTGGCGGGGTTGTTGGCCGCACCCCCACGGGTCACGTACAGTGGAAGCGCGCCCGCGAGGCGTCTCGCTGCAAGCATCGTCGCCACGGGGGCGTCTCCCGCTGGGTGTGTCGGTGCATCGCACAGGAAGCCATGGGCGACAGCCGCGAAGCATCCGCTTCTCCAGACGAACCAGAACCGAGTCAGCCCGCGCTCTCGATCGACCTGATCGACCGCGGGCCCCTGCTCGATCAGGCCTTGTGTCGCTGGCTGGTTTCGCGCGCCGGTGCCGTGGCAGAGCACCTGCAGGCATCGGGGCCCTCGCCCCTCGCCGGCGGCGAACTGCGCATCGAACTCGTCGATGACGCCGCGATGACCGCTGCCCACGCGCAGTGGAAGAACGACCCGACCACGACCGATGTGCTGACGTTTGACCTGCGCACAAGCGAGGACGAACCCCTGGACACCGACCTGATGGTCTGTGTGGATGAGGCGCGACGGCAGGCCGAGGCGCGCGGCATAGCACTCGAACACGAGGTGCTGCTGTACATCATCCACGGCCTGCTGCACTGCCTCGGCCATGACGACCAGCACGCCGACGACGCGCTGGCCATGCACGCCCGCGAGGATGAACTGCTCGCAGCGGTGGGCGTGGGCCACGTCTTTGCGCAACCAGAGATTGAAAGGGCAGAGCACGATGGGTGATCTTGCGGGCCTGACCATGACGGCGGGCGGCCTGGTGCTTGCGTGCACGTTCGCAACGCTTCACATGGCGCTGCTGCAATCAGCGCGCACAACGCTGTCGGCCATCGCCTTTGAACGCAACAACAAGCACGCAACGCGGCGCGTCGAGGCGATCCTCGCGGATCTCGAGGGCCACGCCCTCGTGCAGGGTCTGCTCGCATGCATCGGCGTGCTCGCCACCGCGCTGGGGCTCATCGCGCTGACAGCCGGCCTGACCGTCGGGCTTACGAACACCGCTGCCTCGGCGGCGCCGAACAACCTCGACATCGTCGTCGCCATGGCGATCGCCATCCCCCTGCTCTGGCTGGTGGCGGTCGCCCTTCCGCGAAGCCTGGGCGAGCACGCTGGCGAGCAGATCGTGTACCGCGCTTCGTACCTGATTCGACTCTCGCATTGGGCCTTTGCCCCCGTGCTCGTGCTGGCGGGCGTGCTCGACGAGGCCTGCCGAAGGCTCATCGCACCCACCGCCACCGAGGCGCAAGCCATCGAGGCGGACCTGCTGAGCGTTGTGGAAGAGGGCAGGCAGGAGGGGCAGTTCGATCAGCGCGAAAGCGACATGATCGCAGCGGTTGTTCAGCTCCGCACCACGAGCGTGCAGGAGGTGA
>CAZSBR010000279.1:0-2978 GCA_964605165.1 uncultured Phycisphaeraceae bacterium
TCGTCATCGACCCGCATCTCGATGACCGCGTCCAGCGTCTCGCCCTGCTCGCCCGCGAGTTTCTGGGTCTGCGCGAGGTAGGGTTTCTTGTCCATGCCGACCTGGCCGGTGATGATCGCGCGCAAAGCGGGCTCCTCTCGGGATTTGAGCCCCCGCCGAGGTGCAGGGACGTGGGAAAGGATATGGGCCTGTGGACGTCGAACGCATCATTTCCGAGAGGCTTGGGCGAAGTGTGGCCCGTTCAGCAGCCCTGAGCGGCGGGTGCATCGCCCAGGCCCGCCTGCTGACGCTCGATGATGGCCAGCGGGTGGTGGCCAAGACCATGACCGGTTCTGGCGCGCCGAACCTCGATCTGGAGGGCTGGATGCTCGAACTGCTCAGCGAGCGTTCGAGCCTGCCCGTGCCCCGGGTGCTGCTGGCGGAGCCCGATGTGCTCGTGATCGAGTACATCGAGCACACGGGCCGGCTGAGCACGCGGGGCGATGAGCATGCAGCCGAGCTGCTGGCCGCGTTGCACAGCGTCACAGCGAACCGATACGGGCTCGAGCGAGACACGCTCATCGGGCCGCTGAACCAGCCCAACACATGGTCCGGCTCGTGGCCGGCGTTCTATGCCGAGCGCAGGCTCATGCACTTCGGCGGGCTCGCGATGGAGCGCAGCGGGCTTGGCATAGAGGGGATGCGGGCGATCGAGGCGGTGTGCGCGCGGACGGATGAGCTGGTGGGGGAGGCATCGCCGCCCTCACTCGTCCATGGCGATGTGTGGGGCGGCAACGTGCTGGGCGATGGCGACCGGGTCGCAGCGTTCATCGATCCCGCGGTGCACCACGCCGATGCGGAGGTCGAGCTTGCGTTCACGACGCTGTTTGGAACGTTCAGCGAGGCGTTCTACAGGCGATACGACGAGATCAGGCCGATCCGTGCGGGCTTCTTCGAGCAGCGCCGGGACTTGTATCTGCTCTATCCGCTGCTGGTGCACGCTGCGCTCTTTGATGGTCCATCGGGCGGCAGCTATGGCCAGCGAGCTCTGGCGATTGCGCAGAGACTGGGTCGCAAGTGAGGCGGATTGCCTTGTTTCGCATCGCGGGGCTTGTGTGCATGTTTCGGTCGTGGCAGACTGGAATTGTTCGGGAGCGCCCGGCTGACAGAGCTGGCTGCAACCCGTGGCAAGATCGCTGAGAGCGCGTCAGAGCTAGAAAACCCAAAGGAGTGTTGCGATGTTGAGAGCGTCGATCGTGATGATGCTGGCCGCGGTTTCGTGCGCACAGGCGCAGGACCAGATGCAGGAGATGGATCCCGCCAGGAAGCTCGTGGAGCAGCGCATCGAGCAGATGATGGATCCGGCATCGATGCAGACGTGGCTGAACACCACGCAGCCCTCGCTCGGGCACGAGGTGCTCAAGAAGTTCGTGGGCAAGTGGGACATCGAGATGCGCGTGTGGATGGATCCCTCCCAGCCGCCAGCGGTGAGCAAGGGTTACAGCGAGGCGGAGCTTGTGCTCGGCGGGCGCTTCGTGGAGCACGAGTTCGAGGGCTCGCTCATGGGCATGCCCTACGAGGGCGAGGGCTTCATGGGCTATGACAACAACCGCAAGCTGTTCAACAGCGTGTGGGTCAGCACGATGGAAACGGGCATGCACGTCGCCCGCGGCTCGCTCAATCAGGACGGCACGATCCTCACGCTCATCGGCGAGATGGACGAACCCATGAGCGGCGAGATGGGCAAGACCTACCGCCAGCAGTACCACTTCAAGGGAGACGACTCGATCGTCTTCCAGATCCACGAGATCCTCTACGGCGAGCCGTTCAAGGTGATGGAACTGGAGTACACCCGCTGTCATGGCGAGGACTGCGGCCACCACGACGACGACGATTGAGCGGGCTCAGGGCCCGGCATCTGGTGCAGAAGAGCCCTCGTAAGGCCCGGGCATGGCCCGGGCCTTGTCATCGTCGTAGGCTTGGCAAGGCCCGCTGGAGGGCTGCATGTTCGCCCCGCCCTGTTGCCCCCGTTCGTGGAGGACTCTCAATGGCCATTCTGATCGATGCGGATACGAAGGTTCTCTGCCAGGGCATCACGGGCAGCTTCGGCGCGCTGCATACGCGCGGGTGCCACCACTACGGCACGAAGATGGCGGGCGGCGTGACGCCGGGCAAGGGTGGCCAGAAGGATGACAACGGCCTGCCGATCTTCGACACGGTCAAGCAGGCGGTCGAGGCGACGGGCGCCACCGCGACGATGATCTTCGTGCCGCCGGCCTTCGCTGCCGATGCGGTGCTCGAGGCGGCCGAGGCGGGCCTCAAGCTCGTCTGCTGCATCACCGAGGGCGTGCCCGTGCAGGACATGGTCCGGGCCCGCGCGCTGCTCGATGAGATGAACGCTGGCCGGGCTGAGGCAGAGCGCACCGTGCTGGTGGGTCCGAACTGCCCGGGCGTGATCACGCCCGGACCCAAGACGGGCAACGACACAGCTGAGAGCCCCTACACCAACGCCGGCTGCAAGATCGGCATCATGCCGGGCTACATCCACACGCACATCAGCGAGGCGAGCACGGGCAAGGCGGTGGGCATCGTCAGCCGTTCGGGCACGCTGACCTACGAGGCGGTCTGGCAGACGAGCCAGCGTGGCCTCGCACAGAGCACCTGCGTGGGCATCGGCGGCGATCCTGTTCGCGGGCTCGACCACACCGAGACGATCCGGCTCTTCGAGGCTGACCCGGACACCCACGGCATTCTGATGATCGGCGAGATCGGCGGCACGGACGAAGAGGAGGCGGCTGCCTTCATCAAGGAGCACGTCACCAAGCCCGTGGCAGCGTTCATCGCGGGCCAGACCGCGCCCCCCGGCAAGCGGATGGGCCACGCGGGCGCGATCATCGCTGGCGGCCAAGGTGGGGCGGATTCCAAGATCGCAGCCCTCGAAGAAGCGGGCGTGCACGTCGCCAAGAGCCCGGCGGACATGGGCGAGGCAATGGCCCGCG
>CAZSBR010000280.1:0-2961 GCA_964605165.1 uncultured Phycisphaeraceae bacterium
ATGAGCCGCGAGCTGCGCGACGAACGCGTGCAGTGAGGCGCCCGCGCCGTGTAGGCTCGGTGGATGCCAAGCTCAGTCTTTGCCGTGCGCGCTCTGATCGCTGCTCTTGTGTGTGTCTGCCCTGCTGCTGGCTTTCAAGCCGGGCAGGAGCGCGGCTTTGCCGAGGGCGCTTATGAAGCCCGGCTGCTCGAAGAGGCCAGCACCTTTGAGATGCTCGACCATCCCGAGGGGCTGAACAATCTGCTGGGCGTGCTCGAGGCGACGTTTGAGCGGTATCCCACTGTTCGCCCGCTGCAACTCATCGAGCACAGCCTGCGCCGGCCGTTGTCGCTTGACGCGGTCGAAGCCGAGGTGAGCAACCACATCATGGCCATCCGCGATGCCGACAGCGATGCGCTGCCCGCTGCGGTCGAAGCGCTCGTGGTGCGCACGCTCGACCTGCGCACTGAGGCTGAGCAGCCCGCCAGTTCGCCCGAGTTCGAGGAGCATCTGCTTGAAACGGTCCGGCACATGGCGCGGTCTTGGCGGCTTCGGCAGAGCGAGCATCCCAAGCGCGTCGAGGCGGTGCAGCGCGCGCTTGAGATCGACTCGGCTTGGGTGACAGCACGCCTCGAGCAGTTGAAGGACCACTGGGCCTCGCCCATCGGCAGGGGCGACATCGAGAGCGTGCTTGCGATGGGCCTGCCCGATGCGCATGCTGACGAGATCGATCTTGCGGTCGACGGCCAGTGGCATCACGCCTTCCTGCTGGCTGATGGAAGCGTGCTCGTGATCGGAAGCGATGAGCAGAACACCTACGACATGAGCCGCATTGATCACGTCATCGATCCCGGCGGCGACGACACCTACACGTGGCCCGAGGGCACAGCGCCATCGCGCATCGAATCCATCATCGATCTGGCGGGCAACGACACCTACATCACCGAAGCCGACTTTGCAGGCCCCGCGACGACCGCGTTTGGCTGGTCGCTGCTGATCGACCAGGCGGGCGATGATCGCTATCGCTCGCGTGCCACCGGGTCGATCGCGTTTGGTGCCATGGGCATGGGCGTGCTGATCGACCACGCGGGTGATGATGTCTACGAAGCGACGGGCGAGCGCGCTTCGTGGACGATCGGCGCCGGGTTCTTCGGCGCAGGGGTTCTGATCGATCGTGGCGGGCACGACGTATACCGCGGCGAGAAGCTCACGCAGGCCGTCGGCGGAGCGCGCGGGCTCGGCGCAATCATCGATCAGGCGGGCAATGACTTCTACTTCGCCAATGGGCCAAGCCAGCCCTCAGCCTACGGCACAGCAGGCGTGTACCTCGGCAAGGCACAGGGCTTTGCCTACGGCGTGCGCGGCCATGCGGCTGGCGGGGTGGCAGCGCTGTACGACCTCGGCGGGCACGATGAATACACCGGCGGGGAGTTCAGCCAGGGCGGGGGCTATTTCTTCGGGCTGGGCATCCTGCGTGATGCTGCGGGGCGGGATCTCTACCACGCCAACCGCTACGGCCAGGCGTTTGCAGCCCATCAGGCAGCGGGCATCCTGATCGACGACCAGGGCGATGACACGTACTGGACA
This sequence comes from uncultured Phycisphaeraceae bacterium, assembly GCA_964605165.1. Classification (GTDB taxonomy): domain Bacteria; phylum Planctomycetota; class Phycisphaerae; order Phycisphaerales; family UBA1924; genus OFTM382. The sequence continues at coordinate 1,567 of CAZSBR010000280.1, forward strand.
CGCACCGCGGCTGGGCAGTCGGGCTCGTGGGATGAATGCGTCACGCTCTTCATCGATCGAGCGGGCAATGACGCCTACCGCTGCGATGGGCTCGGCATGGGCGGCGCAGCGATGCAGGCGATCGCGGTGTTCATCGACGAGGGCGGATCTGATCGCTATGCCCCCGCAGGTCGCGACACCCTGGGCGAATCCAGCCGCGACACGTATCACTACGAACGGACGGGAGCGCTGTCGTTCAGTGCGTTCATGGATCTGGGCAGCGGCATGGACATCTACCCACCGCGCCGGAGCAACGACAGCCGGCACGCCACCGGGTCGGTCAACGAGGCCGATCCCCAGCAGTCAACGCGGTTTGGGTTCTTCATCGACGAGTGAGGAAGAGCCGCCTAGCCCAATGTCGGCCTGAGGCGGACGACGCTGGCGTGCCTGGCTGAGGTCGTCCGGTTCAGTTATCGAGATGATTCCGGACGAGGAGGATCAACCCGCTCTTAGGACGGGCCGATAGCTCATGCGCACACCGGCGGGTTGAGGCGGATGACCGCCACCGACCGGTCAGAGGCGCTGTGCGGGGCAGTGATGCACGCGGGGCGCCTGTCCAAGATCAGAGGAGCCTGCGCCATGACGACCTTCTTCCCCACCTTCACCAACCAGTTCACCACTCCCTTCTCGGGTCCCTTCTTCAACCAGTTCCCGAGCCAGTTCCCGGGCCAAGTCCCGAGCCAGTTCCAGAACCAGTTCCAGAACCAGTTCGGTACGCCCTTCAGCACGCCGTTCGGTGTGAGCGGCTTCGGCGGCAACTTCGTTCCCTCGTTCAACACCGGCTGGAACACCGGCATCAACAACGGCTGGAACATCCCCAGCAACTTCATCCCCACCGTGAACAACGGCTGGAACACCAACGTGAACACGGGCTGGAACACGGGCTGGAACAACACCATCCCCACCAACGGCTGGAACGCCGCGGTGCCCTTCAACAGCTTCTTCGGTCAGTTCCCGATCAGCACGCCCATCACCAACCAGTTCGTGAGCCCGTTTGCCACCCAGTTTGGCAACCAGTTTGGCAACCAGTTCGGCTTCACGCCGTCGTTCAACAACGGCTTCACCGGCACGGTCAACACCACCGGCACGACCCCCACCTTCAACGCCCCCACGTTCAACACCCAGGGCTTCAACAACGGCACGTTCAACACCACGCCGTTCGTCAACGGCGCCACCGGCAACTACCCCTTCCTCGCCTACGCCTTCAACCCCTACTTCGGCATCAACACGCCCATCACCAGCAACGGCACGACCGTCACCTCCGAGACCCAGACCGCCCAGGCTGCCTGAGTCTCACCCTGATGCCCGGGGCTGTCGGCATGTCCTGACTTGCCCCAAAGGTTCTCCACCACGACG
>CAZSBR010000281.1:0-2953 GCA_964605165.1 uncultured Phycisphaeraceae bacterium
TCGGCGCTGAACTCGGTCGTGAAGGCCGCGGATGTGTAGGCAGAGCCGCTCATGAGCCGGTGGCTCCACTTGCGCCCGCGGAATTGGCACTTTCCTCGCGGCTCTTGCCCGGCTGCCAGAGCACATCGGCCCTGCCCCGGTCGTTGGCGACCCGGCAGGCGATGAAGAGCAGATCGCTCAGGCGGTTGAGGTACGTCAGGGCGGGCGGGCAGGCATCGAGGGCGTGCTCGGCCTCGTAGACGGCGACCGTCAGCCGCTCGGCCCGCCGGCAGACGGTGCGTGCGAGGTGCAGAGCCGCCGACGCGGGAGAACCCCCGGGCAGGACGAAGCTGGTGAGAGGCTTGATGAGCTCGTTCCAGCCGTCGATCTCGCGTTCGAGCCGCTCGACCTGGGCGGGCACGACCCTGAGGGCGCCCTGGATGTCGCCGGGCGTGGCAAGATCGGCCCCGAGATCGAAGAGATCGTGCTGGATGGTGGTCAGTTGGGCCGCGAGCGTGCGGGCATCGTCCTCGGCGCAGGCGTGCTGGCCCTGAGCAAGAGCGGCAAGGGCCAGACCGATTGCGGCGTTGGTCTCGTCCACCGTGCCATAGGCAACGACCCGGGGCTCGTTCTTGGAAACGCGCTCGCCAGAGACCAGTCCCGTCGTGCCGCGGTCACCGGTGCGTGTGTAAATCTTGTTGATCTTGACCATGAAAGCCCGGGAAAGGAGTCTGCAGTGGGAGCGGGGAGGCGATAGCCTGCCCGCAGTTGAGCAATGACCAGTGTACCGGATATCTCTTTCCAAGAGGCGGCCAGCGATGCAGAGAACATCGCGGGCGATGCCCCGACACACCCGCCTGAACGCGGGCTGGACTGCCGGTGGGTCTCTCGGTCTGAGGCGACTGGCCGGTGTGGTCCCCCATCTGGTTCGGAAAGTGCGGGCGGGCCTGTCACCGAGGACGACGAACTGGGCCATGCAGCGCTCAGGGGCATTGAGCCGCTGACCCTGCGGCTGTTGCGGGCGCGCGGCATCCGGTCCGCCAGCGATGCCGAGGCCTTTCTCTCGCCCTCGCTGGGTCACATGCATGATCCGTCGCTGCTGCCGGGCATCGGTCCCGCTGCGGATCGCATCCTTCAAGCCATCAAGCGGGGCGAGCGGATTGTGATCTACGGCGACTACGACGTTGACGGCATCACGTCAACGGCGATCCTGTTCCACGCCCTTCGCTCCATCCAGCCGGATGTGAACATCGGGACGTATGTCCCCCACCGCATCGATGAGGGCTATGGCCTCAACGTCGATGCCGTGCGCCGGCTCGCAGAAGAGGGCGCGGAAGTCATCGTTACGGTCGATTGCGGCATCACGGCGCTTGAGCCGGCGGCGTGTGCCCGGGCGCTTGGTGTCGATCTCATCATCACGGACCACCATCTGCCAGCACTGGGTGAAGAGGGCGGCGAGAGCCCGATCCCTGACGCCTTCGCTGTGGTGCATCCGGGGCTTGCCTGGTCGCAGTATCCGTTCCGCGAGCTTTGCGGCGCGGGTGTGGCGTACAAGCTTGCGTGGCATTTGCTCACCAAGCACGAGGGCCGACGGGTGCTCTCGCCACCGAGGCGGGCGGTGCTTCTGGAACTTCTAGGGCTCGCGGCGATGGGCACGGTCGCCGATGTTGTGCCGCTGGTGGACGAGAACCGAGCGATCGTGCATCACGGCCTCTCGCAGCTTTCAAACGCACGTGGCCACGGCCTGCGGGCCTTGATCGAGAGCTGCGGGCTGCGCAGCGACAGGATCGATGCGCATCAGATAGCGTTCCAGTTGGGCCCAAGGCTCAATGCCTGCGGCAGACTCGGCCATGCGGCGGATGCTGTACGGCTGCTGACAGAGGCAAGCGAGGACGAGGCGTTTCACATCGCCGAGCATCTGCAGGAGCAGAACGACCGCAGGCGTGACATCGAGAAGCGCACCGCAGATGAAGCAGCCGAGATGGCGCGCACGCGAGGCATGACAGAGGGCGATTCACGTGCGATCGTGCTGGCGAGCGATGCGTGGCATCCGGGCGTGCTGGGAATCGTGTGCTCAAGACTCGTCGAGCAGTTCGGGCGACCGACGATCCTGCTTGCCCAGGACGGAACGGCGCTGAGCGGCTCAGCGCGGAGCGTTCCGGGCTTTGACATGCATGCGGCGCTGCACGCGTGCAGCGTCCACCTGTCTCGCTATGGAGGCCACGCGGCTGCTGCGGGTCTGGGGATGGAAGCTCACAACCTCGCGAGCTTTACCGAGGCTTTCTGTGCGCACACGGCTGCGGCCCTTACCCCTGAACAGATGGTGCCCGAGCTTGCTTACGACTTGACCGCACAGGCCAAGGAGCTCACGCCGGCAGCGGTCGAGCAACTCGCTCGGCTCGCCCCCTTTGGGCAGGGCAATCCGCCTCCGACGCTTCGCATCAATGGGCTGCGCCTGATCGAGTCGCCGAAGTTGATGGGCAAGACTGCCAACCACCTCTCGCTGCGCGTTTCCGATGGTGAGCGTGTGCTCCGTCTTGTTGGCTGGCGGAAGAGCAGTTGGAGCGATCGGCTGGCCAACGGCATGACCGTCAGCGCGATCGTGCGGCCCAAGATCAACGAGTGGCAAGGGCGCAAACAGATCGAGCCCGAGGTGCTCGACCTCAGGCCCGATCGGTGGTGATTGGATGTCTGCTGCGATGCTGCTCAGGCTCTAGTTGCCTGTCGGGACGTTTGCGAACGCACCGACGTTTCGAGCAAGCTCCTGCAGGCGCTGGTTGTTCGGCGCGGCTCTTGCGGCGGTGAGAATCTCCTGGCGAGCCTCTGCATCTCGGCCGAGCTTCTTGAAGACGATTGCTCGCATCTGGTGGATGACGACGGGGTCGCCGCCACGCTGGGCTGCCATGTCAAGCCAGCGGAGCGCCGGCTCGGGGTTGTCGCGGTCGCGGAACCAGCCAGCACGGTAGAGGTAGCC
>CAZSBR010000282.1:0-2948 GCA_964605165.1 uncultured Phycisphaeraceae bacterium
TCGGTCGTGCACAGGATGAACTTCACATGCTCGGGCGGCTCCTCCATCGTCTTGAGCAGCGCGTTGAACGCCTCACGCGTCAGCATGTGCACCTCGTCGATGATGTAGACCTTGTAAGGCCCACGCATCGGCCGATAGATGCTGTTGGCGATCAGCTCCCGCGCCTCGTCCACGCCGCGGTTGGACGCAGCATCGATCTCGATCACGTCCTGGTCCTGGCCCGTCATGATCGCCTGCGTCGCCTCAGCGCTCAGCTCGCCAAACGATCCATCCTCGCCCATCGGCGTGTTGATCGCCTTGGCGAAGATCCGCGCCATCGACGTCTTGCCCACACCCCGCGTGCCACAGAACAGATACGCGTGCGCCACCCGCCCCATGGCGATGGCGTTCTTGAGCGTCTGCGCGATGGGCTGCTGGCCCACCACGCCATCAAAGTCCTGCGAGCGGTAGCGTCGAGCGAGAACGGTGTACGCCATAGCCCGAGTGTAGTGCGCCCCGCCACCACACCTGCCCGCGAAACACACGCCGGCTCACCCACGCCGGCCCCACCGCAGTCCGCTCGTGTGAGTGCGCACACGAAAGGGCGCATGACGGCTTCCACCGGGCCACACGCCCTCTCGTCTCTCGCTCAAGTGTCGATTCCTCGAGCCCGCCCCGGCGAGCAAAACACCCGCCCAACGAGCCCGATGCGTCACGCTAGATCGTCACCAGGCGGTCAATCTCAAAGAGCTCGATCGGCGGGGCCTCCAGCCCCGTGACGATCCGCCAGAACGCGTTGCCGCGCTGATCGCCATACCAGCTCCGAAACTGCCCATCCATCTCGTGGCGGTACTCGCCAAGGTGCTGCGTGCCCAGGAAAATGCCCCGGTGCAGGATCAGAAGCTCCTCGCTCGTGTACTCAGCCTCCGCCGACACACCCATCAGCGCGTCCAGCAGCCTTCCAAACAGCGGTCGATCGTGCCTCAACAGCACGTCTGCATCATGCCAGATGAAGTAGCGGAACTTGCTCGCCGGCCGCGCCCGGTACGTATGCCGACTCCTGAGCAGAGCCGTCACCCCGCTGGGCCCATCCACCCGCCGCTCGAGCGGGATGCCCGGCAGGATCCGCTCGAGCTGGTAGCAGAATGACTCCAAGTCCATGATGTGCCGGCCATACAGCGGGCACACCTCCGTATCACGCATCCCCGCCAGAAAGTGGGTGAGCGAGGCCGCGAACTGCACCCGCCGCCGGGGGACGCCCGACCACGCTGCCAGATGCTGCTCCTCGAGGTACTGGGCCACCATCGGCTCCCAGTCCAAAGCGCGGAACGGCGACTCGGATTGTCGCGTGAGCACACTCATAGCGCACGCCGGCGGCACGCAGCCAACGGCTTGATACCTCTCTTCAAATCCTCCGGCTGGCCCCAGCCCGCCGCGCTGTTACAGACCGTCCTCCAGAGAGGTCCGCTCAGCACGTAGAAGATGCCCTACGCACCCGCAATTGCCAGCACAGTCGATTCAAATGTCGCAATTTGCGCAGTCGGCACACACGGCGCAGCCGGCAACCACATCCCGTTGAAGCACCGGGACTTAGCGGGGCGCAATACAACGAAGCTCAGGGTCGGCAAGAGCCATGCAAAATGCGAACAACCGGATTGTGCACAGCCCGGCTCAACGCCGCTCGGTCACGCCCAGCTCTTCCTCTGCAAGCTCCGCCTCATCAAGATCGCCCGCGTCGGTCGCCGCCTTGAGGCCCACGACCTCCTTCGCCTCCGCAGCAGCAGCGATCCGCTTCTCGCCAGAGCCCGCCTTGGCCGACCGCTCGTGCGTCGCCGCCTGACGACCATCCTCCGTCGCTTCGTACACGATGCCGATCGTCGTCTCGGGCTCATCCAGCAACAGCCGGTTGATCAGCTCCACACCCTGCATCAGCGTGTGGTCTGTGTTGGACACCTCATACTTCCACATGCCAAAGCGTCCCCGGCTGTACACATCCCGCTGCTCCAGCCACGGAATCACACGCACGAGAATGTCGTCCCGCTCCACGCTCGGCGTCGGATAGCTGTAGTCCGCGTAGTAATGCCACGTGCTCACAATGTCCTGCCGCTCGCCCGGCTCCAGGAGCCCGGCGTTCTCCAGGCCCTGAATCGTCTCCTCGATGATGGCGTTGCCATCCACCGGCTTGTGGCCGCTCGCGCTCGTCTCGCACAACAGCGAGTAGAACTTGTCCTTGTCGGGCGTCATGTAGGGCGAGTAATTGCTCAGGTACGTCACCCGGTAGAACGGGCAGTTGTCCTCCGGGAAGTACATCCAGCTCTTGCTGCTCGGGCAAGGTCTCTTGATGCCGATGCCCACCATGTGCCCCGAGGAGTGCTTCAGACCCGCCGCCGTCGTGCGGATCTCCTCGGGCACATCGCCCATGAGCACATCCTTGCACAGCACGTCCAGAGGCATCGCGCTCAGCAGGATGTCGTACGACTCCGTCTTGCCGCCCTTGAGCGTGATCACCTTCTGGTCGATGTCGATCGACTCAACCTCGCTGCTCAGCATCAGATGCTCGTGCAGCACATCACCAAACCGCTTGTAGAACTCGCCCGTGCCGCCCTTGAGCGGGAACTTGAAGCGGTTGTTGGGCCCCCAGCCGAAGTCATCCTGCTCGAGCAGCACGTTCTTGAGCGCACGATCGATGTCCAGCACCGCGACTCGCTCGCCGATCCACTGCTTGTTCATCTCCTCGGGCGGGTGCGCCCAGACCTTGAAGTTGTAAGGCCGCATGAAGTGCTTGGCGATGCCCTCGCCAAACACCGCATCGATGAACTCGCCAAAGTTCTCCGCGTCCTTGTGGCTCTTGATCTTGCCCTGGCCCGTCTGCGCCTTGATCAAGCCAGAAAGACACTCATACGCCGCCTCCCGCGGCAGGTACCGGATGTTGTTCTGAAACGGGTAAGGCACCCACCGATCGAACATCC
>CAZSBR010000283.1:0-2933 GCA_964605165.1 uncultured Phycisphaeraceae bacterium
CAAAGTGCCGATGCAGCGCCTCGCGGCGGAACGTGAAGATGTTCGTCAGGTCCCGCTTGATCAGCAGCGGGTGGCTGATCCAACGCATCGGCGGCTTGTAGTTCACGATGTCCCCCACCAGCACAGCCTTCGACCCATCGTCCGCAGCACCCTCGGCGGGCACCTCTGAAAAGGTGTGCTCGTGGATCCACCTCAGGTACGGGCCCTTGCGCTGCTCATCGATGAACCGCACGCCCGGCTCCCACGCGGTGATCTCCGTCTTCCACTTGATCGGCACGCTGTGCACCTTGATGCGGTAGTCGATGAGCGCACCCCGGCGCATCTCGATCGGCAGCGGGGTCAGGATCTTAAAGTTCAGGATCGGGGGCGTCAGCGCTTCGAGGTTGGCGGCATCCGCGAAGAACTCGAACACCCGCTCCATCGGCTGCTGCACCACCGTCGCGGTCTTCAGCAGATAGCCGTCGGCGTGGGGCGTGATCTCGATGCGATCCCGCGGCAGGTCGTGCCCGAGGGGCTCGGCAGCGGACGGGCTCGATACAGGCGCAGCAGCAGCGGGCATGGTGGTCATGGCTCAGGGGTTTCGCTCGCCCAGCCCCGCCGGATGCGGCAACAGCCCAAGGGGGCGACCGTGCCCACGCTGGCGGCTAGCCTCTGGCGTGCGCATCCTCCTCACCAACGACGACGGCATCCGGGCTCCGGGCATCGTCTCTCTGCACCGTGCCCTCATGATGGCCATCGCCAGGGGCGATGGACCCCTCGCCGGGGCTGAGGTCTACGTGGTCGCGCCCGCGACCGTGCAGAGCGCAACCTCCCACGGCGTGACCTTCAACGAGCCGCTGATGACGCGAGAAACGCACTTCAGCCACGAGGACGAGAGCCTCGGCGACTTCGAGGGCATCGCGGTCGATGGCCGCCCCGCCGACTGCGTCAAGACCGCACTCTCGGCCATCTGGCCCGACAAGTTCGGCGAGGGTTCAAGGCCGGACCTGGTCATCAGCGGCATGAACGCGGGCGCAAACTGCGGCATCAACGTCATCTATTCGGGCACAGTCGCCGCGGCTATCGAGGGGGCCTTCCTCGGCATCCCCGCGATCGCCACCAGCCTGCACCTGGGTTCAGGCCGACCTGACTTCCACGATGGTGCCCGCCACGCGGTGCGCGCCATCGAGCGCATCCTCGAAGCGGGCCTGCTCGAAGAGCACTCGTGCGTCAACGTCAACATCCCTCGCTGCGAGGTCCAGCCGGGCGAGGACGTGCACGCGGGCCAGACCCTCGAGGATCTGGGCCTGCTGCGAGCCGTGGCCGAGCGCTCACAGCAGCCAGTGGCCAAGAGCGAACGCCTGCCGATGCGCGTCTGCCCGATGAACATCCACGGCCTGATCGACAAGTACGAGCAGCGCCAGAGCCCCAGCGGCGAGAAGTACTTCTGGCCCGCGGGACACGGACTGGATTTCCACGGCACGGACGAGGGCACGGACGTCGCAGAACTGATCGACCGCCGATGCATCACCATCACACCCCTGTGGTACGACCTCACGCGGCACAGCGTGCTGGGTAAGTTCGCCGAGAAACTCAACGAAGACTGACCGGTCACCCACCCGCAGCCCGAGCGAGTACGCTCGCTCCATGACCACACCCGCTGCGAACAAGCCCAGCCGATACGCATGGACCGCTGCGATGAGCAGCATCTTCGCTGCTGCTGCCAGTGCGCAGCCGGCGCCAGTCCTCGGCGATGAACGACCATGGTGGCGCGATGCGGTGTTCTACCAGGTCTTCGTCCGCTCCTTTCAGGATGCTGCGGATGGCCCCTTCGCTGGGGACGGCAAGGGCGATCTGCAGGGTTTGATCGACCGGCTCGATTACCTCAACGACGGCGACCCCACCACCACCGATGACCTCGGCGTCACCGCGATCTGGCTTATGCCGATCTGCGAGAGCGAGACCTACCACGGCTATGACGTCGAGGACTACCGCAAGGTGGACAGCGAACTCGGCACCAACGAGTTGTTCATCGAGCTGATGGAGGAATGCCACAAGCGCGGCATCCGCCTCATCACGGACTGGGTGATGAACCACTCGTCATGGAAGCACCCATGGTTTCAGGCTGCCATCCAGCCGCAAAGCGACAGCCGCGAGCGCTACATCTTCCGCGACCCAAGGCCCACCTTTCGCGGGCCATGGGGCCAGAACGTCTGGCACGACCGAATGCGCCACATCGCGGGCGCGAGCTACTACGGCGTGTTCAGCCCCACCATGCCCGACCTCAACCTCCGCGATGCGCGCAACACCCGGGATCTGCACGATGCTGCAACGCTCTGGCTCACGGACCTCAAGGCCGACGGCTTTCGGCTCGATGCCATCAAGTTCATGGTCGAGCGCTTCCCCGATGAGCTCGACACCACGCGCGAAACACTCGAATGGCTGAGCAACTTCCGGAATCATGCGCACGAGGTGAAGGAAGACGCCTTCATCGTCGGCGAGGTATGGGACAACGCCGAGGTGGTCAGCAAGTACATCCGCGCGGGTGCTGTGGACTCGGCCTTCGAGTTTGACCTGAGCTACCGCATCATCGATGCGCTCAACGATGGCGATGCGACCGAGCTTGCGGCGCACATCGACCGGCTTGCAGCGATGTATACGGCGCAGCGCGGCGGGCACGTCTATTCGACCTTCCTCTCCAACCACGACCAGACGCGCACGCGCACCCGGCTCGGGGGCGACATCGAGAAGTGCAAGCTGGCAGCGACGATCCAGATGACGCTGCCGGGCACGCCCTTCATCTACTACGGCGAGGAGATCGGCATGACGGGCGACAAGCCCGACCCCGAGCTCCGCACCCCCATGCCGTGGGACCCGGCCAAGCCCAACGCGGGGTTCACGCAGGCCGACGAGCCTTGGAAGGGCTTCAAGGACGACCCCAGCGAGATCAACGT
>CAZSBR010000284.1:0-2929 GCA_964605165.1 uncultured Phycisphaeraceae bacterium
GGCATCGATGCCTACGACCAGCCCGCGGTCGAACTCGGCAAGCAAGCCACCTTCGGCCTCATGGGCCGCGAGGGCTACAGCGACTTCAAGACCAAGGTCGATGAAGGGCTCGCGGAGACTGGGTACAGGCTTTGACAAAGTTCAAACGCCCTGAACCTCTGGGTGATGAGGAGTTCAGATCTCTCGTCGCTGGCTTGCAGCCAATCATCCGATCTGCATTCGAAGATACGCGTCTCGATGGGGGCATCGGCATTCACGAAGCCCAAGCTATCGACAGCTACGCGATGGACGATGAGCGAGCGGCTGCAAGGGCATTGGACACGTATTCAAGATGGCAAGACCTCGATCTGGAAGCGCTCGATCCAAACCTGACCTGCCTGACTTTTACGAATCCAGCCGGGTGGGTGTTTCATATCCCTGCCTACTTGATCATGGTGCTACAACAGATGCTGCAAGATGAGGGCTCATCGTGGCAGCTTGTCGATGCATTGGACGGCAGCGACAATTTCAAGAGTGAGTTGCACGCACAGCTGTTACCAAGTCACCGTCGTTGTTGTGGCAGGTTCCTCATGCTCGCTGCTGAAGGAGAACTGCTACAAGACGGAGATCCTCACGATGCAATCCAGTGCCTCACTGAGTCTTGGTGGGCAAACCTGAGCGAGTCAGAACGAGCGTCATTCGCCAAGCGATGGTCGCTGGAGATTGAAGGACCGAGATCCTCTTAGCTCCTCCCATACACCGGCAAGAGCGCGCTCCGCGTTGCGAGGTTGTTGGGCGACGCCAGGTGCACGATCGTCTCGGCGACCTCTCGCGGCTTGGGCCACAGGCCAAAATCTGCGCCGGGCATCGCTGCGCGATTGGCGGGCGTGTCCAGCACGCTCGGCACGATCGCATTGACCCAGATGCCTTCGTGCCTGAGCTCTTCACCAAGCGCCTGCGTCAGCGCCGCCACGCCCGCCTTGGCTACCGCGTAGGCCGTCATACCCGCGCCGGTTCTCGGCTCCAAGGCGGGCCTCGCCGCCACGTTGACGATTCGGCCACCGGCTCCCAGACCCGTGGGCGTCAATGCTTCCATCATCCGCCGCGAGGCCTCCCGGCAGGTCAGGTAGCACGACGTCAGGTTCTTATCGAGCTCCGCCTCCAGATGCGCCTTGCGCGTCTCGTGGATCGAGCCCGCCATGAACCCGCCAGCGAGATGTATCGAGGCCCACAGCGGCACGCCCCGGCCCGCAGCGAACACCGAATAGAAAAGCTCCACCTTGTGCTCGTCGCTCAGGTCCACCTTCTCCGTGACGTGCACCCGCTCATGCTCGCCGAGGTCGAACGACTTGAGCTCCTCGTGCCGAAAGCAGGGCACGTGCACGTGCGCACCGCCCTCAATGAGCATCTCCACCACCGCCCTGCCGAGCGAGCCGGTGCCCCCGGTCACCACCACATGGCGGTCTGCAAACTCATCCACAGCGACGGGACGGGGCATCGGCGGCATGGCGGTCCTCCTTTGGGCCTGAGGCGTTTAGCACGCCCCCAGCACCGCGGTTCTGGCGGTTTCCGCGACGCCTCAGCTTACCACATCCCGCCCGGCACGCCGCTTGCGATGCCCAGGCCATGCACCAGGGCATCTATATCGCAGCCAGCGGAGCGCTCAACAGCATGTACCGCCAGGATGTCGCAGCCAACAACCTCGCCAACATCTCCACACCCGCCTTCAAGCCCGATCAGGTGCTCGTCCGGCAGCGCGACGCGGTCCGGCAGGAAGACAACCTCGGCCACCTCTCCAGCAGCGATCTGCTTGAGATCCTCGGAGGCGGTGTGCACGGCCAGCGCACCCACACCAGCTACTCCCAGGGTGCGATCACCACCACCGGCAATCCGCTGGACATCGCCATTCGTGGCGACGGCTTCTTCGTCGTGCGAGCAGGCAAGGACGAAACGGGCGACACCCTCCGCCTCACCCGCGATGGTCGCTTCACCCTCGGACCCGAGGGCTTGCTCGTCAACCAGCAGGGCATGCCCGTCCTCGATACCAGCCGCGACGAGATCAAACTCACCGCCGGTGTGCCCGTCACCATTGATACCGATGGCACCATCCGGCAGAACGGCGCGGAAGTTGCGCAGCTCGCCGTCCTCGATGTCCCGGATCCGCAGCAGCTGCGCAAGCACGGCGCAAGCCTCTTCGCCGCCCCCACCAACACCGTCAACGGCGCCGACCAGGCCTCCGCCAGCATCGAGCAGTTTGCAGTTGAAGCCTCGGGCGTCAACCCCGTCAGCGCGATCATGTCCGTCACCAGCGCGGGACGAGCCGTCGAGTCCAACATCGGCATGATCTCCCGCTATGACACGCTGCTCGATCGAGCCGTCAACACCTTCGCTCGCGTCGGATGACCAGCGGGCATCAGATGAACCCCGCAGCCCGCGCCCGCTTGGCCCGCTCTTTGCGTTGAGACGGGCCGATCGACCCCGAAACCCACACGCTCGCAAGCGGAGACCGCACAGTGGCCATCCTTGCCCTTCAATCCGCAGCGTCGGGCCTCGGCGCCCTCAACACGCAGCTCGACGTGGTTGCCAACAACCTCGCCAACATCAACACCGCCGGCTTCAAGCAGAGCAGAGCCAACTTCCAGGATCTGATCTACATCGAACGCGCGCAGCCGGGCGTTGAGAACGCCAACGGCGACCAGCGACCCACCGGGCTCTATGTCGGGCTGGGCGTCAAAGTCAGCGGCACGCAGGTCAACTTTGAACAGGGCGCCCCGCTCACCACCAACGAGCCGCTCGACCTCATGATCGACGGCATTGGCTTCTTCCAGGTCCAGGTTCAGGACGAAACGGGCGAGGGCGGCGTCGCCTACACCCGCGCGGGCAACTTCACCCGAAACTCCGATGGCGAGATGGTGCTCGCCAATGACCAGGGCCGACGCCTCGAGCCGGG
>CAZSBR010000285.1:0-2928 GCA_964605165.1 uncultured Phycisphaeraceae bacterium
TGCCCCGACTACACGGATTCCAGCCGTGCTCCTTCAGCCGCTCGGACACCTCTCCAGCGAAGGGCCATCACTATAGCCGCTCGAGGCCCGCTCTCAGGCCCTCGCCCGTCCCTCGACCAAGGTGATTCCCTCTCCTGCAACGTCCGATCAGCCTCCGGCGAGGCAGAACACCGTTGGCCAAACACCCGCTGTGGGGTAATCTGCATGCAGGCGTTGTATCGGTCGCACCGGTCGGCGCAGGCCACCCGCCGGGCGTCGGCGGGAACCTCGGGGGGATTGCACGTCCATCGGTCGGGAAAGGCCCTGTCATGCGTTTGCAAGGTATTGGTAGGAGTGCGCTGGCCGCTGTCGTCCTCGCCTCGGCGATGTCCACAGCCTCTGCGCAGGTCGGTCTGCAGGACACCCTCCAGGCGGAGACCGCTTCGCAGCGTGCTGCGATCCATCAGCCCGTGCTCCTTGGACCCGTGCTTGATCTCAACGGCGATGCACCATCCACCGAGCACGACGACAAGTGGTTCCCCGAACTCAACTGCGTCGAGACTTCAAGCTTCTCCGGCGCTGACTTCAATGGCGGTGCGTTCGTCGCCCAGGCCGGATTCGCCGAGGGCGAGATCGCTGCGGTGAGCTACACGCTTCCCGCCTCCGCCTTCCCGATCCGAGTCATTTCGACCGAGGCCATCTTCGTGACCGTCGGCGCTACCGCCGTCACCACGACCGAGTGGTCCATGCTTGTCTGGGAGGGCACGCCCGACACGGGCACCCTGCTGTATGAGTTCAGCTCTGATGATGTCATCCTGCCGCACCTCGTGCTTGGTCCGGGTAATGACGGCGCAAACATCCAGCTTGCGGTCGATCCGGGCGATCCCGAGCAGATCTTCCTGTTCAACACGGATGGCTCCGCGACGTTCACCATCGGCTATCGCATTGATAAGCACAACGTCCAGACCTCCAACCCCTGCTTCACCGCCCCGCCGCAGACGCTCAACGCCTTCCCGACCACGGACAACGACGGCCTGAGCAGCCTGACCAACAACTGGCTCTTCGGACTCAACTGTGGCCCGATCGGGTGTCCCTCCAATGGCGGCTGGACAACCTTCCAGGGGTTGTTCGCGGGGCTCTGCCGCCCGAGCGGCGACTGGAACATCCGCGTCACCTGGGAAAGCGTCAACTGCAACCCCGGCACCGGAGCCTGCTGCCTGACCGATGGCACATGCCTCGAAACCGACGCCGCTTCCTGCAACACGCTCGGCGGCACGTACCAAGGCGACGATACCCTGTGCTCACAGGTCAACTGCCCCGCGCCGACCGAGGCTTGCTGCTTCGAGTCAACGCAGGGCTGTCTTGATCTCGACCCGGCGCAGTGCACGCTCGAGGTCGGCCTTCCGCAGGGACCCGGCACCAACTGTGCCCCCACCATCTGCTTCCCCATCGGCGCAGCGTGTCTGCCCGATGGAAGCTGCGTCGATGGTGTCTCGCCCGATGAAGCCATCGCCCTCGGCGGCGTCTTCCAGGGTGATGGCACCGAGTGCGCAACCACGAACTGTCCCGAGCCCACCGGCGCCGCCTGCTTCCCCAACGGCGCCTGCCTCATTCTGACGCAGGCGCAGGCCAACGTCGCCGGTGCGACCTGGGCCGGCCCGGGAACGACGTGTGCCGATGCCAACATGAACGGCACCGCGGACGCGTGCGAAACGTCCTGCACGGGCGACATCGCCGATGACTTCGGCACGCTCGGCAACAGCGATGGCATGGTCAGCTTCGGCGACTTCCTCGCCATGCTCGGCCTGCTCGGGCCCTGCCCGGGCGGCACGCCCGGCTGCACGGGTGACATCGCCGACGACTTCGGCATGCTCAACGGCGGCGATGGGCAGGTCAGCTTCGGCGACTTCCTCGCAGCACTCACGCTGCTCGGACCCTGCCCGTAACACGATCCATCAGGATCACGCTGTGCAGCGAGTCTGACATCTTCCGCTCTTCGATCGGCCAGCGCTCAGCGCTGGTCGATTGCTGCGCGGATGGCACGCGCAATCGCATCCGGCTCGCTCATGCGTCCCGCGCCGCGCGTTCGGCACGCCTGCCAGCCATCGTCCGGGCCAACAAGCTCAAACCCATCCTCGACGAGTTGCTTTGCGTTGCGCTGCGTCGACGGCTGGTCCCACATCACCGCGTTCATCGCAGGTGCGAGCAGCACGGGCGTGGAACGACGGTCCACCGCGCTGAGGATCAGGCTCACCACGTCGTCGGCGCGTCCGGTTGCGAGCCGAGCCATCGCGTCCATGGTGCAGGGTGCAACAACCGCTGCAGCAAGCGAACGCGCCAGCGAAATATGCTGCGGATCCTGCGATTCGATGTGTTCCCACGCGCTGGTGTAGACGGGCCGGCCCGAGAGGGCCTGAAGTGTCAGCGGCGTGATGAACTTCGTTGCCCCGGGCGTCATCGCAACAGTGACATCCGCGCCGGCTTGCACCAGCCGGCTGACAAGCGTCGCAGCCTTGTAGGCAGCAATGCCGCCGGTCACACCCACGAGCAGCCGGGGCGCGTCGTCAAACGACGGCCAGCTTTCTGCGCCATGTGCATCAGTGGGGTCGGTCATGGGCGATGCCCCGATGCCCGGAGTCGAGCAGCAGCGCGGTCCATCGCGCCGAGCAAGCCGGCTGCGGTCTTAGAGCAGGGCATCGCTGGCGGACGAACCGCTCGGGAGCGCATCGGTCTCGCTCTCCATTTCACCGAGATAGCCGATCGTGATCTTGTCCTGCACGATCTCCTCAACCGCGACCTCAAGGTCTGATCGGCCCTCGCGCTCGATGAGCGGGCGGGCACCCTCCATGAGTTCAACCATGCGACGCTGAATCAGCGCGCAGAGTTGAAAGCGGCCACCAACTTTTTCGACCAGCGCGTCACTCTTGAGGTGTTCGATCATCGGGCGCA
>CAZSBR010000286.1:0-2919 GCA_964605165.1 uncultured Phycisphaeraceae bacterium
GCATGGGTCGGGGCGAGTCGAGGGCGGTGCTTTTCATGGCGTTCTCCACAAATTGCTGGCGTTGAGCCTTGACGATCCACGATTCTGAGTGTTTGATATCCATCAAACTTCCGTCGTATGTTTGCATCTTGATTGACCTCTTGCAAGGCGTTTGTATGGATCTCCGTCAAAGTAGCGCACGCCGCAGGTGGGTGCCTCAAGGAGGCACGCCCGCCGGAGGAACTTCCATGCACGCCGACCCTGATCGACCCGCCTTCGATGTGTTCTCATTGGGTGAGCTCCTCAGAGATCGACGAAGGCGCGCGGGCCTCACCGTCGAGAAGCTCGCCCAGCGCGTCGGGTGCTCCAAGGGCTATCTCTCCGCGATCGAGACAGGCCGACATGACAGGCCCAGCGACGAACTGCTCACCCGGCTCGAGGCAGAGCTCGGCTTCCAGCCCGGCGAGTTGGTCGTCCTGCTCCGCATGCGCAACACGCATCCCTCCGTTCGCCGCGAGCTCTCGCACCTGCGCGCGCGCCATGAAGATGCCCAGCGCCTCGCCCAGCTTCTCCATCAGCTCTCGGGCTCGCCCGATCGTCGTCGCGGCGAGATCACGCTCGATGAAGCGCACGCTTCGGGCGAACTCCGCAAGCTGATCGACCGTCTCGCCCCCGATGGCAGCGAGACGCCCGACACGAGAGCCGATGCGGCCAGCGATGCCCGAAGCGATGCGCAGCTCGTTCCATTGCCGAGAGAGGTGCCGCTGATCAACAGCGTGGCTGCGGGCTACCCGGCGGACTTCACCGATCTCGGCTATCCCGCGCGCGCCGCCGACGAATACGTGCGCTGCCCGGACATCGCTGACCCCGACGCGTTCGCTGCCCGCGTTGTGGGCGACTCCATGACGCCCGAGTACCGCGAGGGCGATGTCGTCGTCTTCAGCCCCGCCAAGACCATCAAGGCCGGGGCGGACTGCTTTGCCCGCCTCGAGCCCGATCACGAGACGACGTTCAAGCGGATTTTCTTCGAGACCTCGCCCGCCGGCGAAGAGCTTATTCGCCTCCAGCCACTCAACCCCTCCTATCCGCCGAACATCGTGCCACGGGAGCAGGTCGCGGGCCTGTACGCAGCCGTCACGGTCATGCGTCGGATCGGCTGAGCCCTTGGAGTGGTTTGAGTCGTGTCACGGCTCGCATCAGAGGCAACAACGCAGCCCGCGATGCGAAGAGCTACCATGGACGCCCGGCGGTCTCATGCCCCTGGGCACGCCGTCGCTCGCTGCCGATCTGTCCGTTGCTGTTCTGTGCTTGGAGCTCTCGACCATGGCCAAGACCTTCTACACCATCGATGAAGCCGCCCAGACGCTGGGCAAGTCCGCCGAAGAAGTCCGCAAGATGGTCGCATCGGGCGAGCTGACCGAGTTCAAGGATGGCGACCAGACCGTCGTCAAGAAGGACCAGGTCGACCTGCTCGCAGGCGATGGCGATTCGGGCATCGGGCTCTCGGCCGATTCGGGCATTGGCCTTGCCGATCCGCTCGAGCCGCTGAGCCTTGATGATGGCAACGATGCCGGCTCGGGCTCGGCTTCTGGCCTCTCGCTCGATCCGGGCGACTCGGCAGGCATGGGCGACGTCAGGGAATCGACGGGCATCTCCATCTTCGATCCCGAGTCCACCGAGATCGCAGACGCCGCCGAGCAGACGCAGGTCAGCGATGCACCCGCGTTCGCAAGCGAGTTCCAGGCGGACTCTGGCTCCAGCGGCTCTGGCCTGCTCGACCTCACCCGCGAAGCCGACGACACGTCTCTCGGCGCAGACCTGCTCGACGATGTCTACGGCCAGGAGGGCGGCGAGGCCGCGGGCTCCGGCGCGTTCACCAGCAGTGAAGACCTCTTCGAGTCCACCGGCAGCGAGATGGAAACCGCCGGCGCGATGGCCGCCGCTGCAGCCCCTGTTGCGGGCGGAGCAGTCGCCTACGACGGCGCGGGCTCGGGACTCGTCGGCGGGCTTGCCATCGGCACGATCATCACCACCGTGCTCGCGCTGGGCGTTGCCCTGCTGGTGCTCTCGGGCGTCACGGGCGGGCTCGTCGAGCAGATCGCCGGCAACCACTTCATCGTCGCTGGCGGCCTCGCGGTTCTGACGCTCATCCTCGCCCTGATCGGCTGGTTCCTCGGCCGCAAGGGCTGAGCCCACAGTCAACGTCGAACTAAACCTCGTCACAACGCCGGCAAGTCGCCGATGCGCTGTTGCCTCACGCGCCCGGCGGCTCGTCCTTGGGGTCGGCCCGCATGAAGAGTGCCTCGCCCTTGACGATCTTCTGCCCGGGCTTGAGTGAGTACGCACCATCGCCAAACTGCGCAAGCTCAGCGAGCGGCGCCTTGAAGCCGCTGTTGGCGTCCGCGGGGTCGTTCAGGTGGTCGCAGTTCCACCGCCGCCAGAGCTCAGCCATCTTCTCCGGCATCGCGGGATACAGAAAGAGCGATGCGATGCGCAAGGCTTCCGCGCAGTGGTACAGGATGAGCGCGAGCTGAGTCTCATTCTCCGGGAGTTCTCGAGCCTTTGCGAGCTTGAACGGCAAAGTATCGTTGATGTACTGATCAACCGCAGAAACCACCGCCATTCCTTCGCGCAGTCCTGCATCAAGGCGGCAGCCATGGATCGCCGCTGTGACGGCCTCAAGTGCATCGCGCGCTGTGGCTTCCCAATCACGTTTCTTTGACAACGCGAAGGAAACACTGTCCTTGCCCACGAGGTCGCCCGTGCTGGGCACTGCTCCTGAATAGTACTTATCGATCATGTTGCTCACACGGCTCGTCGAGTTGCCGATGCCGTTGGCAAGGTCCGCGTTGTAGACCTCGATGAACCTGCTGTGCGCAAAGTCTGCATCCGTCGCGCCCAGCGGCCCCTGCGTCATCAGGTACCACCGCACCGCATCGA
>CAZSBR010000287.1:0-2850 GCA_964605165.1 uncultured Phycisphaeraceae bacterium
ACGAGCGTGGCTGCACTCTCATCGGTGGGGATCCACTGCGTCGCGCCACCGGGGCTCTTGGTCTGCTTCCATTCGTACTTGAACAGGTTGTCGAAGTAGCTGTTGTCCCACTGAATGGGATTCTGCGTCCATGCACCCTCAAGATCGCTCGTGATTGTGCTGGCACCATTGCCAGTGTTGAAGGAGTTCTTCCACCCGAGGCCCTGCTCCAGGACATCCGCGCCTTCCGGCTCGGCTCCGATGTACTCCGCAGCCCTCCCTGCAGAGTGCGCCTTGCCGAAGGTGTGTCCGCCGGCAATAAGCGCGACTGTTTCCTCGTCGTTCATCGCCATGCGGGCGAAGGTTTCGCGGATGTCATGTGCGGCGGCCTGTGGGTCCGGGTTGCCGTTGGGCCCCTCAGGGTTGACGTAAATCAGACCCATCTGAACCGCGCCAAGCGGGGTCTCGAGCACGCGTTCCCCGCTGTAGCGGTTGTCCCCGAGCCACTCGCTCTCGGGGCCCCAGTAGATCCCATCCTCGGGCTCCCAGCGATCGACGCGTCCGCCCCCGAAGCCGAAGGTCTTTCCACCCATGGACTCAATAGCCACGTTGCCCGCGAGGATCATGAGGTCTGCCCACGAGAGCTTCTTGCCGTACTTCTGCTTGATAGGCCAAAGCAGTCGCCGGGCCTTGTCCAAGTTCGCGTTGTCGGGCCAACTGTTCAGCGGAGCGAATCGCAGCATCCCCGCGCCCCCCCCGCCGCGACCATCGGCAATGCGATACGTGCCGGCACTGTGCCACGCCATTCGGATCATGAACGGCCCGTAGTGGCCGTAGTCCGCCGGCCACCAGTCCTGAGAATCCGTCATGAACGCGTGCAGATCCTTCTTGACGGCTTGGATGTCGAGCGTCTCGAACTCCCGGCGGTAGTCAAACTCGGGCCCCATCGGATCGCTCAGGTCAGAGTGCTGATGAAGCACACGAAGATCGAGTTGGTTGGGCCACCAGTCACTCACCGTTCGTCCGACGCCGCCGGTCGTAAGACCGCTCGCGTTCATCACCGGACACCGACTCGCGACAGGGGAGCCGGTGCCGTTCTCGGAAGAATTTGCGTTGGTCATGGTCTACTCGCTTCCAATCAACATTTCAGCCGTTCGCGACAGCACGGGGCCGCCACCGTTCACAGAAAGTTTATGCGCCGAGATCGACCATGAGCAGGCTCTCCGGCCCCGCGTCAGCAACATTGCGCGGGACGGGCCGCACCACCGATTGCTGCCACGTCTTTGGCGATCGGTTGGGCCTAGGGGGCTTCCCCGCGCCGGGCCGCCACGGCTCAGCCGGCAGCGATACCCTCCGCCAGCGCGCCGTTTGTCCACCCTTGCCGATAGGAACTGTCCCATGACCAGTACGAAGGCCTACGCATCAAAATCGCAGAACTCCACACCGGAGCCCTGGAGCTACGAGCCCCGCGACACCCGCGACGATGATGTGGTCATCGAGGTCCTCTACTGTGGTGTATGCCACTCCGACATCCACTTCGTTGACAACGACTGGGGCATGACCAACTACCCCGTCGTGCCGGGACACGAGATCATCGGCCGGGTAACGGCGGTCGGACCCGGCGTGACGAAGTACAAGGCGGGAGACATGGTCGGAGTGGGCTGCCTCGTCGATTCGTGCCGCGAATGCGAACAGTGCAATCACGGACTTGAGCAGTACTGCAGCGGCGGCGTTTGGACGTACAACGGCATCGATCGGCATGATGGCTCCACCACCTATGGCGGCTACTCCGAGAAGATGACGGTGGCAGAGCGCTTTGTCGTCCGGCTGCCCGAGGGCTTGGACCCGGCTGCAGCGGCCCCGTTGCTGTGCGCCGGCATTACGACCTATTCGCCGCTGAAGCATGTACGCCTGGGTGCCAACGACTCCATCGGCGTGGTCGGCATGGGCGGGCTCGGTCACATGGGCATCAAGTTTGCAAAGGCCATGGGTGCGGAGGTCACGCTCTTCACACGCTCCGCGTCCAAGGTCGACGAAGGCAAGCGACTGGGTGTCGACAAGGTCGTCATCAGCACCGATGACAAGCAGATGCAGGCCGCGGCGAGATCGCTCAACTACGTCCTTGACACCGTCCCGAACGAGCACGACTTCAACCCGTACCTCAACTGCCTCAAGGTTGATGGCAAGTACCTGCTCGTTGGCCAGCTCACGCCCATCAACCCGCCGCTGCACGCCATACCGCTCATCCTTGGACGCCGCTCGATCATGGGCTCAGCCATCGGTGGCCTGCCTGAAACCCAGGAAATGCTCGACTTTTGTGCAGAGCACAACATCGTCTGCGATATTGAGATGCTGGACATGCACGACATCGGTGCGGCGTATGAACGCATGAAGCGAAGTGATGTGCGGTATCGCTTCGTGATCGACATGGCCAGCTTGAAGAACGCCTGACTGCTGACGTCGGCTGCTTAGCCGGCGCAGCTTTCGTCGAGCCTTGGTCACCGCCGGACAATCCACACGCCCGCGATCCTGTCATGCAGTCCGCGGGCAGGGTTGGCGAGCGCCGACGCGACGTAGATGCCGCCGACAATGCTGGCAACGCCTCCCAGTACGGCCGCCTGCTCGAACGGAATCCATGTCGCATCGATGAGCGCAAGCCCTCCCAGCACGGCCGTCGGGATGATGACCGGCAGCCACATGATCGCGCTGCGCACAAGCATGCGTGTTCGAGGTGCTCGCCCTCGTTCGGTCACGACCTCGAGGCCAAAGGTGCTCAGGCCTGTCGACTTCCGCCAGAACGCGAGGATGAAATCAAAGAACGCCATGAAGTGCATCATGACCAACACTGCAATCCCAACGCGGCCAAGCCAC
>CAZSBR010000288.1:0-2849 GCA_964605165.1 uncultured Phycisphaeraceae bacterium
TCGGCATCGTGGATGGCAGCGGACTGGCGGAAGTCGCCGTAGCTGCGCTGGATGTGCCCAGCGGTCATCGCGTCAGCGAGGGAGTTCTTGAGTGTGGTGCCCGTGCCGGTGACGCCCGCGTAGTACGAAGGCGGCGCAGCGAAGGGATCAGACTGGGCGTGCGCGGTTGCTGCGGCGAGGGCAAGCCCGCTCATGGCGAAGAGCGCAAGGGCGTGTGGTCGAGTCGTTGCGGTCATGCGCGTCGTGCTTCCTCGCCTCATGCGGGCGGCTGCCAAGGTCCTGCTGGGGTTGGCCTCGGGGTCTCTCTCGATGTCCATCGCGATGCACAGCAGCGATGCTGCACGCGCACCCCCGACGGCCTCGCGCAAGGGGGTTTCGCGTGTGCATGCTATTCAGGTTCGCAGGGCGAACTCGTGTGTTCCGCGGGACTTAGGAATCGCCGGGTGCGGTTCTGGGAGGCTGGGCCGAAGCGGTCCGGGTGTATCGGACCTCAGCGGTCAGGGGCAGGGCCCGAGCAGGGAGAGGAGGGCGAGGAAGTCGCCGAAGGAGACCTGGCCATCGGGGCCAGCGAAGCCGAGGTCGTCTGCGATGTCGCCCGTGCAGCCCGGTGCGTTGCCCGGGCAGGGCCCGAGCAGTGTGAGCATGGCGAGGAAATCGCCGAAGCTGATCTGGTTGTCAGGGTTCAATGCGCCAAAGTCGTCGGCGATGTCACCAACACATGGTGTGGCATAGACAAACGCGATGCCCGTGATCTGCGGCCCGGCGTTGTAGGCACCAACCGTGACGTATGTATCACCAACGACCTCGATGAGTGAACCGCCGCCTGAATCAAAGCCGCTCACATAGAGTCGCCCCGTGTCGGGGTTCACGGCCGAATCACCCACGTTGTTGTTTGACGGTGGGTTACCGATCGCGGTGAACGAAGGAGTGCCGAAGGGATCGGAAAGTTCAGCCACGCGGGGGAATCCATCGCTCGCGTTGTAATCGTGGACGATGAGGCGCTTGTTGAAGTCGTCCCAAACGACACCGTCGTTGTCACCGAGGCCAAGGTCGTCCGAGGCGGCGGTAACAGCCGCTGCGGTGTTGAGTCTGGCGAGCTTGTTCTCGTTGAACGTGCCGGTCGGTCCATACGTCACGAGCAACTGGCCGGAAACGCCCGAGTAGCCAATGCCTCCGGTCTTGCGTTGGCCGGCTGGCAAGCCCGTGATCGGCATGGGCGCTGATGCGGTCATCGCGACCGGGTCGATCTGCACGACGGAGCCGGGTTCGGTGTCAGAGGTAAGCAGCGAGAGCAGACCGGTTCCGGGATCAAACGCCAGAGAGCCCCCGAAATCGGCGGCGTCAAAGAGGACGGTCGCCTGTCCGGTGGCGAGGTCGATCGAGGCGATCTCACCCTCGGAGTTGATGCCGAAGAGTTGGGGTTGCGCGTGAGCCATGGACGCGAGAGCGGCGATGGTCACGACCGAAAGAACGTGCCGCTGAATCAACATGGTGTGGGCCTCCGCAGTGCAGAATACCGCCGGCCATCCTCCCCGCAAAGGCCTTTGAGTGCGCGCCAACCCCTCTTGGGCGGCCCCCCTACCATGACCTGCCGGGGCTTGCCCCGACCGGACCTGTTTGTCGCAGCACCCTCAATGAGCGGGCCTCAGCGGCCCCCACGGAGCCTGAGCGGATATGGCCAAGCACTTCGACGTTCTCGTGATCGGTTCGGGCCCCGGCGGCTATGTCGGCGCGATTCGCGCTGCGCAGCTCGGCTACAAGGTCGGCATCGTCGAACGGGCCAAGCTCGGCGGCGTGTGCCTCAACTGGGGCTGCATCCCCTCCAAGGCCCTGCTCTCCAACGCCGAGCTCATGGAAAAGCTCAGCCATCAGAGCGACTGGGGGCTCTCCATCAAGGGTGAGGTCAGCTTCGACTGGGACAAGGTCATCGGCCGAAGCCGCGACGTGGCCGGCAAGCTCAACCAGGGCATCGGCTTCCTGATGAAGAAGAACAAGATCGAGCACATCGTCGGCTCGGGCAAGATCACCGCTGCTGCCAAGAACGGCAAGCCCTGCAGCATCGATATCTATGACTGCGAAGTGCAGGAAGAGGCCACGCACTCACCCATCAAGCCCGCAGCCAAGCCACGCGAGACGGTCACCGCCACGCACGTCATCATCGCGACGGGCTCGGTCGCGCGCGACCTGCCCTTTGCCAAGTTCGGCTCGTCGGACAAGATCTGGGGCGCCCGCGAGGCGATGTACAACAAGGAGAAGCCCAAGAAGCTCGTCGTCGTCGGCTCGGGCGCGATCGGCATGGAGTTCGGCTACTTCTACCACTCCTTCGGCACCGAAGTCACGGTGGTCGAGATGCTCGATCGCATTCTGCCCGTCGAGGACGATGAGATCTCCGCTGCGATGCTCAAGCATTACAAGAAGGCGGGGATGAGCTTCAAGACGGGCTTTGTGACGACCAACGTCGACACCAGCGGCAAGGGCGTGAAGGTCACCATCGCACCCTTCAAGGATGGCAAGGCCGACGAATCCAAGAGCGAGACGCTCGAGGCCGACCGCGTGCTGCTGGCTATCGGCGTCAAGGGCCGCACGGATGGGCTGTGCGACGACTCGCTCGGTCTTGAGATCGTCAAGGACCACGTGCAGACGGACTTCAAGCCCGGGGTGACGGTCAACGAGCCCATCGATTACAAGACGAACCTGCCCGGGATCTATGCGATTGGCGATGTGATTGGCCCGCCGTGGCTTGCGCACGTGGCGAGCGAGGAAGCGATCCTGTGCGTCGAGCGCATCGCGTGGCGTGACGGCAAGGAGAAGCACGAGCCGATCCCGCTGGATTACTCGGTCATCCCCGG
>CAZSBR010000289.1:0-2826 GCA_964605165.1 uncultured Phycisphaeraceae bacterium
CCATCGGGCTCGCGATCGTCGCGACGATCTCCGGCCTCATCGCCAGCATGTTCGCCGTCTCGCGCATGCTCGCGATGCTCACCGATATGGACCTCGTCCCGCACCGTCACTTCGGCATGCCGGGCCGGATCCAGAAGCACACGCTCGTCTACACCGCCGTCATCGCCCTCGCGCTGACGATCTTCTTCGACCTCGGCCGAATCGCGTCCCTCGGCGCGATCTTCTACATCGTGATGGACATGGCGATCCACTGGGGCGTGTTCAAGTACCTGCGCACGGAGCTCAACGCCAAGGCCTGGTTGCTGCTGACAGCCCTCGTCCTCGATGCGGTTGTGCTCGGGGCGTTCCTCTACCTCAAGCTCACCACCGACCCCCTCGTGGTCGGCGTCGGCCTCGGATCCATGGCTCTGATCTTCGGGCTCGAAGCGATCTTCATCGCACGAAAGAACAGCAAGAAAGGAGACTCTGATGACGACTGATACACACAAGGCCACGCTGCAGATCAATGGCATGCACTGCGGCGGGTGCGCGAGCAAAATCAGCGGCGCGCTGCTCAAGCTCGACGCCATCGAATCCGCCGATGTGTCGCCGCATGAGGGCAAAGCCGTCATCTCGGGTCACCCGCTCCCCGATCATGACGCTCTGAGCGACGCCGTCGCATCCGCCGGCGATTACACGCTGACATCCGTGGAGAATGCAGAGCCGGCGGCCGCTACTTCCGAAACGGCGACTCATCAGCATCACGCGATGGTTGAAGAACAACCCGGGGAGAGCCTTTACCCGCTCTTCCTGATTGTCGGCTTCATCGCTGGCGTCACGCTGTTGGTCGCCGTCAGCACCGGCGACTGGTCCGCCGAGCCTCTCATACGGCACTTCATGGCCGGCTTCTTCATCGTCTTCTCGTTCTTCAAGCTCCTCGACCCGCCCGGCTTTGTCTCCGCCTACCGCGGCTACGACCTCATCGCTCGCAAGATCCCCGCGTGGGGCTGGGCGTACCCCTTCGTCGAACTGACCCTCGGTGTCGCCTATCTGCTCGCGTGGGTGCCCATCGCCACGAACGCCATCACGCTCGTGCTCATGCTCGTGGGCGCGGCAGGCGTGCTCAAGGCCCTGCTCGACAAGCGAGCCATCCGCTGCGCTTGCCTGGGCACGGCACTGAACCTGCCCATGACCAAGGTCACCCTTGTCGAGGATCTGACCATGGCTGCGATGGCCGCAGTCATGCTCGGTCTGATGCTTTAGCGCCAACGGGGCTGTTCGCCTGCCAAAGTAACCGATGGTCGCTCTGCCGCCCCTCAACCCAGGTCCCCGCAAAGAGATGCGCCTGCATCAGCAGACGCGGCAGATCCGGGTTCCGGATCGTCTCGCCGACCCGCGGATGGAAGCACGCCGGCGGCCAGAGGATCACATCGTCGTGCTCGAGCATGACCCGGGCGACGAGCCCCGGGCCGGACTGATCGCCAACGTACCGCCGCTCGAAGAACGACTCCTCGATGGCGTTCACCCCCCGCCATGCGGCCGGGTGCTTTGGGACGAAGCCCATCGCCGCGTTGGAGATGATCTCGCGCTGCTCGCACGCGACCCATGCCGAGACGCCGGCCGGGCAGCAGGCGTCGAGCGGGCGGACCGGCTTGATGTCGGTGTCGAGGTAAACGCCTCCCACGCGGGCCATGAGTTCGAGGCGGAGGATGTCGCTGCGCATGACGCAGCCGGGCACGCCGCCGATCGACAGGCACGCGTCCCATGCGCGCCTGTTCAGGATCGGGAACGGAAGGTGATCGTCCGTCCAGAGGTGAAGCGTCCAGCCTGGGTTCATCTCGGCGAACCGCCGTCGCCACCGGCGCTGCTGGAGGGGCATCTCGCCGCGGCCGAGCCAGACCTGGTGCAGGACCCTTGGGATGAGCGAAGCGCCAGGCATCAGGCGACGGCCTCTGCGGTCTGGATACTGGCGTTGTAGAGGTACGCGCCGCCATGCGCGCGGGCGTCGGCTTCAGGTTGCTCGAACAGGCCCCAGTGGTACGGAACAACGTCTCGGAAGTGGCCGTGCTCGTTGATGACGCGGGTCAGGTAGCCGGGGCCGGTCTGGTCCCAGATGCCGCGGTAGACGAGGATCGAGTGGGCGAGGTCGCGGACGCAGTGCCAGAGGGTGGGGTGGCACAGCACCGCCCCCATCACTGCGGGCGAGAGCAAATGCGGGCGGCCATGCTGCTGCGTGGTGGAGCAGAAGGCGCGGACGCCATCAACCAGCTCGTCGATCGGGCGCAGCGGTAGGCGGTCAGGGTCCACAAACACGCCACCTTCGCGGGCGAGTAGCTCGTAGCGGAGGATATTGAGGCGCGACGCTGCGCCCGCGGGTTTGGGCAGCTTGAACGTCTCGGCCCACTGGGCGTGATTGAAGATCGGCTCGCGGTCGTCGAGCGTGATCACACGCACGTCCCACTCGGGGTGGTGGCGCTGCCACTCGGTCTGCCATCGGCGAAACGACTCGGGTACGGGCGTCTCGGCCAGATGCGCGGTGTAGACGATCTTTGGGATCACTTGAGGTCCTCGTGCGTGGTGCTCGATTCGACTTGCCAGTTGGCCGGGGGCACGCCCTCCATGCCGCCCTCGATGAACGGAGCCGCGATCGCGCCGAACGCGACGGACTCGTTGCCGGAGCCCGATCCCGATCCGGAACCGGAGTCGATCGTGACTTCGGTCGCGACGATGGTGCCGCTGGGGTCGGTGGTGAAGGTGCCCGTGAACGAGTCCGAGCTCGTGCCGATGGTGACGGTGGTGTTCTTGATGGTGCCCTCGGAGCCGAGGGTGAGCGTGTTGCTGAAGCTG
>CAZSBR010000290.1:0-2728 GCA_964605165.1 uncultured Phycisphaeraceae bacterium
CCGCCCGCAGGCGAAGGCCCTAAAGGTAGGTCGCTCGCCTCGCCATGGCGAGTTGCCGCGCTCCTCTGAACGCACGCCCCGCAGAGGTTCTAGCGAGGGGTGATCGTCACGCGGATCTCCCGATCCTCGACCGACGCCGTAACCCCCGGCAGCAGGCCCACAAACTCGACATCCTTGCGGTCAATCCCCCGCTCGAGCTCCTCAAAGCCCAGCGACACGACAGCACTCAGCCGCCGATCGCCCCGCCGATAGAGGTCAATCAGCGGGCCCGGACCGGTCAGCGTGACGTTCCGGAGCACCCGATCGGGTTCAGGGATGACCACATCCCATCGACTCAGCTCCGTCGGGGCGAGCTGCACCACGACCGGCAGCGTCGGGATGACCCACTGCTGCGCACGCGTCTGCAGCGTCAGCGTCACCGAAACCGTCCCGGGCCGCGCCATCGCGTCGATGCCGACGCCCGTTTGCCGATCCACCGCGTGCACGGGCTCCTCGACGAGCGTCAAGGGCTGGCCAACTGGCTGACCCGAAAGGCTCGGAGCATCAATCTGCACCCGGGCGATCGTCTGTTCACCGAGCACGCCCGCTGCCGACGCAAGCGTCACCCGAGGCGGGGACACCTCGATCGACGATGCCTCAATGCCGTCGGGCAGCACGACCGTCACTTCCCGCTCGACGAGTTGAAGCTCGCTGACGCGCACCGCAACCGTCGGAGGCTCGACCGCGACCACGCTGAGCCCATCGTTGCGTTGGGCGAGCAGATCACGGAGCAGCGCGCGCATGTCTACCACGTGCCGACCCGGCTCCAGAGGCACGCCCGCCTGACCGGCCTCGACCGCGAGCGTCGCCCCGGTCAGGCCAGCCGCGTCGGCACTCGCTGCAGCCGACCCTTCGAGCGACACGCGGATCACGCCCGTCCAGTTGTCCTCCTCGGACACGACAAGATGCGAGGCCGAACTGCGAAGCTCCAGCCGCATGTCCACCGTCTGTCGCTGCAGCGTGTGCCCCTCGGCGACCACCCACACCATCGCCGCCACGAACGTCACGACCGCATAGAGCCGCACCTGCCGACCCACGCCACGCGACCCCGGCTTGCGCGCCTGAACAGACATCGAGCGACTCAAGATCCACCCCCCTTGCCTGCATCAGGAGCCTTCTCGAGCGTCGATGCGTCCTCATCGGCGGAAAGCGACTCGGCCACCTCCGCCGACAGCGCCTCGTCCTCCTCCGACGACGAACTTGCCGCCGCAGCCTTGGGGCGCCGGCGCGAGGTCAGCGTCTCGGCCTTCTGCCGCAGCGCCGTGCGAAGCTCATCGGGCGACAACGGCTGACCCAGCCGCCCCCGCTCCACCAGCCGGATGTCGCCCGATTCCTCGCTGACGATCACCACCAGCGCGTCCGTCTCGCGGCTCAGGCCCATCGCTGCCCGGTGACGAGCACCAAACGACGGATCCGGCATCTCCTCGGGATCCGCCATGGGCAACTGCACACCCGCAGCGTGTATGACCTTGCCACGCACCACCACCGCAAGATCATGCAGCGCCGTGCCCGGAAAGAAGATCGTCTGCAGCAACTGGGTGGACAGCGCCGCATCGAGCCGAGTCCCCCCCTCGACCAGACCGGCCAGCCCCACCCGCCGCTCCACAACGATGATCGCGCCGAACTTCGACTTGCTGAAGTACGCACACGCCTCCACGATCGGGTCCACAACCTCGCCCGCAGCATCCGTCGTCGATCGCAGCAGCGGCGCCTCGCCCAAACGAATCAGCGCACGCCGAAGCTCTGGCTGGAAGATCACCACCAGCCCGATGACCACCACCGCCAGCAGCCGGTCATACAGAAGCGCCAGCCGGGGCAACGATTCACCGCCGCCAATCACCTGCACGATCGCCGTCGCCGCCAGCAGCACCACCAGCACCGCCTTCATGGCGCCCGCTGCACGCGTGCCCTGCAGGAACTTGACCACCACCAGCACCACGAGCCAAATGATCGCAATCTCCAGCAGCACGCTCCCGAGCGAATAGCTGCCCATGCGATCAAGCAGGTCCAGGATGCGATCGAAGAGTCCCAGGGTCAGTTCCTCCGCCTTGCGATGCCCTCAGTTCACCACGCGGCTGGCCGCCGCGCGCACCCCGACAGGGCCCTGAGCGAGTCTAGCCAAAGCTACCATCGGCACATGCGCGTCCGTGACGTTGAATCAACGCCCAATCCTCACGCCATCAAGCTCGTGCTCGAACAGCCCCAAACCAGCGGCATCCGCTCCTACCACGGCAGGAGCGCACCCGTCGGTGACCCGCTCGGAGAGCAACTCCTCGCCATCGAGGGTGTCGTCGGTGTGCTCATCCACGAGTCGTTCATCACGCTCTCGCGATCGCCACACGCAAAGTGGGGTCCGATCCAAACCGCGGCTCAGGCCGTGCTCGCCCAGCATGCATGACCCGGCAGCCATGGCCGATGCCCTCGTGGGCTGGTTCACCCGGGCAGCACGCGACCTGCCCTGGCGGACCCGCCCGCTCGGCTCGCTCCGGGACCCCTACGCCGTCCTCGTCAGCGAGGTCATGCTCCAGCAGACGCAGGTCTCCCGCGTCGTCGAGCGCTTTGCCACCTTCACACAGACCTTTCCCGATGTCGCCGCTCTCGCAGCCGCAACCGAGGACGACGTCCTGAGCCTCTGGTCGGGCATGGGCTACTACCAGCGGGCTCGCCGCCTCCACGCCGCTGCGCAGGT
>CAZSBR010000291.1:0-2716 GCA_964605165.1 uncultured Phycisphaeraceae bacterium
CCCACCGCTCGTTCGTGACCGTGACCAAGGCGAAGGCGCCGAAGGTCCAGCAGCTGACGGTCGAGGGCAGTGACCAGCAGCTCGACGCGCTGCAAGAGCAGGTGCGTCACGTCTGGCGCAGCATCGAGTCGGGGTCATTCCCCGCTCGCCCGGGCTGGGGCTGCGCCTCCTGCGGCTACCAGGACCGCTGCGCGCACAGCACGGCCTGACCCCGCATTCATCCCACACAGAAAGGAAGTGACTCCATGAGCGTGCTCATGCGCGATCGGTACGGGTACGACGACGAGGACGACCGCCACTACGAGCAGCGGGTCAAGCACGAGGCCTTCCGGATCGCACGGCACCAGGCCGGGCTGTTCCTGAAGCGCTGCGTGCTGACCACCTGTGCGCTGCTGGCGATCCTCTGCAGCGGGGCCGCGGCCTTCATGGCCTGGCAGGGCTCGCCCTTCTACACAGGCGGCGCCTGGCTGGTGTGCAGCCTCGGCATCGTGGCGCTGCTCCGGCCGGCGCTCAGCGCCGCGACCGGCGCCTGATCCGCACCGTTCCCCACCAAACAAAACTCACAGAAAGGCGACCTCGATGGTCTTCATCACCGAGCGGGACATCCCCGCGCACGAGCGGCACCTGGTGCCGTTCCAGAGAGAGAAGACGGCATGCATACCGGGGCGCGTTCCACCACGGAGCGAGTCGGCACACCGCACCCCGTCCCACACCACAGCCACCACCCACACAAGGAGCACCACCCATGGCTCATGAGCTCACCCAGCGTGAAGACGGCCGGGTCGAGATGTTCAGCGCGGGGCCGACGCCCGTCTGGCACCGGCTCGGCCAGCGCACCGACGAGGCGGTCGACAGCAGCGAGGCCTTGCGGCTCGGCGGCCTCGACTGGAACGTGCGTGTCCGGCCCATCAGTGTCGACCACCACGGCGACCACGATCCCATCCCATCGCACCGCGCTGTCGTCCGCACCGATACCCAGCAGGTGCTCGGCGTCGTCTCGCACCGGTACACGCCGATCCAGAACGTCGAGGCCTTCGAGTGGCTCGACTCGGTGACCGGGTCGAAGCTCGCCGCGTACGAGACTGCGGGCTCCATCCGCGGCGGCAAGCTGGTCTGGATGATGCTCCGGCTCCCCGAGGAACTGCGTGTCGCCGGCACGGACGACGTCACGCGGCCGTACCTGCTGGCGTGCAACTCCCACGATGGGACCAGGGCGCTGCGCGTGCTGCGGACCGGCGTCCGCGTGGTCTGCAACAACACCCTCACCATGGCGCTGGGATCGGGCGTCGGGATCTCGCTGCGTCACACCGGACGGACCACGCAGCGGCTCGAGGACGCCCGCCGGGTGCTCGGCATCGCCTCGCGCGGGTTCCGGCACATGAACGAGGAGATGAACGCGATGGCCTGCGTGCAGCTGGGCACGAGAGGGCTCGACGAGTACCTCAAGCGGGTCTGGCCGGACGATCCCACAGCGGAGTCCAACGAGGGCGCCGTCAAGGTCCGCAACCGCATGGCCGAGATCTTCGACGACGAGCCCCAGCGCATGCCCGGCGTGCGGGGCAGCGTCTGGGCGGCGTGGAACGCGGTGAGCCAGTACACGGACTGGGAGCGGCGTCACTGGGGTGGATCGCGCGAACGCCGCGACGAGAACCGACTGCGCTCGATCTGGTTCGGCGACAGCGCCGAGGTGAAGCGCCGGGCGTGGAACGAGGCCCTCTCGGTCGCACGCTCCAACTGACACCGTCACACATCCAACAGAAAGGAGAAGCCCATGAAACTTGCAAGCGCAATGGTCCTGATTGTCCTGGTGCTCGGCGGCTCGACGCTGCTCACGAAGGGGTGTTCCGTGCGGCTTCCGGGACCGCCCCGGATCACGGTGGACTCCATCGTGGCGGCGCTGGAGCCGCTGCGTGACCTGACGACGCTGCGCACCAATGTGAACGGCGTGGTGAGCGGCGAGCAGGAGGGCGCGTACTTCTGGCAGGGATCGAGCAGGATGGTCCTCCTCGTCAACGGCAGCGCGCTCTACGGCATCGATCTCGAGCGGGCCGAGGTGGAGGCCGATGCGGAACACGTCTCTGTCACGCTGCCCGAACCGGAGCTGACCGCCGTGTGGGTCGACATGGAGCGCACGCGTGTCTGGGAACGCTCGACGGGTCGGTTCATGGACGGCGGCGACACGGAGCTCGAGACCGCCGTGTGGCGTGCGGCCCAGGGCATGGTGGAAGAGACGGCGTTGAAGGCTGACCACACAGAGGAGGCGCGCGCGCAGACTGAGCGCGTGGTCAGGGATCTCGTCGAACAGCTCGCGCCCGGCGTCACCATCAGCGTGGCGTGGGGCGCGGCGTGAGACCTTTGCCCCCCTCGGGGGGCTTTTTCTTAGGGGTCAGAAAGTTCCCCGTCACAGCGTCACAGCCGGGTGGGCGGATCCTGATTCGCGACGCGAGAATCGCCCTCGACGGCTCACCGAGCCGATCTCGATGGACTCGAGCATCGGCCGCCCCGGTTGCTCATCAGGACAGCCGGCTTCATCGTTTTCACCGATCTGCAATCCGATCACCGTCAGTTTCGGCGCATTTTCTTCCACATCACGCTGGATCGGGACCGCGAGGCCGCCTAATATTCCGGTTCGGGACCCCCGATGAGAGGTTCGCGCTCGTCTGTGACGCTGTGACGGAGCTCGATTTGGGACAAGATCCCACCGCGCGTCTCACGC
>CAZSBR010000292.1:0-2712 GCA_964605165.1 uncultured Phycisphaeraceae bacterium
GATGTCGCGGCAGCCCGCCTCGGCGAGCAGTTCGTACCGCTCGTCCATCTTGGTGCAGGCCCATTCGAGGATGGCTGCAGCCCGGCTCATCTCGGTGATAACGGGGCACATGAGGTGGGGGATGTCCTTGAACTGGCTCATCTCGACCATCTTGGGGTCGACGAGGACCATCTTGAGCTCGTTGGGCTTCTTGGTGTAGAGCCAGCTCATGATGATGGTGTTCATGCACACGCTCTTGCCCGAGCCGGTGGTGCCGGCGATGAGCATGTGCGGCATCTTGGTGAGGTCTTCGATGAGCGGCTCGCCCGCTGCATCCTTGCCGAGGAACATGGGCAGCTTCATCTTCTCGAAGCTGGCTCGGTCGGCCATGAGCTCCTTGAGGCGGACCTTCTCCTTCTTGGGGTTGGGCACCTCGACGCCGACGGTGTCCCGGCCCGCCTGGTTGCCCACGATGCGCACGTTGACGGCCTTGAGCGAACGGGCAAGGTCCGTCGAGATCGCCTGGAGCTTGCTGACCTTGGTGCCAGGCGCGAGGCGGACGTCGTACTGCGTGATGACCGGCCCGGACTCGATGCCGACGACCTCGCCTTCGAGGCGGTACTCCTGCAGCGCTGATTCGAGGGCGCGTGCCTGCTCACGGACAATCTCTTCGAGGCTCTGGCTGAAGTCTTCCTCGGGGTCCTCGAGCAGATCGAGCGTCGGGAAGCGGTAGCCCTCGAGCTGCTCGGCGTTCTGCAGGCTCAGCAGGTCCTCTTCGGATGCGACCTTGCGGTTGGCGCCCGCGAAGCGCACGGGCAGCTTGGCCATCTTCTCACGGAGCTGGTCTTCAGCGAGGATCTGCGGCGCGCCGGGGAGGTCCTCGTCGTCGAGTTCATCCTCCTCATCCTCGGCAGCAAGCTCGTCGTCTTCCTCGTACTCCTCATCGTCCTCGTCTTCTTCGTACTCGGCGTCGTCCTCGTCCTCGTAGACCCACTCCTCGTCCTCGCCGAGTTCTTCGTCTTCCTCGTACTCCTCGTCGCCTTCGTACTCGGCCTCCTGAAGCGAGGCCTCGGCCGCCTCGATCTCTGCCTTGGCGTCCTTGCGCTTGCGCTCGGCCTTGGCCTTGCGGTCGCGGGTTGCCACGGGCGGTTCGTCGAGGTCGTGCTCGCGTTGGGCAAGGGGCTGACGCAGTCGATCGATGAAGGTCAGCCACCACCGGGCGACGAGGCCCCGGCGTTCGATGGGCAGAGCGACTGCCCGCGCTTGGCTCGCGCCCGAGCGCACGGCTCCGGCGCCGGCGGTGAGCTTGTGGACGACCCATGCCGGTGCTGCGAGCACAAGGCGGTCAAAGCCGATGACCAGGCCCACAGCAGCGATGAGGGCAAGCCAGGTCAGCCCGCCGAAGATCCCGAAGCGGCTGGTGAGGCTGTCGGCTAGCACGAGCCCGACGGTGCCGCCCGCAAGGCCGGGAATCGGCGCCCAGAAGGTGGACGCCCCGACAGCGAGGATGCCGCCGCCGGCCAGGGTGACGAGCAGCGTGCCGAGTGAGCGGAAGACGGGTTGATGCTGGCCGCGGCCAAGGGCTGTGGCGATGAGCATCCCGCCAGCGACGATCAGCGGCAGGGTGATGGCCAGACCGGCGAGCCGGAAGGACCAGTAGGCGAGGTGGGCCCCGACGGGGCCGCCCCAGTTGGCGACCCGTTCGTTGACAGGCCAGACGGTGTGCGTCGGCGGATCTGCGGGGTCGAAGGAAAGCAGACTGGCGGCGACGAAGCACCACGCGGCTGCGGCGAACAGCCACAGCAATCTCGGCCACAGGCCGACGGGGGCGTCTTCATCGCGCGCGCGCACGGATGTCTTGCGAGCTTGAGATGGCATCGTGGGTGGTATCGGCGAATCGCGCCCACGAAGCACACTCTCGGCGGTAGGCTCTCGTGCGGGTCGGGTCTTTCATCCCGGCCCGGGAGGACGCCATGCGTGCGCGATGGTCATGGCTCGTGGGTCTGACGCTGGCTGCGGTGGCGTTGGCTGCTACGCCTGCGGGGCGTTGGACGCCCGATGCCCCGGTGTATCCCAGCGCATTGAGCGAAGAAGGCCCGGTGGCGGTGGTGGTCGGTGTTGTGGATGGGGACACCGTCGAGTTGAGCTTCGCCGCTGCGGGATTGACGGTCGAGGCGGACCTCGCGGGGCTGAGGGCACCGGGGCTTCGCCAGCCATTTGGGCAGGAGGCAGCGTGGCTGCTGCGGACGCTCGCGAACGGCGAGGAGGTCCGCATCGAGTGGGCCGACGGCGGCGAGGCGGATGAGCGTGGCAGGCGGCGGGCGGTGCTCGAGCGAGTGCCCGATGGGCTCAACCTGAACATCGAGATGGTCCGCGCCGGGCTTGCTGAGCCCAGGGCGGGAGCGGGCATGGAGCTCGATGCGGTGCTTGCGGTGTACGCCGAGCGTGCTGAGGCGCTGGGTCGGGGCATGCACGGCGAGGCGCTCGCTACGACGGTCGACGGCTCCTCCAAGCAGGCCGAGCCGGCGAGCGATCAGCCCGAGGAAGCGCCCGCAGCCGAGGATGCTGACGCGGAGGCGGCGGCGGATGGCCAGGCTGAGGAAGCGGGCGTGGTGTACGTCACCCGCAGCGGCAGCAGGTATCACAGGCAGGCGTGCCGATTCGTGAGCGAAAACGCCCAGTCCATGCCGCTGGAGGAAGCCAAGCAGCGGTATGAGCCGTGCCGGGTGTGCA
>CAZSBR010000293.1:0-2698 GCA_964605165.1 uncultured Phycisphaeraceae bacterium
AGCTCGTCGATGAGCTGGCCAAAGGCAAGAAGATGGAGAAGATCCTTCGGTCGGCATGAGCGCCGGAAGAAGAGGTGTTAGTCTTCGGCTGCTTCCTGTGTTCGTGAGCCGACGGACGGTTCTTGCGTTAGCCAAAGCCCGCATTCCGAGCAGCGTGCTGCTTTGACGTTGATGGGGTAGTCACACGCGGGGCACGTGTCAGCGCGCACGGGCTGGATGAGTTTGCGCGCGAGCCAATTGCGACGAGAGAACAGCAGCACACCCAGAAAGAGGTGAGCGACAGCAAGTGCCGCGAATGTCCAGCTGGGGAAACCGGGTCCCGCTCGTCCTCCGGTGTACTGAAACCAGGCTGCCGCGTACTGGAGCCCCCCAAGCAGGCTCCAGATTGCAAGAAGAGCTGAGAGTCCCGAGATGAGATTCCGGCTCAGGCGCAGCAGTTGGCGGTCATCGATCATGGCTCGGTTCCTCTTGCCTGATCTGCAGGCCGCACTCGGGGCATGTGGATGAGTCTTTGCCGATGGGGTAGTCGCAACTGGGGCAGGTGTCATCGCGGACAGGCTTGATAAGCTTGCGCGCAAGCCAGTTCCGGCGGAACACAAGCACGAATCCCACTGCGAGTTGAGCGATCAGTGTCACCAGTGTCCAATCGATATCACTCCAGGCCGGTACCGCGATCGGTGCTGTGGGTACGTACATCATGCCGAGCGCTTCGATATGCCACGCAATCTCTCGAAGCGTGAGCACGATCAGGATTACGCCGCTGATAAAGCACAGCGTCGCTGCGTGGGTGCGGCTCGTGCGCAAAAGCTGGCGGTTATCCATCATCAGTTGCCTCTTTGATCTGAAGCTGCAGGCCGCACTCGGGACACACGCTCAGGCCGGCGAGGTCGTAGCCGCACTTGGTGCAGCCGCCTCGGCGATCACGCCGCCACCGGAGGAGCGCAGGGGCCACCACCAGCGGCAGCGACCACCATGCAGCGTAGAAGAGCGTGTTGAGAGCTAACCCTGGCCAGACAGGGGTCGCCGGCAGGAAGCTTGAATAGGTTGAGCCGGTGACGGGTTCGAGCGTGTTGACGCTGGCGAGACATGGCCCAGGCATCCCATAGATCATGAGTCGCTGAACAGATCGAGCGCTACTGAGATCAGGGACAACGACCAGCGAACGCGCGTCGTGAAGGAAGCGACCCGTGTGAGAGGGGAACGCACCAAATGCATTGTTCACTCGAGTGGCTTTGGGGTCGGATGCAGAAGCGATGTCTACACACACGGCCCCAATAACACCGGGCCAACGCACCCACGCCCACACGCTCATGGTTTCATCGTCGACGAATCTCGAAACTCCACCACCAGTCGATTGCTTCCACGTGTCTTTGGAGTAGAACGATGCCCACGCCACGAGCACGCTCGTCGCGCAGCCCAGCGCGAGGAGGCCCAAGGCGATGCGGAGCGAGTTGGCGAATGCCGAGCGCACGCTCACAGCTTACCGACGAGGCTGCTCCTGACCGAGCGCAAGCCCGCACTCGGGGCAGTTGGAGCCTTCCGGTTGGGCGATGTCATACTTGCAGCCGGGGCAGAGAGGCCGAGGCACGGGGACGATCCATCTCAGCGCGAACATGCTTGCAAGAAAGACGAGGAGAGCAGCGATACCCAGCGCGATGGAAACGCCGAACGCGTCAAGATCGGTGGCGTTGGGTATCGGCGCAAAGCCTCCCGCTGCGAGCCGCTGTTGATATTGAAAGGGCTGGATGCGGATGGCGGCCCAAGCGAACGCTGCGATGGCGAGCAGCATCGCGACGAGCTTGAGGGCGATGGAGACGCGCCATCGGGCAGCGATGATCGTGGAGGCGGTGGGGCCGGTCATGAAGGGGTGTAGGGGCGAGCGGGCTCAAGGGTGCTTGGCCGCACGAGAGCCCGCTCTTTGCTGTCCACGCTCTGCCGGCGGATCAGTGCCCGAAGAGGTTCTTGTGCCCGAACATGCCCTGCTTCTCGAAGTATTCGAGGGCTTCGGTGGTGGACTTGAAGACCTTGGTGGCGGTCTCGGTGATGAAGGGGCTCG
Organism: uncultured Phycisphaeraceae bacterium; assembly: GCA_964605165.1. Taxonomy (GTDB): domain Bacteria; phylum Planctomycetota; class Phycisphaerae; order Phycisphaerales; family UBA1924; genus OFTM382. Next base: position 2,057 of record CAZSBR010000293.1, read on the forward strand.
GCGGCTTAGCGGGCTTCCAGACGACGTAGACCTCCTTGGTGTGCTCCCATGCGTGCTGGAGTTCGCGCTCCACGCCGCTGGAGAGACCCGGGATGCCGCCGCCCTTGCCATCGGGCAGTTCGGGGATGTAGCTGACGATCATGTCGGCCTGATCGATGAGCTTGAAGTCCCGCATGTAGATCTGGCCGTCGATGTCGCCCGCGATATCGAGGACTTGTCGCACGCTGACGCGGATCTTCTCAGCGTCGTCGGCGCGCGACCCGCCGAAGGAGTGGGGTGTGACATCGAGGAATGAATCGACGTGGCCTTCCTTGGCTGCATCGAGCGCTCGGTCGAGCAGCAGTTTCTCATCGACATCACCCGGGTCGAAGGTCACGAAGTGCTCTGCGAGCGCTGCGCGGAAGGCGTCGATCTCGGCGAGCACATCGGGCATGTCCACGACGTGGCTCATGGGAAAGCTCGGGTAGACCTTCATCATGTCCGGCCTGCAGATGAGGCGGAAGAGTGTCTGGTACGTCTGGTGATGGCGGCCGCGGCTCATGATGAAGAACTGCGTGCCGGGCAGCGCCTTGCTCATGAGTTCGGTGGCGAGGATCTCTTCTTCGCGCCAGACCATGCAGTCCTTGAGCGTCGCGTCGATGT
>CAZSBR010000294.1:0-2696 GCA_964605165.1 uncultured Phycisphaeraceae bacterium
GGCAGGTACCGGATGTTGTTCTGAAACGGGTAAGGCACCCACCGATCGAACATCCGCACCCAGCTCTCACGATCATTGAGCGTGTACTCCTCGCCCATGAGCGCATCAAAGCAGTCGTCGTAATACTGGTAATGGCTGAACATCACGTGTCCGCCAATGTCCCACGTAAAGCCCTGCTCGTCTTCGAACGAGTGCGCAAGACCGCCCACGTAGTCGTGCCGATCGATCAGCTTGAAGTTCTTGTAGCCAAGCTGCTTGAGCCGGTACCCCGCGCCCAGCCCCGTCGGCCCCGCCCCGAGAATCACGATCTTGGGCTCAGAACCACTCTGCGCCGTGGCGCTTCCATTCGCACCACGATTCACCGGGGGTGTGCGTGTCTCAGGCATCGACATCCTCTCTTCAAACAAGCTCCGCCGCGTCAAGCAGGACGCGATGTCTCGTGCTCTGCCATCGCCGGCGCGTCTGCACGCGCGGTCTGGCCCTCCTAAGGTCCGGGAGTTTAGCGCCCCGCCCCCTGCATCTCGCTGTTGCTCGTTTCAGGGCTGCTCAAGCCCGCCCCGCCCAGCCGCTCCTGGATCGCCTCAGCGATCCGCCGCTCGAGCAGCCCATCGCGCTGGCGGGCCACCTCGTACCGCGTCCCATGCCGACGAGCCATCAACGGATCGCCCGCGTAGCTGCTCAGCCAGATCACATCGCTGTCCAGACGCCTGTGCGCACGGTTCTGCCGAAGCACCACCACCTCGACATAGCCCGCAACACCCACACCCGCAGCATCCGCATCACGCAGATCGCCCGCCGTGGCATCCCCGCCGTCGGCCGGCTCAAACACCACCCGCACCTCCCGGCTCTGGCGGTTGATGAAGTCCTCCCACTCCTGCTGCAAGGTGGTCTGCTCACCATCCCAAGGTGTCGCCACCCCCGCGGTCCGCTTGGGAAGGCTCGTCACCACGCCCCCCGCCGCATCCACGCGATCGATCTCAAAGCCCTCGTCCACAAGCACCTCGCGGCTTACATCCACCGCCTGGCTGTAACGACCGGACTCGATCGCAAACCGACCGGCGTTCTCCGGCGGCGCCGAACACCCGCCCAGCAGGCTCGCGCCGCCAAGGCCGCTCGCCACCACCGTCCGCAGCCAGAATCGAGTGCTCGCGTTCATCGGCCTCAGCCTACCCCGCCCGCGACGTCCCCGCCCGCAGCCAAGGCCTCCGCAATCGCCGTCTCCGCCTCAGCCCTGAGCAACGACCACAACGCCTCCACATGCTCCCGCCGCGTGCTGGTCGCCCCGATCGCCACGCGGATCACATACCGCTTCTCACCCGCTTCACCACCCGCCGGCACCACCGTGTGCGTCAGGAACGCACGGCCACTCGCGTTGACACGCTCCAGCAGCCGCCGCGTCGCCCCATCGCCCGCCTTGAGCCGCAAACACAAAAGACTCAGCGAGCGCACAGCACCGAGTTCAAACCGCTCGTCCGCCCCCACCTGCTCCTCGAGCCACGCCGCCCACGCGCAGTGCTCACGAATGAATGCCGCCAGCCCCTCCACCCCGTAGTGCCGAAGCACAAACCACAACTTCAGCGCACGAAACCGCCTGCCCAGCGGCACCTGCCAGTCGCGGTAATCAATCACCGCGCCCGCATCGCTCGCCGCGTTCCGCAAGTACTCGGGCGTGATCGACATCGCCTGAATGAGTGCCGCCCGGTCCGCCACCCAGAACAGATCGCAGTCGAAGTTCGTCAAGAGCCACTTGTGCGGATTGATGCACAGCGAGTCCGCACGCTCCATGCCCCGCATCCACCCCCGATGCTCCTCGCAGATCGCCGCCACCCCGCCCCACGCGCCATCCACATGCACCCAAGGCCTGTGGCTCAGCACCCCGTCGCACACATCGCACGCCGCAGCGATCGGATCAAACGCCCCCGTCGAGGTCGTCCCCGCCGTGAGACTCACAAACGTCGGCACCCGCCCCGCCTCGACATCCTCCTGCATCGCGGACGCCAGTTGCTCAGTGTCAAGCTCCAGCCGCTCATTCGTGCCGATCAACCGCACCCGAGAACGATCCTCGGGCCCCTTCGCAAAGCCCGCGATCATCGCCGCCTTCATCACCGATGAATGCGCCTGGTCCGACGTATAGACGACCATCGCTTCGTCGGGCGCGCCCGCCTCACGCGCACGCTGCCTCGCAGCAAGCATCGCCACGAGCGTCGCCTCGCTCGCGGTGCCCTGGATCACGCCCCCGCCAGTGCCCACCCCATCGCCCACCCCATGGCCCGTGGAGGCAAACCGCTCGGGCAGGCCCAGCGCGATCCGCATCCAGTCGAGCATCCGCGTTTCGAGTTCGGTCGCAATCGGGCTCGTCTGCCACAGCATGCCCTGAATGCCAAGACCCGCACTGAGCAACTCGCCCAGCACCGCTGGCCCGCTCGCATTGCAAGGGAAGTACCCGAAGAACGACGGATGCTGCCAGTGCGTCAGCCCCGGCTCGATCACCCGCCCGAGATCCTCAAAGATCGCATCCCAGCCGGCATCGCCCCGCCCCTGCATCGGCGGCATCTCGGGCAGGCGGCCAAGCCCCGCGCCCGGCGCATCGCTGCTGAGCACTTCAAGCGAACCCACACGCTGCCAGTAGTCCGCAATCCAGTCGACCATCTCGTGGCCGCGCTTGCGAAACGCCTCCGGCGACATGTGCGAGGGCG
>CAZSBR010000295.1:0-2652 GCA_964605165.1 uncultured Phycisphaeraceae bacterium
ATCCACGATCGCCACACGCACAAGCACGGCGAGCCGCACGAGACGGTGGTGGACCCCGAGCGATTCACCACCAGCCGGCAGTCTTCGGTGACGCTCGGCCTGCCCGCCGATGAGGAGATGTTCACCTTCGTCGTCTTTGGCGATCGCACGGGCGGGCCCGATGCGGGCGTGAACATCCTCGCTGATGCGGTGCATAACACCAACCTGCTCGAGCCGGACCTGGTGATGACCGTCGGCGACATGATCGATGGCTACAACCAGACGCCCGAGTGGATGGCCGAGATGCGCGAGTTCAAGGGCATCATGGATGAACTGCTCTGCCCGTGGTTCCCGGTGGCGGGCAACCACGATACGTACTGGCGCGGTCCCGACGGCGAGCGCCCCGTCAACGACCACGACGCCAACTACGAGATGCACTTCGGCCCTTTGTGGTACGCCTTTGAGCACAAGAACTGCCTCTTCATCGCGCTGTACTCCGACGAGGGCGATCTCGAAACGGGCGTCAAGAACTTCCGCAGGCCCGAATCGCAGAAGATGAGCCCCGAGCAGTTCGCCTGGCTCGATGAGACGCTCTCGGCTGCCGAGGACATGGACCACATCTTCGTGTTCCTGCACCATCCGCGCTGGCTCAAGGGGGGCTACGGCGACGACTGGGACCGCGTGCACAACCGCCTGGTCGAGGCGGGCAATGTCTCGGCGGTGTTCGCGGGCCACATCCACCGCATGCGGCACGATGGGCCGTTCAACGGCATTGAGTACGTCACGCTCGCGACCGTCGGCGGCGGCCAGCGCGGGCTGAGCCCCGACGCTGGCTACCTGCACCACTTCAACGTCATCACCGTCCGCAAGGACCAGATCGCCATGGCGTCGCTGCCCGTGGGCGAGGTGCAGGATGTGCGCGCGATCACGGGCCAGATGAGCGATGAGGTCGGCAGGCTTGCCAACACCGGGATGGTCATGGAGGGGCCCCTCGAGATGACCGCAGATGGTGAGGTCGCGCAGGACATCTCCATGACCCTCCGCAACCCGACCACCCGCCCCGTGCGCGCGATTGCCATGCCTCACAGCGATGACAGCCGGTGGTGGTTCACCCCCGACCACACGCACATCACGCTCGAGCCGGGCGAAGAGCGAACGCTGATGCTGCAGGCGATGCGCATGGGCGGCGGCACGATCGACCGTGCCTTCCGGATGCCCGAGGTCGCTGTGGGCTTTGAGTATCTCGCCGATGGCTTTGCCTACGCGGTCCCCGAGAAGCGCATGGCCATGCCGCTGAGGCCGCGTCTGGCAGCACCGGCGCAGCCGACCAGCGAGGCGGTGCTCGCCACAGGTGAGAACGCGGCGGCGGTGATTGACTCTACGCTCATCGATCTGCCCCAGGGGCCGTTCACACTCGAGTGCTGGATGCGCGCCGAGTCCTTCGGCTCGCGGGTGGGGCTCGTCGCCAAGACGCAGGGCTCGGAGTACGGCTTCTTTGTCAACAACGGCCAGCCGAGCTACAGCGTGCATCTCGATGGTTCATACACGCAGGTCAACACGGGCGAGACCGTGCTGGGGACTGGGCGGTGGTATCACCTCGCGGGTGTGTTCGACGGTGAGGAGATCCGGCTCTACGTTGATGGCCAACTCGTCGATGCTGCTGCTGCCCGCGGCGAGCGCACGACCAACAGCCTGCCGCTGATCGTCGGCGCGGACGTCGATGACAATGGCAACGCTGTCTCGGCCTTCGATGGCCAGATCGACGAGGTGCGTCTCTCAACCGGGGCCCTCTACACCGACACCTTCACCCCTGCTCGGCGGCTCAGCGCGACCGACGCCACGCTGCTGCTGCTCCACATGGATGAAGCGCAGGGGCCCTTCCTGTACGACACCTCGGGCAAAGGCGCGCACGCGATCATTCGCGGCGACGCAGCGGTGGTGAAGCCGTGAGCCGGCTTACCTGCCTCGCTTGTCGCCCGGGTTGCACCAGAGCTTGTTGCGCTTGGGGTCGTTGAAGGCCAGGTCGTCAAAGTCCGAGCGCAGCAGCCAGACGACCGAGCCATCGACGCGCCCGACGGTCGTGCCCTGCCCATGCCGATCGCTGATGCCTTCGGTGGGGAAGCTCGAGCCGTCGTTCCACGGCGCTCCTGATCGGCCCTCAAGGTCCTCGTCCGTGTCCCAGAGGATGACCGAATCGGGCAGGAAGAGATCCACGCGGAAGGAGACGTCGCGCCGCCCATAGCCGCGGACCGCGCCGTTGACGACGTAGCTGGTGATGCGCTCGGTGCCCTGCCACTCGGTTTCGTTGCGGTGAGACGGGCAGCGGAAGGTCGAGGCGATGGGATCGCGCGAGAGTGATTCGGGTGCCGGGCCCGTCGGGTCCTGGTCATCTTCGAGGTAGGGCTGGCCTCCGAGGTACTCCCACGCTGCGCCCGTGGCGGCTCCCGCACCGGGGTTGGTCTCATCGCCCACCGCGTGATCGAAGAGCCCATCATCGAGCAGCCAGCCCTTGGGGCGATCGCCCGTGGCGCGGTACGGCGCTCGCCGGCCCCAGTTGGGGTCGGGCAGCACGTCCTTCTCGTCGTTGGCGTAGGTCATGAACGCGGTGAGCAGCGATCGCTGCTGGACATCGCAGGTCGTCCTGCGGGCGGCGTCGCGGGCCTTGCCCAGCGC
>CAZSBR010000296.1:0-2615 GCA_964605165.1 uncultured Phycisphaeraceae bacterium
CACAAGGAGACAGAGACATGACGATCAAGACCTCGCTCACCGCTTGCCTCATCGCACTGGCCGGCATGGCACCGGCTGCCACTGCCCAGCTCGGCACGTTCACCCGCGCCGAGCTCAACATCCCCTTCACCCCGGGCGATGGCAACTCCAACACCAACTTCTCCATCAACCGCACGCAGGAAGCGAACGGCAACATCGTCGAGATCGGCATCAAGGCCAAGGAACGCTTCTTCGGCGATGCCAACGTCGGCGGCAGCGGGGCGCTGTACATCGTGCAGGAGGGCTTCAGCCCCATCAGCGGTGCCAGCGGCGCTCCCCTCAGCGACGACGCATGGTGGAACTTCGACTCCTCCATCGACCTCGGCACCCGCGTGACCGACTCCGTGCGCGTCCAACTCACCATCGCCAACCTCGCAGCCGACCCCGATGTCACGCCCCCGCCCTTCAGTTCCACCACCGACGACCTGATCGCCCCGCTGCCCAGCGGGCTGAGCGTGCTGCAGAGCTCCCAGAACCTCGGCTTCTTCCCCTTCAACCTCGCCACGCAGTGGGACGCCTTCGACCAGGGCGACTACACCTTCGAGCTTGCGGTCTTCGACAAGGTCAGCAACGCCTCGCTCGGCAGCGCTTCGATGACCGTCCGGGTCGTGCCGACCCCCGCCTCGGCAGGCCTCCTCGCGCTGGGCGGCCTGGCCATCGCCCGCCGCCGCCGCTGAACCAGTTGTTCAACGTGATCCGCGCACGCCCCGAGGTGGCCATCCCGCCTCGGGGCGATGCGTTTTTCGAACAGGGCCTTTACGGCTGAGCGCCAGCCGATACGCTCTGAGCATGTTCAGACATGCCTGTCCGTTTTTCGCCATCCTGTGGGCGGCGATTTCCCTCACCGTTGCCCCCGCGTTGGCCCAGGTCACCCAGCCCTCGCCCCTCAACCCGCCACCCAATGGTCCGCAGCGAACCCAGCCCGGCAGCACGGTGCTGATCGCTGAGCATGTGCACGTTCGGCCCGGGGCCGAGCCGATCGCTGCTGCGATCGTCATCGAGGATGGCCGCATCGCGCGGGTCGTTCGCAACCCCGATGGCCAGGACTGGGGCGCGGCCCGTGTCCACCACCTGGGCGATGCCCACATCTACGCGGGCTTCATCGATGCGCACGTGGGCGTGGATGTCGATGCACCGGATGCCGACAGCCCCGGCGCGCACTGGAGTGAGCATGTCATGCCCCAGCGCCGGGCCGCCGACAGCACGCTCCTGAGCGAGGGCGACAAGAAGAAGCTCCGCTCGATGGGCTTTGCCACAGCGGCCGTCGCCCCCGAAGGCGGCATCTTCGCCGGCCGGGCTGCGGTCGTTGCGCTGTCGCCCGAGGAGACGCATCGCAGCGAGCGCACGGCTGCGGTGTATGTGCCCGATGTCTACCACGCGATGAGCATGTCCAGCAGCGGGTGGGGCAGCCGGTCATACCCCACGAGCCAGATGGGCGCGATCAGCCTCATCCGCCAGACGCTCTCGGATGCGGACTACATGAAGGCCAACAAGGAGGAGCACGCGGGCGAGAACTGCGTGATGGACCTCGTGGACATGGCCGACCTGCCGTTGGTTTTCAGGACGAGCGACGAGCTTGATGTGCTCCGCGCAGCCAAGATCGCTGACGAGTTTGGCCGCCCGATGCTCGCGGTGGGCACAGGCACGGAGTTTCGCCGGCTGGACGCGATCGCGGACCTTGCCGACCGCGATGGCTTTGCGCTCATCCTGCCGCTGACGCTGCCGCGCACGCCGGATGTTTCCACCGTCGGCCGCGCCGAGGACACGGACCTTGGCACGCTGATGACCTGGGAGCAGGCGCCGACCAACGCGCGCCGACTCCATGAAGCGGGCGTGCCCATCGCGCTGACCACCAGCGGCCTGCGCAGCGATGAGAGCTTCACCAAGAACCTGACCCACGCCATGCAGGTCGGACTCACCGGCGAAGCTGCACTGGCCATGCTCACGACCAACCCCGCCAAGGTCCTCGGCGTGGATGGCGACCTCGGCACCATCGAGGCCGGCAAGCGCGCAAGCCTCGTCGTCGCAACCGGCGACCTCTTCGACGCCCGTGCACGCTCGACCAAGAGCGATGCGCCCCGGATCCTCGACGTCTTCATCGATGGACACCGCTCGGTCATCAGCATGCCCGACGCCCCGACGATCGACGGCGTGTGGGCCCTCGCCGGCACGGGCCGCTTGAACATCGAACTCCACGTCGATGGCTCAGCCATCAAGATCCAGGAAACCAACGACGCGGGCGACACCATCACCACCAAGGCCCGCAGCATCAACCGTGGTCCCGACGGCACGATCAGCTTCCTCTACGACGACCCCACAGCCGAGGGCGAGCAGGGCGCGTCCATCCTCACCGGTGTGCTCAACGCCGATGACAACCTGACGGGCTCGGGCGTTCGCCCCAATGGGCGCACGTTCACCTGGTCGGCTTCGCGCATCGAGCAGGATGACGCGGCCAGCGAGGACGAACTCAAGCCCGGCAAGTCCATGCCGGGCACATGGAACGCCCTGCTGAGCGACGAGTTCAAGCTCGGCATCGAGATCAAGAAGGATGGCGATGCGTGGTCCGCCACCATCAC
>CAZSBR010000297.1:0-2614 GCA_964605165.1 uncultured Phycisphaeraceae bacterium
ACAATCGCCCCTATGGCGAAGCGTGCTAGCTCGAAGGCAAAGACGAACGGCAAGAAGCGACACTCGACGCAGCAGAGCGTGGATCAGGCCATCTGGTCGATCTGTGACATCATGCGTCGCGGCAATGTCGCGAGCGCGCTGCAGTATGTCCCCGAGTTGACCTGGATCCTCTTCCTTCGGATCTTGGATGAAGCTGAAGATCGCGAGGCGATGGAGGCCGAGGCCGTCGGTGCGCGGTACAGCTACTCGATCAAGGCGCCGTATCGCTGGAAGGACTGGGCGGCGCCGGCGCCGAAGGACGCGGGCCCGGACTGGTCCAACAAGCGGAAGGAGCTCGACGACGCGGGTAACAAGGCGTTCATGTCGTTCGTCAATACCGAGCTCATCCCGTATCTGAAAGGGCTCCGGGAGAACCCGCAGGCGACGAGCCGGCAGAAGGTGATCTCCGAGATCATGTCCGGTGTCGACCGGGTGAAGATTGACACCGAGCGGAACCTGCTCGACGTGCTCGACAAGGTCCACGAGATCAGCAACGAGGCTGTGAGCGACCAGCATGTCTTTACGCTGAGCCAGGTCTACGAAGGCTTGCTGCTCAAGATGGGCGAGAAGGGCTCCGACGCCGGGCAGTTCTTCACGCCGCGCGAGGTCATCCGGGCGATGGTCCGGATCGTCGATCCCAAGCTCGGCGAGACCGTGTACGACGCCTGCTGCGGCACCGGCGGCTTCCTCGCGCAGGCCGCGGAGTACATGAAGCCTAAGGCCGGTCAGCGTGTGTCAGCGGATGCCGTGGAGCGCCTGAAGCACGAGACCTTCTGGGGACGGGAGAAGGAAAACCTGATCTATCCGATCGGGCTCGCGAACCTGATTCTGCACGGCATCGATCGTCCGAACATCTGGCACGGCAATGCACTAACAGGCGACGAGGTGTACGGCGGGCTCTTCCAGGGTGCGCCGACGCAGTTTGACGTGATCCTCACCAACCCGCCGTTTGGGGGTAAAGAGAGCAAGGCCGCCCAGACCAACTTTGACTACCGGACGAGCGCCACGCAGGTGCTGTTCATGCAGCACTTCATCCGCTCGCTCAAGCACGGCGGGCGCTGCGGGGTCGTGATCGACGAAGGCGTGCTCTTTCGGACGAACGAGGATGCGTTCGTCAAGACGAAGCGGAAGCTGACAGACGAGTGCGATCTGTGGTGCGTGATCTCGCTACCGGGCGGCGTGTTCACCGCCGCCGGAGCGGGTGTCAAGACCAACTTGCTCTTCTTCACCAAGGGAAAGCCAACGAAGCGGATCTGGTACTACGACCTGTCCGACATAAAGGTCGGAAAGAAGTCGCCGATGACAATGGCGCACTTCGACGAGTTCTTTGAACTGCTCCCGAAACGCGCCGACAGTGAACGCTCTTGGACCATCGACCTTGATGAGCGCAAAGCAAAGGCTGCCGAGGACGCCGCACCGCTCAAGGAGCTCGCACGGGTCAAGCAGATCGAGATTGACGAGCAGAAGGCTCGACTCAAGGAGTTGAAACAGCCAAAGGCCCGAGACCGCGACAAGGACGCAATCGCGCTGGTCGAGGACGAGATCAAGAGCCTCAGTAAAGAGCGTCGCGACGCGCTCTCCAAAGCCGAAGCAATCGAGAACGCGGTGTTTGATCTCAAGGCGGTGAACCCAAACAAGGTTCCGGTAATCGATACCCGCACGCCATCCGAGTTGCTCGATGCCATCGCGAATCACGGGCACGACGCGGATCAAGCTCTCAAAGAATTACGGACGCTGATTGAAGCCTGATCGATGCCGCATTCGCCGATGGGCTGATCACCGCCGGCGTTCCTGCATCAGCTCCACGATGTACTTGTCCCGCCAGAACCGAAGCGGCTTGCCCGGGCGGGCACTCTTCGGGAAGTAGCCCTCCGACACCTTCCACTTGATCGTGAACGCCGACTGCCGGGCCACGAGGGCGGCCTCTTCGAGCGTGATGATCGGGGGCAGGCCGAGCTCTTCACCGGCAGCCCGGGCTTCCGCGAGGGTGATCTTGGGCATGCCGAGGTGTACACCGCGGCGCCGGCGCGTTCCACTCTTGAGCTGGCAACTGTTCGGTACATCGCAGCAGCCCCAATCGCCGGCCGCTGGAGGGCGTGCCGCCAACGAGCAGAAGCTGCCTCGGCGACTGCCCTATTACTGCCCTAGTCCCGAGGTTCAAAGCCGGCAAAACGCGTGTTCGAGCCGGAAGAACGACGTGGTGCTAACGCATTGGAACAACAAGCTTAAGGACACGATGCCGCAATTCGAACCCGCCCGCGGGACCGCCGCAGATCAGTCCCCCCCTCTCCGCTTTGCCGTTTGATACGGCCCGACGAACAGCCGCGAAGGACGCCGAATGGGGCGTGTTTCGCGGCTGTTCTTGTTTATCAGTGTTGAGTGAGGGGCTGCGACTGCTTCGCCGCCGCGTTGTGCCGCGGGGTTTGGACGGAGTAGGAGCGGGTGTCGAAGAGGTGGCCTTTGGCGTCGGATGTGCCGGAGTCGAAAGCCGCTGGGCATCGCGTACTCAGCGAATCTCGTTTCTCGGCCTTGACCGCGCGAGCGATGGGCACAATACTTGCGTCATGACGCAAGC
>CAZSBR010000298.1:0-2577 GCA_964605165.1 uncultured Phycisphaeraceae bacterium
GGGGTTGGCGTAGTCCTTCGACTCAAACAACAGGACCTTTCGCGCCGGCCAGAGCACAGCAGACAGCCGGTGACGCTCGATGAAGTACCGATCCGCACGCCCCGCTGTGGACCGCTCGGTTGACTCAAAGCGTTCGGGGCTCTGCCAGAAAACCGGCGGGTACCAGTAACTCGAGGGAAAGATCCACTCGAAGTTGGTCTGAGCATTTGCGTCCTGGTTGTCAGCGAGGAAGTTGATCAGCGCCTTGTCGCCCGGGGCATGAATGGTCTTGAGGCGCGACGAGGTGACATCTTCGTCGTAGAGCGTGTGCGCGAGCCAGTGGAAGCCGTACGGCTCGGTCTGCCCGCTGGCGTAGGTCCAGCCTCGCTGGCCGATCCGATCGCGAACCCACAGCCAAGAGTCGGAATTGCGATGCCGCGGCTCGCTGGACAGCAGGAACGGATTGATCAGATCGTCCCGGTTTGAGTTGACGTAGTTGGCGTGGATGACGGCGTTGGACCGGACGTTGGCGAGGCTGACGGTCTTCTGGGCTGCCTGACGGGCCTTGCCAAGTGCGGGCAGCAGGATGCCGATAAGGAGAGCGATGATGGCGATGACGACGAGGAGTTCGATGAGTGTGAACCCGCCGGGCCGCCGGAGTGTGGTTGCTGCGTGTGTCATAGCGGGCCTTTCAGAGCAAATCCGACCACTCCTGATACCATACCTCCTGTAACGGGAACAGCGGGACGAAACCAACGGATCGTGGTCTGTTACCGGGCGTGCGCGCTATGCTCGGAGCCGCATTTGGGGAGCACATTGCCAGCCGTCGCGTAGAGTCTACAGAGCCATGACGACCGATTCAGGATCCAGCGCGGACCAACCATCATCGGAGGAAACCCGTCCCGTGGCTGTGGACGCTCCTCCGTCGGTCGAGGCGACTGAGCAGGCCCTCAAGGAGGCCACCAAAGGGGGCACGAACCTCGACACGCTGGTGGGGCGGATGGTCGTCGAGCAGGGATTGGCCACCGAGGATGAGGTCCAGCGGGCCCTGACTCGGTCGAAGGAGGGCTCGGGCGGGCCGGGACACCGTTCGCTCGCGCACATCTTGGTCGACAACGAGTTCGTGACTCGGCGTCAGATCGCGCGGCTTCGCCAGATGATCGAGGCCGAACGCTCGGGCCAGCAGATCCCGGGCTACAAGATCCTCTCCAAGCTCGGTGCGGGGGCGATGGCGACGGTGTACAAGGCGCGGCAACTCAGCCTCGACCGGCTGGTGGCCATCAAGGTGCTGCCACAGAAGTTCACCAGCAGCGAGCAGTTCGTCGAGCGGTTCTACGCCGAGGGCCGGGCTGCTGCCCAGCTCAACCATCCGAACATCGTGCAAGCCTTCGATGTGGGCAAGGCCAATGAATACCACTACTTCGTGATGGAGTTCGTCGACGGCACGACCGTCTACGACGAGATCATGAAGCGCAAGCGCTACCAGGAAACTGAAGCCATCGAGATCGCGATGCAGATGGCCGAGGCCCTGCACCATGCGCACCAGCGCGGTCTTATCCACCGAGACGTGAAGCCCAAGAACATCATGCTCACCTCGGATGGTGTCGCCAAGCTGGCGGACATGGGCCTCGCCCGCGCCGTGTCGGACAAGGATGCGGCGGAGGCAGAAGCTGGCAAGGCCTTTGGCACGCCTTACTACATCTCCCCCGAGCAGATTCGTGGCGAGAAGACGGTGGGGCCACCGGCGGACATCTATTCGCTCGGGGCGACGCTCTACCACATGGTGACGGGCAGCGTGCCTTTCGAGGGCAAGAACCCCTCGGCGGTGATGCACAAGCATCTCAAGAGCGACCTCGTGCCCCCGGACCACGTCAATCCAAAGCTCTCGGCGGGCATCAGCGAAGTCATCGAGATGATGATGGCCAAGAGTGTCCGCAAGCGGTATTCGTCGTGTGCGGATCTGCTTCTGGATCTCAAGGACGTTCGCGCCGGAACCACGCCGGCGATCGCTCACAAGGGCCTGGGCTCGGGAGCCTCGCTCGAAGACATCGTCGCTGCCGAGGCTTCGGCGCCAGCAGAGCTAGCCGAACCGACCCCTTCCGGGCATGACTCCAACCCACTGGTACACCCGGCCTTCCTCGTCGTGGCCGCCCTGGCCCTGCTGAGCATGGCGGCAAATCTTGTGCTGTTGCTGGTTCGATGAGCCGAAGAGATCCCCCAGAGTTGCTGGTTGTCCCTTGTTCCAGGGGGCACGAGCGAATACCCTGATAGAGCCCGAGCGTGCCATCCGGTCCCGCTCCGGGGCGAGTGAAGTGAGTTTGTGCGCGGTGTCCCGCGCCTGATAAGGAGCCTGAATATCCGAGGTCGAAAGTTCTTCAGAGACGCGGGGCCGGTCCGCCGCACACGCGTCAACCACATGATCCGCATCTCGCCTATCCGAGTCGTTGGTCCTGACAACGAACAGATTGGCGTGCTTGATACGCACGATGCTGTGCGCATGGCCCAAGAGCGCGGGCTTGATCTTGTAGAGATCGTGTCCGACAGCAGACCGCCTGTCTGCAAGATCATGGACTACGGCAAGTATCGCTACGAGCTCTC
>CAZSBR010000299.1:0-2576 GCA_964605165.1 uncultured Phycisphaeraceae bacterium
CACAGAGCTTCGAGTCTGCGGCCTGATGAACCTGCAACTTGCGCTGCGCGATGGTGATCTCTTCATCATCGAGGTCAACCCACGTGCAAGCCGAACCGTGCCGTTCGTCTGCAAGGCCAAGGGTGTCGCGTGGGCATCGGCCGCGGCCAAGTCGATGATGGGCCAGAGCCTTGACTCACAGGGCATCGAGGAAGTGCCCGACACCGGAACGTTTGCGGTCAAGGCACCGGTGTTCCCGTTCCAGAAGTTCCCGGGTGTGGACTTCGTGCTCGGACCCGAGATGCGCTCGACCGGCGAGGTGATGGGCCTCGATCTCTCGATGCCGATGGCGTACCTCAAGGCGATGCACGGCGCGGGCATCGCTCCGCCCATGGAGGGCGGCGTCTTCCTCAGCGTGCGGAGCGACGACAAGCGGAGTGTCGTCGAGATCGCGCGAAGCCTCTTCGTGATGGGCTACCAGGTCTTCACCACAGCGGGCACGGGACACGAGCTCGAACGCCACGGCATGAAGCCGACCATCCTGCAGAAGATCGCGCAGGGCGCGCGCCCGAACGTGCTCGACCTCATGTCCAACGGTCAGATCGGGCTCGTCATCAACACGCCCACACGCACCGGCTGGAACACGGACGAAGGCAAGATCCGCTCCACCGCGGTCCGGCTGAGCATCCCCATGGTCACAACGCTGACCGCCGCATCCGCGATGGTGCGTGCAATCGAGGCCCAGCGCGCCGGCGGGATCACCGCCTCGGCCCTGCAGGACTATCCGGGTCTGGGCGTGGCCCAGCCGCGATCAGCGCCCGCCAAGCTGCCCGTGTAAGCGCCGCTCTTCTCAGTCGACGCGAAGCATGCTGCGGAACGCGCGGTCACGGTCGTTGAGTTCAGCAGCGGTCAGCGAGCGCAGGCGTTCGAGGCTGAAGTCCTCGATGGTGAAGCTTGCGATGACCGTGCCGTGCACGCATGCGCGGCGGAGGTTCTCAAAGCTCCCGGGATCCATCGACGGATCTGCCTCGAGCCCCGCAGCGATCGAGCCCATCAGGCCTGCTGCGAAGCTGTCGCCCGCACCGGTCGGGTCGACGACCTTCTCGGCGGGGAATGCGGGCATCGCGGCGATGCCATCACGGTGCACGAGAATGCAGCCGTGCTCGCCCTTCTTGATGACGACAAAGCGCGGGCCGTAGTCGAGCATGTGCTTGCCCGCGGTGACGGGGTTGCGCTTGCCCGTGAACTGCTCGGCCTCGTCGAAGTTCAGCACGAGTCCATCGATCTTGCCGATCAGCGCGTCAAGCTCCGGCCGTGCGCCATCGATCCAGAAGTCCATGGTGTCGGCCACCGCGATGGAACGGTCGGGGAACTCATCGAGCATGCCGGCCTGCACACTCGGATGGCTGTTGGCAAGGAACAGGACCCGCGAGTTGCGGTAGTCCTCGGGCACCGCGGGCGGCGCTTCAGCGAGCACACCAAGCTCGGTGAAGGTGGTGTCGCGTTCGTCCATGTTCTCCTGGTACTTGCCGCCCCAGCGGAAGGTCTTGGATCCGCCGCGACGTTCGAGTCCGGCGGTGTCAACACCCTCGAAGCTCTTGATCTGGGCTTCGAACTCGGCGGGAAAATCCTCGCCGACCGCTGCGACGAGCCGCACGGGCGTGTAGAACGACGCCGCAGCTGCGAAGTAAGTGCAGGATCCGCCGAGGATGCCCTCGCGGACGATGCCGCCGGGGATTTCGATGGTGTCGATACAGATCGTTCCGAAGACTGTGAGGCTCATGACATCAGTGTAGAGGCAAGAACTCGATCGTTCCCATGGGCCGTCTAAACTGTTGTGGAGGTGCACCATGCACGAAGCACGTCACGATCTGCCCACCGATGCACGCCGCAAGCTCATCGAGATTCTCGATCAATCGCTGTGCGATGCTGTCGATCTGCGAACGCAGCTCAAGCTTGCCCACTGGAACGTGCGGGGCCCGCATTTCATACCGCTGCACGAACTGTTTGACTCGATCGCCGCGATCGTCGCCGGCTTCAGCGATGAACTGGCCGAGCGAGCCGCAGCCCTCGGCGGCGTGGTGACCGGCGCTGCGCGCGATGCCGCTTCGAAGAGCCGCCTCGATGCCTATCCGCACGACATCACCACCGGCCCCGATCACACCAAGGCTGTGGCCGACCGGATCGCAGCGTTCAACGCGCTGTGCCGAAAGAACATCGAGATCGCCAGCGATCTGGGCGATGCGGGTACCGAGGATCTCTACACCGAGATCATCCGCGAGCTCGATAAGCAGCTCTGGTTCGTCGAAGCGCATCTGCAAGCAGACAAGTGAGCCCGGGCTCCGCACATGCGTGCGCCGGCTCAGTCCTTGCCCGCTTGCTTGGCCCATGAGTCCTTGAGGCTCACCGCGCGGTTGAAGACCATCTCCTTGCCCTCGCGCTCGACGCAGAAGTAGCCCTGCCGCTCGAACTGGTAGCGGCGGATGCCATCGCCCCAGACGGGCTCATCGAGCTGGGCGGTCTGCAGGCTCGTCTCGGCCTTGCAATCGGTGAGCACTGTCAGCGAGTCAGGATTGAGATCGTCGAGGAAGTTGCTT
>CAZSBR010000300.1:0-2550 GCA_964605165.1 uncultured Phycisphaeraceae bacterium
TGACTACGGATCAGGAGGTTGAGGGTTCGAATCCTTCCGCCCGTGCTTACGCAAGCC
Source organism: uncultured Phycisphaeraceae bacterium (assembly GCA_964605165.1). Classification (GTDB taxonomy): domain Bacteria; phylum Planctomycetota; class Phycisphaerae; order Phycisphaerales; family UBA1924; genus OFTM382. The sequence goes on from CAZSBR010000300.1 coordinate 58, forward strand.
CTGCCCAACGCAGGGCTTGCGTCGTTTTGGGGCAAATCGTCCACCGGCCCCGCTTGACTTTGTATCCACTCGTGTATCCGATTTGGGGTCCATTGTCGGCGGAAACGAGACGGACTTGGAGCCGTATCCGCCGCCCCAAACGGATACATCCAAGTGGCCAAGAAGAACTCCTCCGCAACACCTGATCCTGATCAGGCCCGCCCCAGCACGCCCACGCTGAAATCGGGCACCTCCCCCGCTTCCACAACCAAATCACGACGCAAGCGCCCGCCCAAGCTCTCGTGGTACCCCGCGCGGAACTGCTGGCGGTACCGCGTCAAGATCGAAGGCAAGGAGCAGGTCTTCTACGTCGGCAAGGGGGCCGAGGGTCCGGATGATGAGGTCGCGAAGGCGGACGCCATCTTGGAAGCCGTCACATGCCGAGAGCGAGCCGAAGCGGATTCACGGATCGTCCAACACGCTATCAGTGTCGGGGGCGGGCTCCGCAAGGTCGCCAAGCAGGTCGAGGAGCTGTATGTCTTCTTCAAGCAGCCCTACCAGGTGGTGATCGACAAGATCTTCATCGAGGAAGATGTGCCGCAGCTCCTGCTCGACGCGGCCCAGGGAGAAGTCCGCAAGCTCGAAGTGAAGATCCTGAAGGACCGGATCGAGGAGTTGGAGGCGATGCTCGCCGCCCACGGGCGGGCGGCGGTCACCGATGCGAACGCCAACTTGGAAGAGATCAAGATCAAGTGGATCGAGGCAATCGAGAACGAGAAGAAGTCCGCAAAGCAATCGTCGAGTCACATTGGGTCATTCGAGACCAACATCGATCCGTTCATCGAGTTCCTCGCCGAGAACGATCCGCCGATCCTTCTGACACGAGACCTCGAAGCCAACTGGCGCGCCGTGGCGGACTACCGCGAACACATCATCGAGGAGATGAACGAGCGGGAGCTCTCCAAGGGGTGGGCGAAGGGCCGGCTCGACAAGGCCCGCCTGTTCTGCGAGTACCTCGTCAAGAACGCCTACCTCGGTGTGCTTCCACGGGCGATCGATCGGCACTGGTCGCGGATCGGAAAGGACGAGCCATCACCAACGTTCTTCACGCTGGACGAGATTCACCGGCTGTGGAAGAAGGCTGATCCTCGGATGAAGCTGGTGATGGCATTGGGATTGAATGCCGGGTACCGGGCAGCGGATCTCCGCACGCTTCAACGGGATGCCGTCGACTTCGACAGGGGAGAGATCCGGCGTCAACGGAACAAGACCAAGGCCGCTCAGGCTCACAAGCTCTGGCCGGTGACCAGGACTCTCCTCGAAGACCATGCCAAGACAACACCCGACAAGCTGCTGTTTGGGAAGGGGTACAGCAATATCAGCCGGGAGCTGACGGCGTTCGTTGATAGCGTGCTCACGAAGGAGAAAAACGAGGACCCCAGGCGTACGGCCAAGTCGTTCCGGTCAACCGGCGCGCAAGAGCTTGAACGCATCGTGCTCGGCACTGCGCCACATGTCGTCGACCAGTACCTCGCCCACGGCGACAAACGGCTCGCTCGCCACTACCGCGAGCAGGAGTTGACGGCACTCTTCGAGGCCCTCGACCAGCTCGGCGAGTACTTCAATCTGGACGGACCTCAAAGGGGGCGGAAGAAGCGCTCTTCCAAGCGTCCCGCACCCGACGCGTGAACTCTGCCTTGGTGCCGACGCGTGTGAACCGTGCGCCCTCATGATTGACGAGACCTGAGGCGGACCAGAATCGCAGCGAGACGCGGCGGCGTAGTCGGGCAGCTCCTCACCCAGCCCACGGCTCGCAGCAGCCTTGATGGTGGCGAAGAGTTGCGGCTCCGCGGTGGACGCGACCTCTGCGGCCACCGCCCTGTAGTACGGCAGCGGCACCTTGTACGGTCTCGCCGCCGCGCCGGGGCGGATCTCAATGAGAGCGGGGCCGCGGCGTGACTCTTCGACGGTGTAGGTGGCGGCCCGCACGCGGGCACGGGGGCCGACGATCCGCCGGCGGCGCGCGTCGTCCAGGGTGTCGATCTCACTGGTCATCGCGAGATCGAGTTCGTCGAGCTTGCGGAGTAGTTTCGTGCGGCCCGTACCCGTGCGCGACGCGAGCTCGCGTACCTCATCAAGTACATCACGCCATGACTGATTTGGTGTACCTGCTCTCGGCATGAGGGTCATGGTACGCCGGATCTGTGTCTTGGCGTGCATGCTCGCGTACCCGAGAATCAGCGATTCCCGTCAGGATCCATGGCGGTTTGGGCTGGATCCTGCAGCGGCTCCGATCTCATCTCGAAATTGTCGAGTTCGCCGCGGATGGATCCTTGCCTTCGATCCGACGCACCGCTATGTACGCCGTATTGACTCATTGGGGTACTAACGGAGCATCGAATGACGAACGACAACACCCACACGACGGACGAGATCACAGCGGCGGCGGACGGCCTGCTTGCATGGGCAAAGGCGCACGGGGGTGTGCTCGCGGTGGCGGCCACGCTTGGGGAG
>CAZSBR010000301.1:0-2536 GCA_964605165.1 uncultured Phycisphaeraceae bacterium
TGCCCAGCTGCACCCGGGCCATCGCGTTCATCTCCTCGTTCATGTGCCGGAACCCACGAGAGGCGAGGCCGAGCACCCGGCGGGCGTCCTCAAGCCGCTGCGTGGTCCGCCCCGTGTGACGCAGCGAGATCCCGACGCCGGAGCCGAGCGCCCACGTGAGGGTGTTGCTGCACACCACGCGGACCCCGGTCCGGAGCACTCTGAGAGCACGCGTCCCGTCGTGGCTGTTGCAGGCGAGGAGGTACGGCCGCGTGACGTCGTCCGTGCCGGCAACACGCAGCTCCTCCGGCAGCCGGAGCATCATCCAGACGACCTTGCCGCCGCGGATGGATCCGGCGGTCTCGTACGCGGCCAGGCCACTCCCCGTGACGGAGTCGAGCCATTCGAAGGCCTCGGTGTTCTGGATCGGTGTGTACCGGTGCGAGACCACGCCCAGCACCCGCTGGGTATCCGTCCGCACCACCGCGCGGTGCGTCGTGATGGGGTCGTGGGCGCCCTCGTGTTCGACACTGACCGGACGCGTCTCCACGCCCCAGTCGAGTCCGCCGAGCCGCAGGGCCTCGGTGCAGTCGACCGCCTCGTCGGTGCGTTGGCCGAGCCGGTGCCAGACGGGCGTCGGCCCCGCGCTGAACATCTCGACCCGGCCGTCTTCGTGTTGGGTGAGCTCATGAGCCATGGGTGGTGCTCCTTGTGTGGGTGGTGGGATGGGTGTGGGACGCGGTGCGTGCGGGCGCCGTGTCACGCTCGTCGGAGCGCGGAGTGCGGCACGCCGTCCGCTCACTCTGAAACGGCACCAGGTGCCGCTCGTGCGCGGGGATGTCCCGCTCGGTGATGTAGACCATCGAGGTCGCCTTTCTGTGTGATGTGTGTGGTGAGAAGCGGTGTGGATCAGCCGCCGGTCGCGGCGCTGAGCGCCGGCCTGAGCAGCGCCACGATGCCGAGGCTGCACGCCAGCCAGGCGCCGCCCGTGAAGAAGGGCGAGCCCTGCCACGCCATGAAGGCCGCCGTCCCGCTGCAGAGGATCGCCAGCAGCGCGCAGGCGGTCAGCACGCAGCGCTTCAGGATCAGCCCGGCCTGATGGCGAGCGATCCTGAAGGCCTCGTGCTTGATCCGCTGGTCGTAGTGGCGGTCGTCCTCGTCGTCGTACCCGTACCGATCGCGCATATGCACGCTCATGTCGTCAGTCCTTTCGTTTGTGGTTGTGTCTCGATCAGGCCGTGCTGTGCGGGCACCGGTCCTGGTACCCGCAGTAGCCGCAGCCCCAGCCGGGGTGGGCGGGGAACGCCCCCGACTCGATGCCGCGCCAGACGTGCCGCACCTGCTCGTGCAGCTGTTCTCGCCCCTGTTCGCTTCCGTTGACGGTGAGCTGCTGGACCTTTGGCGTCTTCGCCTTGGTCACGGTCACGAACGAGCGGTGGGCGGTGTCACCTCCGAGCAGCACCTCGTAGAGCACGAGCTGGCCCGAATACTCGCGCAGGGTGGAGCCGGTCCACTTCGAACGGGTGGTCTTGAAGTCGATCACGCCCGTCTGCCCGTCGCCGTCGACCAGCAAGAGGTCGAGGTAGCCGACGAAGGGCGGGGCCTCGTCCAGGAGCGGTCCCTCGACACGCTCCTCGACACCCGCGACAGACCAGGTGTCGCCGAGCAGATCGTGGTCGATGAGCGCACTGGTCATGGACGCGCCAAGATCGCACAGGCCGTCGCGGTCCTCCTTGGTCCCGAACTTCACGGCGGGGTCCGCCTCGTCGAAGCAGGCACCGATGAAGGCGGACGCATCTGGCTCCTCAGCGGCTTCACCCGCCATGAGCCTGCCGTAGTGCTCGCCGACCAGATCGTGCACCGCCGAGCCCAGCACCAGCGCCGAAGAGGTGAATGCGCTCGGAGCCTCCTCGACGTACCGGTACCTGAACGCGCGAGGACACCGCAGGTAGAGCTGAACCCGCGACCAGCTCAGGTACTCGCACGCGCCCACGGCTACGCCACCTCCTGCTTGAGGTGGTCGATCAGCTCCGACGCCTCCCGGATGCTCAGCTCGCCGTGACGCTTGCCGAACCGCTCCTCGCAGACGACGTCCAGCTCGAGGTGGTGCTTGGAGGCGATGGCGTGCAGCGCCCGGGTCTGGCTCGCCGTGATCGGGCGGACACCGCCGGAATTCGATCGGGCGTGGCCGTTCGAGTGCGAAGCGAAGCGCCCGCCGGTCGGCGCGGGCTCCTCGCCGCACGACTCGCGCTCGATGGCGGCGCGGGCCTGCGTGTACAGCTTGGCCACCTCGCCCTGCAGGCGCGACGGCTGGGTGAGCAGCGACTGATCGAGCTCGGCGCTGAGGCTGATCGTGACGCCGTCGGAGTTGTAATTGGCCGAACGCTTGCGCGACAGGCCGACGTTGATCGTCATGGGCATGGGGATCTCCTTTGTGTGTCAAAAGCGAAAAACCCCCCATCGAAGCGATGGGGGTGTCATCAAATAGTGACGCTGAATGGGTGGGAATTAAGTGTCGAACGCCTTGGGCGTCCTACCGCTTCTTCCGTACGGCCGA
>CAZSBR010000302.1:0-1068 GCA_964605165.1 uncultured Phycisphaeraceae bacterium
AGCGACCCCTGTTCACGCAGGGGTCGCTTCTTTTTTGCACCGGACCCCTCCGGGCTCTGAACGGCTTGCCTGTGCGGGACCCCCACCCGCCCCCGTCAAGCCCGCCTCACAGAGCACGAGCGATCGCAGCCACCGTCGGGATGCACCGCATCTCGCGCGCAAACGACGCCAACGCCCCCACCTCGACCCACCGAAGCTCGTCGTGCTCCCAGCCGCCCTCGACCGCCGGGCCACCGCGAGCCACCCGGGCCTCGATGACCACATCGGCGCTGGGCACCGATGGGTCCACCACAAGGCCCAGCAGCCGCGGCCCGCCCGTCTCCCGCTCCACCATCAGCGCCCCACCAATCTCCTCCTTGAGCTCCGCCTCAAACTGCTCGCCGAACGCCTCGCCCCGCAGCATGTCGCCCCGAGGCACCTCCATGCCGCCCGCGGGCACAAACTCCCACGCACCCGGATGCACCCCCGTCTGCTCGGCTCGCCTGCCCAACAGCACCTGGCTGCCTGAACGCAGCACGCCCGTCACCGCGAGGTGGCACACGCCCCCGACCCGCGTGACCAGCCGCATGTAGCTCTCCACCTTCGCCTCGATCAACCAGCCGTCACCCTCCGCCTCCACCCGCACAAAGCTCAGGATCGGCCCATCAAACAGCTTCGGATTGGCCCTCACACGCGCATCCCAGGCCGCCTGCGCCTCTGCCGACACAGGCGAGGGCTCACGGTCGACCACCTGCACACGCACGCGATCGAGCCGCCCAGCCATCGGCATCCAGAAGGCGTCTGCTTTGTGCGAGGTCTCGTCTTGCTCCATCACCCCAGCAGCTTTGCGATGTCGATGGGCAGATCGTCCAGCCCCAGTTCCGCAGCCTCGGCCCGCATCGCCTCAGCCATCCGATGCTTGGCCTTGTCGAGCCCGTCGTTGACCGCCTCAGCGACCAATCGCTCAGCCTGCTCCCGGCTGGCATCGTCCGTCCCCGCCAGCACCGCCGGGCTTACCTCCACACGCTGCACCTTCAGCGAGCCATCCACCCAGGCCCGCACCGCGCCGCCGCCCGCCTGCCCCTCCGC
>CAZSBR010000302.1:1168-2520 GCA_964605165.1 uncultured Phycisphaeraceae bacterium
CTGCCCGCCCATGGGCCTATCGCCCAGCGTCGGGCCTGCGGATCGCCCGCACCACCTGACCATCAAACAACTCCGCAGCCTGTCTCACCAGCGGGATGTCCATCGCCGCCTCCTGCACCGTCTTGCCCGGCGAAGCCTGCACCTCACCCGTCGCCTCCGCCTCGGCCGCCTCAGCGACGATCGTCGTCTCCCGCTGCCGAGCCCGCGATGCGAGCCTCACAAGCTCGCCCGTCCGCTGCTCCACCAGCCTCAGGTCATACGCCGGCCCCCGCACCACCAGCGCATCACCCTCCAGCCGCACCGGCTCGAGCGATGCAAGCAGCGCCTGCAACGATCCATGACCCGCAGCAGACCGCATCGAGGCCCACACCTGCCCCACGTCGCACGCGTCCGAAGCCGGCTCCTGAACCTGCGCGACCTCCGCCGAAGGCTCGGATGCCTGCAGCGGCGCCTTCACGGGCGCACCGCTCCGCGCGGGCTTGGCCTCCGCCGCCTGACCGGGCCGATCGGCCCGCCTCGTACTACCCGATGAACTCACGCTCGGCGGATCGGCTGGAGCAACGCCTCCTCCGTCCGCCCTCAGGCTTTTCCCGCCTCGGCCCTCCCGCCAGCACTTCCGCCACCACGCACCGCACCTCCGCCCAGCCGCGCCTGCTCCACCACCCCCGCTGCCAGCGCAAACCGCTCCAGGTGCGCCATCCGCACAACCGCAGCATCAAACACAGCGCGCGGCGCCGCGCTCGATCGCAGGTTCCGATGCACCGTCTCGCACAACACGATCAGATGGCTCAGCGCCGCATCGTCAAAGCTCGACGCAAGCTCCACTTCCTTGGCACGGTGCTCGGCCGCGAGTTCCACCAACTCCGTCTCGGACCCGCACGCGCTGAGCATCATCAGATCCCGCAGCCGCACCAGCAGCGTCTCGAGAAACAAGTCAAGACCCGTGCCGCGGTCCACAAGCTCATCAGCGCGCGTCAACGCCTCAGCCGCATCGCCCCGACCAATCGCCTCGATGAAAGCAGTCACCACGTCCCGCTCGGGCAGGCCCAGCAGCGACTCGAGCACCTCGACCGTGAGCGGCCGCTCACCCGCTGCAAGCAGGCGGTCCAGCAAACTCAACGCATCACGCATCGAGCCATTGCCAAGCCGAGCGACCTCCTGCACCAAGGCGCCCTCAGCCTCCACACCCTCGGCCTCGAGCACCTCCTGCAGATGCTCAGCGATCTGCGTCGAAGGAATATCTCGGAAGTCAAACCGCTGACACCGGCTCTGGATCGTCGGCGGCACCTTGTGCGCTTCGGTCGTGCACAGGATGAACTTCACATGCTCGGGCGGCTCCTCCATCGTCTTGA
>CAZSBR010000303.1:0-2519 GCA_964605165.1 uncultured Phycisphaeraceae bacterium
GGCCGTCGAGACCCATCTTGCCAAGCAGCACGCGTGGCCTGTGGGGCAGTTGCTTGCACCTGTCGAGCTTCTCGAACTCGCTTGTCGCTGCGCCAAGGGTCTGAGCCATCGCGTCGGTTCTCCTGACAAAGCATCCATCGGACGGTTGCGATGACTCTAGAACGAAACCCGGCCCCGCAGGCACTGCGAGGCCGGGCCAAATCAGTTGATCAGATGCATCTTGACGCCTTCAACCCCCGAAAGGGCCGAGACGCTCGCTCAGTTCTCGATGTCCATGCCCGTGTGCTTGGCCGTGAAGGCGTACACGTCCGCCAATTCCTCGATGATCATCGAGGTCGGCTTGCCGCTGCCATGGCCGGCGCGGGTCTCGATGCGGATGAGCACCGGAGCCTCGCCATCGTGGGCTTCCTGCAGCCTGGCCGCGAACTTGAACGAGTGCCCGGGGACCACACGGTCATCGGTGTCGGCGGTCGTGACCAGTGTCGCCGGGTAGGCCGTGCCATCGACCAGCGTGTGGTACGGCGAGTAGCCCAGCAGGTACCGGAACATCTCCTCAGACTCCTTCGATGAGCCGTAGTCGTCCGTCCAGTATCGGCCAGCGGTGAAGGCATCGAAGCGAAGCATGTCCATCACGCCCACCGCGGGCAGCGCGACCGCAAACAGGTCGGGCCTCTGGACCATGCAGGCACCGACGAGCAGCCCGCCGTTGGAGCCGCCCTGGATCGCCAGGTGCTCGGGGCTGGTGTAGCCCTTGGCGATCAGCGTCTCGGCCGCGGTGATGAAATCATCGAACACGTTCTGCTTGTTGAGCTTCTTGCCGCCCTCGTGCCATGCCCGGCCGTACTCCCCACCGCCGCGGATGTTCGCCACCGCGTACACGCCGCCCTCTTCCATCCACGCCACGCGGCTGGTCGAGAACTGGGGCCGAAGCGAGATGTTGAAGCCGCCGTAGCCATAGAGCAGTGTCGGGTTGGTCCCGTCCAGTTCCAGGCCCTTGAGGTGCGTGATGAACATCGGAACCCGCGTTCCATCGGTCGACTCGTAGAAGACCTGGCTGGTCACGAAGCGATCGGGATCGAAATCGATCTCGGGCCTGAAATACAGCTCGCTTTCGCCCGTGACCATGTCATACCTGTAGATCGATGGCGGCACGGCGTAGCTGCTGAAGGTGTAGTACGTCTCCGTATCCTCGGGTTCGCCCCCGAAACCGCTGGCTGTTCCCACGCCCGGCAGCTCGACTTCCCTCAGCTTGGTGCCATCGAGGTCATACAGCTCCACAACGGTCTTGACATCCCGCAGGTAGCTGAGCACAAGGGTGTGATCGACAAAGCTCACGCCGCCGAGGGTTTCCTCACGCTCGGGGACGATCTCCCGCCAGTTCTCCGGCGAGGGGTTCGTGATGTCCATCGCGATGATCCGCTCGTTGGGCGCATCGGCGTCGGTGGTCATGTAGAACGTCGTGCCATCGTTCCAGATGTAGCCGAAGCTGTTCTCGAACTCGTCGACCAGTGGCCTCGGCGCAGCGTACGGATCCTCGAGGTCCTTGACGTAGAGCCGGTACTTGTCGTCCGTTCCGACGCTGATGTAGATCAAGAGGTAGCGGCCATCGTCCGTGATCTGTGAGCCATAGTTCCATGTCGGCTCCTCAGGACGCCAGTACACGACCACATCGTCGTCCTGGCTCGTGCCAAGGCGGTGGTACATCAGCTTGCCCTCGAGGTTGAGGCTGGTGAAGGCCTGGCCCTCCTCGGGATCGGGATACTTGCTGTAGAAAAAGCCTTGATCGTCGTGCGTCCACGTGATGCCGGTGAACTTCAGGTAATCGAGTTCGTTGGGCAGGTCCTCTCCGGTCTCGATGTCCCGCACTTTCCATGTCCGCCAGTCGCTGCCGGCTTCCTGAATGCCGTAGGCGACGAAGCGACCGCTCTCTGAGATGGAAAGACCGCCCAGTGCGACGGTGCCATCGTCGCTCCACTCGTTGGGATTGAACAGGACTTCCCACGGCCCTGCCGCGTCCTCGGCGGTGAACAGAATGAAATGGTTCATCAGCCCGTCGTCCTTGCGGTACTGGAACCAGCGGCCTCCCTGCTCGAAGGGTGCGCCGCGCCTCGCGTAGTCCCACAGTTCGGTCAGCCGCTTCTCGAAGTGCTCACGGCCCGGGATGCTCTCGAGATAGCCGAAGGTGACGTCGTTCTGGGCGGTGACCCAGTCGCGCACGTCCTGGCTGTTGCGGACATCGTCCTCGAGCCAGCGAAAAGGGTCCTTGACCTCGGTGCCGAAGTAGCTGTCGCTGACATCGACCTTCCTGGTCTCGGGATACTGGATCTGGGCGGTCGCGGCCCCGGCAAGAACGCCAGTGCCCACGGCAAGGGCGACGAGGGTGTGCAGGTGGTTCATGCCGGCATGATATGGCACGCCGCGGGCAGGGTTGCACACCGCGGCGGACCGGGCCTTGAACGCAGAGATGCTGGCCTTGAACGCAGAGACGCTAAGGCAGAACGCAGAGAGAGCAGAGCCAA
>CAZSBR010000304.1:0-2500 GCA_964605165.1 uncultured Phycisphaeraceae bacterium
AGCACCACATCGCCCTCATTCGTGCAGCTCAGAATCACCCGCTCCAGATACACCTCGGGCAACTGGTTGTCGTGATAGCCCCGGCGTTCCTTGTTGTTGCCCTGCACCCGCCCCCAGTATTGCCCATACCACACGTCCATCGGCAGGCGAAGGCCCGCGGGCATCCCGTCACGCTTGGATTCCGTCCGCGGGTCGTGATACACAGCGCGGCGGTCAGATGTCTCCAGTATCGGCTCGGCGTTCCACGTGCGTGCTGCCTCGCCCCGTTTCGACGGCTTGACGAAGTACAGCGCGTGCACCTTGGAGTTGATGAACCGGCCCGTCGTGTTCTGCCCGAAGCGGTAATGCCAGATGCACCAGTTCACAAGCTCCAGCCCGAGCGTGCGCTTCACATAGACCACGATCTCCGCAGCCCAGTCATCGGGAATGTTGATCCACATCGCGCCGCCCGGACGAAGCCCCTCTACACAGAGCCTGATCCACGCCTCGGTGAAGGCGAGGTATTCATCCTCGGGCATCGCGTCGTGCCACTGGTCGTACGCGCGGTTCCAGTTGAAGGGTGGGTCGGCAAAGACCAGATCCACCTCGCCCCTGCGGACCTCGGGAATCTCCGTCAGCACGTCCCGGCAGTCGCCTACCCAGATGCGCGCCTGTGGCAGGTCACCCTTCTTCTTGATCGTGTGCGTGGGACGGGTCGGCATGAGTCGTGTGAAGATAGCGCAAGCAAGCCCGCCGCGCCAGCAGCATGCACAGATGTGCGCATCCTGTGGATGAAACCAGTCCGGTTGAGATCCGAACCACACCCATTGCCACCCGTTCGGTCGCGGATCAGGAGAAATCATGCGTCTCGTTGCAAGTGCAGCCGTCGGTCTGAGTCTGTTCGTGTCGTCTGCCGCCATCGGCCAAGATGCGCTCGCCCTCATCACGCAGATGGAGGGGGCCTGGACCGGCACGCTGACCTACCGCGATTACCAGAGCGGTGACCGCTCGGACGTGGCCATGCGGGCAGATGTCAGCATCTCGCCCGATGGCAACCGCATCACGCGGGAGATCCGCTATGCCGAGCCGGGCGACAAGCGGTACTTCTCGGAAATCATCACGATCCCCGAGGATGAGCAAACGCTGACCATCGTCTCGTTCGCTAACCGCAACGTCTCGACGAGCACCTACGAGATCGTCTCCGTCACCGATCTTGGCGGCGAGGGCTGGCAGATCGTTCTGCTCGGCGAGGGCGTCGATGCGGGCGAGCCCGCCGACGTCCGATTGACCGCCGTGTACGCTGTCGATCGCCTCATCCAGACCAAGGACGTTCGGCCCAAGGACACCGACAACGACTGGGCCTTTCGCAATGAAGTCGTCCTCGATCGCTTTGATCTCTCCAACGAGCAGAACCTCGTGGGCGAGTGGGAGATCGACCTTCGCCCGACGCCCGATGCCGAGCCCGCTCTCGCGCCGCTCGTGATCGACGACATCACAAATGGCCGCATCAACGGCAGCTTCTACGGCGCACCCATCGAGATCGGAAGCGTCAACACCAACTGGGGTGCTGTGCGCTTCGCGATCGTCACCCGCGATGGCAGCGGTCCCTACGGCACGTTCGGCGTGCTCCAGCCCGATGGCTCGATCAGCGGCACGACCCTCTCGACAGGCAGACAATTCTTAACAGTCTGGACGGGTCAGCGCGCCGATCTGGGCGATGACTGAGCCATCGCCCCGCGGTACGCTCCCGGCGTGTTGCACGCCCCTTGCACGGAGCCCCGCCCATGACCGCCCTGAACACAGTTGCTGCGCTCATCGTCCCCTCCATGCTTGTTGTCCTGCTCGCTGCCGGCATGTTCGCCGCGCCGACGTCAGCCACGGATACAACGCGCTCTGAAGAATCTCGCGCTGCCCTGCTGCCCGCGCTCGAGAAGTACGTCGAGGAGCGCAAGGCCGAGTTCGGCCAGATCTCCCAGGAACGCCGCGAGCAGCTTGCGCCGTTGACAGCATTCGTGCGCGAGAAGATCGATGCGGGCCAGCCCGTGAGCCTCAACTTCATCTGCACGCACAACAGCAGGCGGAGCCACATGAGCCAGCTCTGGGCCCAGGCCGCTGCTACGCACTTCGACCTGCCGGGCGTGCGCACCTACTCCGGCGGCACGGAGGCGACCGCGTTCAACCCTCGTGCTGTGGCTGCGATCCAGCGCGCCGGGTTCGAGGTTCTGCGCACGACCGATGACGCCAACCCGATCTACCACGTGAAGTACTCGCCCTACCTGCCGCCGATGACGTGCTTTTCGAAGATCTACGACGGAGCGCCCAACCCGCGCGAGAACCTCGCAGCGGTCATGGTCTGCACCGATGCCGATGAAAACTGCCCAGCCGTCCTCGGCGCCGAGGCCCGCATCAGCCTGCCGTTTGTCGATCCCAAGGAGAGTGATGGCACGCCCCGAGAGGCCGCGACGTACGACGAGCGCTGTGCGCAGATCGCCCGCGAGATGCTCTATGCCATGAGCCGCGT
>CAZSBR010000305.1:0-2483 GCA_964605165.1 uncultured Phycisphaeraceae bacterium
GAGCCGGTGAGCGTCAGGCTCCCCTTCTCGTAGTCGGATCCGTGATCGTGGTCTTGGTGCTCAGTCATAGCTACTCCTCGAACAGACATCCGGACGCGTACCTGTGAAGAGGTACTAAGGCCTTATGTCGTGGCTGATCGCGCTGGGACGGCCATGACGCGGTTCGCCTGTTCAATCGCGTGACTGCGCCAAGCCGCGTCTTATGTGAACGGCTCGATCGCCTGCTGAGACGACCGAGCCAAGGTCGTAGTCAGGACGGGGGTCGGCTCCCACTCTGCTTCGTGACGGGTCCGAATCCCGCTTCGCCCCTTCAGAACAGCAGTCGGAACCCAAGCGTGACTCGGATATCCGTACTGGGCCGATGGTCAATGTCCTGAACAATGGGCAATCCGACCGTTGCCTCAAGAGCAAACGTCCGGGCCTCATACAAGAGGCCGGGCCCGAACAGGATCTCGTTGTCACCGTTTGTTTCGTACAGGCCGTTGAGCTCAAGCGTCAGATAAGTGGCCGCCGTCGTATCCGCGGTGTACTCGGCGGGGTCAAGCCTGAACAGATAGGCCGTGTCGTAGCGCAGGGCGTTACTCGGTCCGTCCCCGGCGACGACGCTGAACTCTTCGCCGCCTGTGTTGAACTTGTACGAGATCGACTGGTTGAAGCCATGACGGCCCAGGATCGTAGTGAACACCGAGCCCACATACGGGTCCCACGAGTCGCTGCCGAGGTCGCCGGTTCCCGTCGGGACTTCAACGCCACCAAAGAACGCCAGCCGAACTGAATCAACTGGACTCAGGTCGCGCTGAAATGGTCTCCACTTCAGCGACAAATCGGCATCGCCCAATTCGAAGTCGGTATCCGTGCCGGCTGGACCGGACGGATCCTCGACGCTCAACGCAACGGGGACGGCCAGCGTGGCAGACAAGTCTCGCGTGATGCCGTAGGTCAGTGACGTGGTAGACAGTACCTTGTCGATGTCCCTTTGCTGCGGGGACGGATCATCACGAAGCCTGAGATATTGCACGCGGTGCCGGAGATACCAACTCCCAACGCCGGGCTGAGTTGCTGCCGGCGTATTGGTCGCTTCCTGGCCGATTGCGCGTTGGCCCGGCAGCAATACGGCGATAGCTAGCAGCGCTGCCTTTCCTACGCGGCACCTGCGTGATGCAGAGTGATGGAACATGGTGCTGCTCATGGATTCCGCACCTCGGCGAGGGTGAATCCGCTGTCACTGACGGCCTTTGCGAGCTGGGATGTCGTCACGCCGGCTTTCGGGTCGAGGCTGACAACGACCTCGCCCGTTCCCATGTCAACATCTACAGAGGTGACGCCTCGCACAGCCAGGAGTTGCTTGTCCACGTTGTTCGCACAGAGCGGACAGCTCATGCCGTGTACCACCAGCGTTGTCGACGTCCCGGCAATGGCAGTATCGGTGATGCTCGCAGTATCCATCTGCGATGTCGGTCCAGAGGCGCACCCCGTTAGGTAGGGGGCAATGGTGAAAAGGGTGGCGGTCAGTACTGCGACAGTCTTCAATGTCATCGGAATGTCCTTTCTATGAACTAATCGAATGGAATGGGCCGCGGTCGCCGGCGGGTCGCCGACGACTCGCTACAAAGCGATGTTTACTCCCGGGTCAACGAGCTCAGATACTTCTGCGGCTCCTTGGTGAACGCAGGCAGGCACCTGTTACAGCAGAAGCGAACGAGGGTTGTGCCCGCGACGAGCTCGACCGGGTCTCCCATTGAGCCGAGACGGGACTCTGCCACAACGCAGGTGTCCAGCGGGTACTCGGCACGCTGCTGGTCGGCGTAGGCGGCGTCGAGCTTCGCCATGTGCTTCTCTGGTTCATTGACGAGCGACTTTTCACACCCACCGCAGCAGAAGCGGACGAGGCGGTTCATGTAGATGAAGTTCACGGGCTCGCCCATCGAGCCGAGCGGCCCGCCTACCGGGCAATTGTCCATGGGGTAGTCGGCGAGCTGCGCTTCGACGATCCTTTTGTCGAGGGCTTCGAGGTGCTTAGCGGGGTCTGCCTTAAAGGCTTGGGCGGCGTCGGCGTTCTCCAGCCGCACTAGCCGGTTGTTGTGCACATGGTTGACGGCATCATCACCCAGCTTTTCACCGGTGACGATGCAGGTGTCGATGGGGTAGTGCATGAGCTGCTGCTCAACGATCTTCGCATCGATTTCGCCCCAGTACTTCGACTGGTTGGCCTCGAACTCGTCGATGCAGCCGGCGCAGCAGAAGCGGACCTCTCGGTTGTCGTAGACCTTGACGACGGGATCGCCCATCGACCCGAGCTTGCCGCCGACGGGGCACGAATCGAGCGTGTAGGGGTAGGTGGGGCCGGGAGACGCTTCGCCTGTCGCGGGGGCTTCGGCATCGTGCCCGGCGTGATCGTGTCCCCGCTCGCGGTGCGCGACCGCGAGCGTGACGAACTCGTCTTTCCGAGGCTCGTTCCACGCGAGGAACGCCTCGCCGCAGCC
>CAZSBR010000306.1:0-2480 GCA_964605165.1 uncultured Phycisphaeraceae bacterium
TCCTTCTCGAAGTCGGCCCGTTTCGTCTCGAGGAAGTTCGATTTCTCGAGTTTCGGGTCGAAGTCGGTCGGGAACCGCTGACGGTACTTGCTGAGCTTCATGCCCTGGCGGCTGAACGCCTTGAGAATCGCCCGGCACGCATAGGTCGAGAACTTGTAGCCACGGCCGGCGTCGAACTTGTCAACGGCCCGGAGCAGCGCCATGTTGCCCTCGCTGACGAGGTCGGCAAAGTCCACCTCGCTCATGCGGGTGCGCTTGGCCATCGCGAGCACCAGCGCGAGGTTGGTGTTGGCGATCTGCTGACGGATCTCGTCGCCGCGACGGTGCCAACTGAGGATCTCGCTGACCTGCTCGGGCAGCGGCCGCTTGTTGGGGCGTGCCCAGATCTCCTGCTGGAGCTTCCACACCCGGTAGCGGGCGTAGTTGAACTTGTGGAAGAGGATCTTCTCCTGGGCACCCGTGAGGATGACCTGCTGGCCGCTCTTGACGGTGCGTGTGCGGCTGGTCGCGGAGATGTCGTCCATCACCGGGTGGTACCAGCTCGTATCGGGGAGCTGGATCTCATCGCCGAGCGAGTAGATCTTCTCCTCCGCGCCCGGCTCGTAGAACGCCGGGCTGTCGATGAAGTCCTGCTCGTTCTCGAGCAGGAACTTGAGCAGCCGATCATCTTCCGGGCTCAGGCGGCGCACGGACTCGGCAACCCCCACCGAAGCCTCGGTGGAGCGTGGGCCGACCCGGTGCCTGCTGCGGACCTGATCAAGCGGGCTGAGCTTTCGTTTTCCGTTTGCGTGTCGCATGATTGCTGTCCTCACGCGTCCACCTCACTTTGCTTCAAATGCCTGGCAATCCGAGGGTTTGCCCCTGATGTCCAGTCGTGAATGAGCCGCGAGAGTTCATTGACTGCCACGCCGCGGCTGCCCAAACCGGCCCGGAGCCGGCGGTCGCATCGCGGCGTGCGAAGTCGTGTCGTGTCCCGCACCCGTGTGGCGCTTCGTCTTCCGGCCCTGAGGGCCGAACGCTTCCTTCCTTGTTCGCCGTGCCAGGCCCCACACCTGGCACGCTCGCCAACTGCCCTCGTGCAGGCTGGGAGAAGAATTCTCCACACCTGTCGTGGGCCGCCATCCACTTCGCGGGGTTGCTTGTCCCGCGCAGAAGATCAGGCCAGAGCAGTCGGCCTGACAATTTACGATTCAATCAGTTGTTTGTTCCAGATTCGCGAAGTGTGAACTGGAAAAAACACTTTCTCAAATCCGTGCCCAGCGTTCGGCGTGAGCACCTGCTCATGATGTCCGCCCTGCAGAAACGCTCGTCAGACTGCACACCAGACTGCGACTGCGTCCGCACGCGCCCCGGCATGGCATCCGCCAAGCCGTTGCAGCTGTTGATCTTCGGGCTCCGCCCGAGCGAGGCTCACGCAGCACGCTGCCCGCCCGAGACCTCGGGCGATACACCTGCGCGGGACCGCCAGCGTAGCCGGTTTTGCGGTCTACGCAAGTCCGTGGGGCGATGAAAGTTTGCCGGCACCAATCTCAACATTCTGTTCGCAAAAAAGAAGGGTATTGAGTCTGTAATTCCCACACCCGAGGTCTACCATTTCACGAGAGTGGAGTTTCCATCCACCGGATGTCCACACATTCGCACGACCAGACGCATTCTGGAGTTCCCATGCCTTTCACCCTCCCCGATCTTCCGTTCTCTTACGACGCCCTCGAGCCCCACATCGATGCCAAGACCATGGAGATCCACCACGGCAAGCACCACGCCGCGTACGTCTCCAAGGCCAACGACGCCCTCGCTGGCACCTCCCTCGCCGACGCCACCTGCCCTTGGAGCGTCTGCGCCCGCCTCAACGAGGTTCCCGCGGACAAGCAGACCGCGGTGCGCAACAACGCTGGTGGGCACGCCAACCACATGATGTTCTGGCAGACCCTCGCGCCCGCCGGTCAGGGCGGCTCACCCTCGGCGGCACTGGCCAAGGCCATCGATGAGGCCTTCGGCTCGATGGACGGCTTCAAGGAGCAGTTCTCGAACGCTGCTGCCACCCGCTTCGGCTCGGGCTGGGCCTGGCTCTGCATGAACCCCGACAAGAAGCTGCACGTGACGTCCACCGCCAACCAGGACAACACGGTCATGCCCGAAGCCTTCGGCGGCCACGGCGCAGGCCACAGCCCGCTGCTCGGGCTCGACGTCTGGGAGCACGCTTATTACCTCAACTACCAGAACCGCAGGCCTGACTACATCAACGCGTTCTTCAACGTCATCAACTGGAACAAGGTCAACGAGTTCTTCGACGACGCGATGAGCTAAGCCCCATGGCCGACGAGCAGCCGGAATCTCAGAGCGCAGCGATGAGCAGGAAGCCCCGAGTTTCGGGCAAGCTGCTCGTGGCGCTGATCTTCATCGTGCCGGTGGTGGCGATCGCGATCATCTTCTGGTCGGTGAGCATGTCGGTCGATGCGGGCACGGAGCTGCGGGGGCCG
>CAZSBR010000307.1:0-1093 GCA_964605165.1 uncultured Phycisphaeraceae bacterium
ATCCATCGTCCGTGGGAGTTTCGGCGGCCTGGGATCCGTCCGCCAGACAATCTCCGTTGCGAACGCAGCGTGGCTGTGTGTGCTCAGCTCGCTCGCGCTCTCACTGGTCGGGATCTATGCCATCGACCTGGCCGAGGCGCATCGAATAGAGCAGAGCCCGTCGGGTACCACGATCCGTCAATGTATCTTTCTTGCTGTTGGTCTGTCCGCGATGGTGTTCATCACCGCGCCGCATTACAGACTGCTCCGCTACATCGCATGGCCGAGTTATGTGGTGTGCGTCGGCCTGCTTGTCTTCTTGTTGATCCCGATTGTGCCGGAGTCGATTGTGACGCCGCGCAACGGTGCCCGTGGATGGATCAACATGGGCGTGGCCGACTTTCAGCCTGCAGAGGTGACCAAAATCGCGTTCGTGCTGACCGTGGCGGGGTACCTGCGCTATCGCAAAGAGCATCGTGAGTTCAAGGGTCTCGTGGCGCCGGGCTTGATCGCGGCGGTTCCGGTTGGATTGATCACGGTGCAGCCTGATCTGGGATCGGCGTCACTGTTTGTGCCAAGCCTGTTTGCCATGCTGCTCGCGGCGGGAGCCCGTTTGCGACATCTGACGCTTGTCGTGCTCCTGGCATGTCTTGCGGCACCTGCGTCCTGGCCGCTGCTCAAGGGCTACCACAAACAGCGCATCGTGGCGATCGTAAAACAGCTCGGCGGATCGAGCGAGGGCGCACAGGGGATCAACTTTCAGAGCTTTACAGCTCAACGCCTCGTCGGAGCGGGGGGCCTGACCGGGCAGAGTGATGCCAAGACGCGTGCACTTGTGCGGTTCAACAGGTTGCCCGAGGCCCACAACGACATGATCTTTGCCGTCATCACGCTGCGATTCGGCTGGGTCGGCGGCGTGCTCACGCTCATGCTGTACATGCTCTGGACCGTGGGCGCGTTCGCAACCGCGGCGGCGTGCCAGGATCCGTTCGGCCGAGTTCTGGCAGTCGGGATCACCATGTTCATCGCTGTGCAGACGCTGATCAATGTTGGCATGACCGTTGGATTGCTGCCGATCATCGGTGTGACGATCCCGTTCGTGAGCTATGGTGGT
>CAZSBR010000307.1:1103-2475 GCA_964605165.1 uncultured Phycisphaeraceae bacterium
GCATGCTCACGAGTTGGTTGATGACCGGGCTGATCCTCAACGTCGGGCTACGGCGTCCACAAGGACCCATGGTGCGAGGCATCAGGGATGACGAACCATGACCACCACCCCCTGGCAGCCAACCGAGGAGTTCGGTGCTGCGTGTGATGACTATGGCATCGCCTTCGAGTCGGGTGAGCTGGATCGGTACGCGGCATTTCTTCGCGTGCTCTACACCGCCAACGAAACCACGAATCTCACCGCCATCCGCGATCCAGCCGACGGCTGGCTGAAGCATGTCTTCGACGCCCTCACCCTGCTCCCAGTGCTTGTTGAAGCACAGGCCGCCGGCGAGCGCCTCGCCATCTGCGACGTCGGTTCGGGCGGTGGCGTGCCCGCTCTGATTCTCGCCATCGCCAGGCCAGACGCCGATGTGACACTGCTCGAAGCCACCGGCCGAAAGTGCGAGTTCCTGACCTCAGCGGCCGCCGAACTCGGTCTCGACAACGTGACCGTCGTCAACAGCCGATCCGAGCGCGTCGGCGCATTCCCAAAGGGCGAATTGCGCGACGCATTCGATGTGGTCACCGCCCGTGCGCTCGGCCGGATCGCCGTCGCGAGCGAGCTGTGCGTGCCGCTCGCCCGCGAGCAGGGGCTGATCCTGCTCATCAAGGGTCAGGCAGCAGAGGAAGAACTCGAAGAAGCCCGCCAGGCGCTGCACGAGCTGCACACCAATCACGCCGGCACGATCGATACGCCAACCGGCAAAATCGTCGTTCTCGAAAAATCCCGGCGAACTCCGAAGAAGTACCCGCGCCGCGACGGTGAACCCAAGCGAGCACCGATCGGCGTAAAGCGGTAGCGCTACTTCCCAGTCGATTCCCAGCGCGCCGCGATCGTCCGCCACATGTCCGCGTCGCCCTCCCAGTGGAAGGTGTGCGGCATTCCCTCAATCACGACGATCTCTTCGTCCGCGCCGATCGCTTGCATCGCCTCCGCCAGCATGCCGACGGCTTCGCCGAGATAGAAGTTGTCCATCTCGCCGCCATAAACGCGGAGTTTCCCGGTCAGGACGTCTCGCTTGTCATCCCACTCGCGCTCGAGCTTCCGCCGGATGTCATACGCCGTCCACGCCTCGGCCACCGCGGGATCGATGGCGCCCTTGTCGCGGTCAAACAGCAACGCCGGCGTGCCGTCCTCGAGCGCCGGGCTGAACACGGCCTCGAACGACCCGATCTGCCCGCCCGGCCCGAGCACACGCTCACGCTCGATGAAGTCGCGTGCCCAGAGCATCACCTCGTCGCCCCGCCGCCCCAGCGGCCGTGGGCTGCCATCCCTATAATCGTAGATGTTCGCCTCGTCCGCGTAGATGTCGACGGTCTGAAACGCGTTG
>CAZSBR010000308.1:0-2462 GCA_964605165.1 uncultured Phycisphaeraceae bacterium
CGGTCAGCGTTGAGCTTCTTGGCATCCTTGAGCACGCCGGAGACAAATGAGCTGTAGCCCTTGGAGGGCCCGGCCCAGCCATCGACGATGGCGAACTGGCCCGCTGCTTTGAACTCAAGCCACCAGCAGTCCTCCGGCGATGCCGTACCAGCGAGTTGCTCGAGCTCTTCAAACGCATCAGAGGCGGCAAAGAGCGTGTGCGCTCGCTCGGCTCGATCGGCAAAGTCGTCGCGTGGATCCGCAAGACGGCTCAGCCCCTCCGGAAGCACGACGAGGTCGCACCTTTCTCGCTCTCGCAGCAGCGCTGCCTGAGCGTCGGGGCTCTGAGCATGTGGCCTGCGGCTCTGCACCTGGCTCGGGAAGGGAACCTCACGCATCACCGCCATGCCGTGGCGGTCCAGCCCATCAGCCAAGACCTCGTGCAACTCGACCTCGTCCATCGCATCCAGCCCCCGGTGGGTCTGTTCGGCCTCGAGGGCGAGTTCCCGCTCTGTCAGGGCGAGGGCAAGCGTGTCCGCCAGTTCCGCCAACGTCCACATGCTGCTGAGGGTAGCGAGGGGCTCGCCACGGAGCGTCGTCGCGGCCACGTTGCATTTCCGGCCAGTTTTGGAGATGATCTCGGCTTGTGCCGCTCTGCGGCTGCGAAGTCGACCGCTCGCCGGCAACGGTGAGCACATGAACCCAAACCAGGACCGCATCAACCCATGGGTGGAATCAACGACGTCATCAACGCCATCAACGGCGTGCTGTTCTCAAACTACACGGTGTACGCACTGCTGCTGACCGGCCTGGTCTTCACGATCTGGTCAGGCTTCGGTCAGTTCAGGGCGTTAACGCACGGCATCGCGGTCGTTCGGGGTAAGTACGACGACAAGAACGACCCCGGCGCCATCAACCACTTCCAGGCCCTCTCGGCGGCGCTTTCCGCCACGGTCGGTCTCGGCAACATCGCGGGCGTGGCGATCGCTGTCGCCCTCGGCGGGCCGGGAGCGGTCTTCTGGATGTGGGTCATCGGCGTGCTCGGCATGGCGATCAAAATGACCGAAGTCACGCAGTCGATGCTCTACCGCAACACGGATGATCCGGACAACCCCCACGGCGGCCCCATGTTCGTCGTCAAGAAGGGCTTTGCGAAGTGGGGGCTTGGGCCGCTGGGCTCAATCATCGGCGGCATCTTTGTCGTTACGCTCATCACCTCGGCCATCACCGGCGGCAACATGTTCCAGGCGTGGAACGTCGCGGATGTCACCTTCACCTACTTCCAGGTCCCGCAGGTTGTCACGGGCGTGATTCTCACCGTGCTGGTAGGACTCGTGATCATCGGCGGCATCAAGCGCATTGGTGCCGTCGCGGGGCGGATCGTGCCGCTGATGTGTGTCATCTATGTGCTCGCGGCCGGGTATGTGCTGATCGTCAACATCGACCAGATCCCCGCCATGCTCGGGCTGATCGTCAAGAGCGGCCTGCCGGGATTCCTCGGCGGCGAGGACGCAGCGCCGGTCGGGGCGTTCCTCGGCGGAACGTTCGGCTATGCCGCCCTGTGGGGCGTCAAGCGAGCCCTGTTCTCCTCCGAGGCGGGCCAGGGCTCCAGTCCCATCGCTCACTCGGCAGCCAAGACTGATGAGCCGGTTCGCGAGGGCGTCGTCGCCGGTCTCGAGCCCTTCATCGACACGATCGTCGTCTGCACGCTCACCGCGCTGGTGATCATGGCCAGCGGTGCGTACAACCGCGATGCCGAGTCCGTGTTTACCGATAGCCAGAGCGTGCGCATCGTTCAGGCGCAGGACTCTGCTGGCCAGGCCATCGCCAATACCTGGACCATCGAGACGCCCGCCCTGCCGGCCATGACGGCCGACGCACGCGATATCCGACGCGCCGATGCGGACGAGGCGGGGTGGCGCGAAGGCGAAACCATCTTCGTGGTCTTGGCGGCGGACCCGAACGAGGACACGGGTCGCGATCTTCGAAAGATCACCGCGACGGTCAGCCGAGATGATTCTGGACAGTGGACAGCCTCGTGGGGCACCCTCGAGTCTGAAATGACGCCGCGCTTCCGCCAGAACGAGGACGGGTCGCCCGATCTTGGCATCTACGGCGATTACGCCGGCGCTTCCATGACGGCGTACGCCTTTGACCGCGTCACGCCCGGTCTCGGGATGTGGCTCGTGACGATCGCAGCTTGGCTCTTCGCCCTCTCGACCATGATCTCATGGAGCTACTACGGCGAGCAGGGCATCTACTACTTCTTCGGCACCCGCGGAGAGAAGGCAGCCGGTCCCGCGGTCATGACGTACAAGGTCATCTACTCCCTCTTGATTCTGCTCACCTGTGTACTCGCCATGCCGATGTTCGGGCCTAACGGCGATCGTGCCATCATCGGCACCGACGCTGAGCTGGACATGTGGACCACGCTCGGCCTCGGTGTCATGCTCGTGGCGAACATCCCGATCATGTGGATCTTC
>CAZSBR010000309.1:0-2457 GCA_964605165.1 uncultured Phycisphaeraceae bacterium
CGCGGGAACGATAAAGGCGCCGATCACAAAGCCCTTGGTGAGGACGGTGGAGGCGTACTCCCGGAGTGCGACCTGAACGATGCGGCTCACTGCGCCACCTCCTCTTGGACTTCCTCACGCTGGCCTTCGCCGCGGAGTTCGGCGCGGAGCGCTGATTCATCGGCGATGTTGGCGCTGCCCCCGCTGGTCACGATCTCCACGAAGATGTCCTCGAGCGTGGGCCGGCGGACAGCGATGGATCGGGATGGAACCGCGGCGAGCAGATCGGCCATGACATCCTGCGGCGAGGCATCTTCGCGGACGGTTGCTTCATACTGCCCGTCACGCGGTTCGACGCTCTCGATGAAGCGAAGGTTCCGAGCGGCATCGATGCCCGTGCGTTCATCGAGGGGGCTGAAGAGCAGGGAGCGAGCGGTGTGTTCGGCGCGGATCTCATCCATCGTGCCGTCGAGCACCTTCTGGCCCTGGTTGATCATCACGATCCGGTCGCAGAGTTCCTCGGCGTGAGCCATGACGTGGGTGGAGAAGATGATCGTGCGGCCCTGGTCGTGCTGCTCGGTGATGAGTGAGCGGAGCAGCCGGGTGCTGACGGGGTCGAGTCCGCTGAAGGGTTCGTCGAGGATGATGAGTTCGGGCTCGTGGAGGACCGAGGCGACGAACTGGACCTTCTGCTGCATGCCCTTGCTGAGCTCTTCGCACTTCTTGCTGGCGGCGCTGGCGAGGTCGACCCTTTCGAGCCAGTCGTCGACGGTGGATCGGAGTTTGGACGGATCCACCCCCTTGAGCTTGCCCATGTAGCGGAGGAAGGCGGCGACCTTCATTTTGCGGTAGACGCCACGCTCCTCGGGCAGGTAGCCGATGCGGTCCTTGCTCTCGGTGGCGCTGGCCTTGCCGAGCACGCTGAGGCGTCCGGCGTCTGGGAAGAGGATGGACATGACCATGCGGATGGTCGTGGTCTTCCCGGCGCCGTTGGGCCCGATGAAGCCGTAGAGGGCTCCCGTGGGCAGCCTGAGGTTCATGCCGTTGACAGCGGTCTTCTTCCCGAACCGCTTGGTGACCTGTTCCATCACGATGGCATCTGACACTGGCATCTCCTGATGAATCCGCGAGCCCGAGGGTATGGTTGGTCAATGGCCGATGCGACGCAGTTGTCTGAACCCGTGCTCGAGCGTCTGGTTGCGATGCGCCGAGAGCGAGATGAGCTGGACGCCCGGCTCAGTGAGCCCGAGGTCGCGGCGGACCATCGCGTGTCTCGTGACCTTGCGATCCGCAAGGCCTCGCTCGATGGCGCCGTGCAGGCGTTCACGGAGTGGGAGCGGCTCAAGAGCGAGCTGGCCGAGCTGGCGTCGGCGGCTCAGAGCGACGACCCGGACCTGCGGGAGATCGCACGGGAGGAGACTCCTGAAGTGCAGCGCAGACTCGCCGAGTCCGCTGAGCGCCTGCGCAAGCGGCTGGTGAACTCGGACGACGAGGCCATCGGCTCCATCATCCTCGAGGTTCGCGCGGGCACGGGGGGTGACGAGGCGGGGCTTTGGGCGCGGGACCTGCTCACTATGTACCAGAAGTTCGCTCAGTCGCGAGGCTGGTCGTGGGAGGAACTGTCGCTGAGCGCAGACGCGTCGCTCGGGGGTGTTCGGCATGCCGTCATCGGGCTGAGCGGCGAGGGTGTGTGGTCGGCCATGGCGTTTGAGGCGGGGGTGCACTCGGTCAAGCGTGTTCCCGCAACGGAGGCCCAGGGGCGGATTCACACTTCGACAGCGACGGTGGCTGTGCTGCCCGAGGCGGAAGAGGTCGATGTGAAGATCGACTGGGCCAAGGACGTGGTGGAACACGTGACGACGAGCCAGGGGCCCGGCGGGCAGAACGTCAACAAGGTGGCCACAGCGGTGCATCTGGTGCACACGCCCACGGGCGTCGAGGTGCGGATGCAAGAGTCCAAGAGCCAGGCCCAAAACAGGGAGAAGGCCCGCCGCCTGCTTCGGTCGCGGGTGGCCGAGATGGAGCGGGAAAGGGCTGAGGCAGAACGAGCAGCCGATCGGAACGCCCAGATCGGTTCTGCGGGGCGGAGCGAGAAGATACGGGTGTACCGGTACCAGGATGACATCACGTCGGATCAGCGCCTGGAGCAGAAGTTCAAGACCTCGCAGGTCGTCGCGGGCGATCTTGCGGGTCTGGTGGCAGCGCTGCGCGAGCGGGAGACGCAGCGACGGCTCGAGGCTCTTTAGGGAGTGCCGCGGTAAGCTGGCAAGGGTTCTCCGCGCGAGCGCAGCGCGTCACGAGGGATGCACATGAGTCTGACGACCCGGGCGGCCATGGGCCCTACCACCAGCGGCGAGCGCATCGCTGCGATGGACGTGGCCAGAGGCATCGCGCTCTTTGGCATCTTCATGGTGAACATCCAGCTCATGGTCCAGCCCATGAGCTACCTCTTTGAGGGCACCGCCACGAGCGAAGGGC
>CAZSBR010000310.1:0-2419 GCA_964605165.1 uncultured Phycisphaeraceae bacterium
CGTCGGTGACGGGCGAGAGTTCACAGCCTCGGGGCAGGGTCAGGTGGCGCTGCTCACCGGTGACGGTGTTCTCGCCGAGCAGGAGGCGGCCATCGGAGGTGCGGTGGATGTGCTCGAGCATCTCGCTCTTGCCGCCGCCGGAGGCACCCTCGTGCATGAAGACGACCTGATTGTCGTAGGGCGTGTGGACGCAGACCGTCGAGCAGTGCGCGGTGGTCCAGCCATCGCGCTCGCCGATGTTCAACAGCACGCCGTAGATGCCCTTCTTGGCTGAGGGCCCGGGGTAGAGGTTGTAGCTGAAGAGTTCGTGCATGCCTTCAGAGCGGTCATGCACAACGACCTGCCTGCCCTCGAAGTGCGTGTGCCTGAAGGGTGGCGCGGCGTAGATGATCGCGCGCGGCTCGAAGTCTTCGGGCACTTCTTCCTTGGCTGAGATGCCCTGCAGCATGGAGAGCCCGAGTGCGAAGAAGCCCGCGTTGTCCGGAACGATGGCGAGCGCAGGCGTGCCCTCCTCGCCTCCGCCCGCGATGAAGGGGAACATTGCCAGCGGCTGACCGGCGAGCCAGTCGAACGTCTCTTGCCGCGTCGAATCGAAGGACTTTCCGAAGCGTTCGAGGTAGGTGGGTTTGTTGGTGGGTCGCTCATCGCCGATGACCATGCAGTCCGGGTCTCGCCGGCGCATGTAGGGCTCGACGTAGTTGGCGCTGACGCCGTTCTTGACGCGGTGAGCGTGCGCTTCAATAACGCTGCCTCGACCCGGAACGTCGTAGCTCACGGGATGCTGACCATCGGGCCCGGCGTCCCGGACCGCCAACTCGACCAGTTCATCGACGCTGTGAGCGACCGCGACGGACGGGGCTGATGCGAGGAACTTCTTCACGTGCTCGGGCAAACGCCAAGAGTGCCATTCCATGCCTGCTTCTCCAACCTCAACGATCCAGTTGCTCGCAAGGGGCAAGCCACGCGGTGAGATGCGGGGCCGATGCCGTGACCTTGGCGAGGATAGTGAAAGCGGTTTCAGTACGCGACCAGAGTGCGTACAGAATGGGACGGATTTTGCCGGAATCGACAGGGCAGCCGCCGCAAGCCGAGGGCCGTCAACGCTGGGTGCAGGCTGTCACCTCATTTACCAGCCTTCACTGCCGGGCGTGCCCTTGAAGGGGCCTGCGTAGCCGCTGGAGATCCACCCGCTGTAGAAGTTGCCAGGCTGCGGCGTTACCACTTCGTCGCCCACCAGGCAGCGGTCGAACGGGGCTGCGTAGAAGCTCACCCAGTTCGCGTAAGCCGCGAACAACGCGGTGGGCTTCGGGTACGCGAAGGCTGCACCGTGAGCCACGCGCCCATCGGGCGACTTCACATCGAAGTAGATGGCCTCGCCCTTCCACTCGCAAAAGCTTCGGCGGCCGGTGGCCTGCAGCACACCCCGAGAGACATCCTCGGCTGGAAAGAAGTACACCGGCGGATGGCTGGTCTCGAGGACTCGAACGCCGCGATTCGTGCTAGCGATCGTCGCGCCGAACTCGATGGCGAGGTGTTGGGGCTCGGGCTCGACCAGCGGGGGTCTCGGGAAAGACCAGACGCTGACCTGCCCGGGACGCGGTGCGTGCGGCTTAGGGGTTGCCTTCATCGACTGCGTCCTCGAAGTCGTCCGCAGCATCGCCGACGGCGTCTGCCATGTTATCCGCTGTGTCTTCAACAGCATCGGCTGTTTCATCCACAGCCTGTTCGGACTCGCTTTCTTCGCAGCCGGTCATGGTGAGCGCGGAAAATCCCAGCAGACCGATGATGGGCACGGCGGCGATGAGTTGTTGACGCTTGATATCGAGACGCACAGCGGCTCCTTTCAAAGAGGTTGCTTCCTGTCCATATAGAATGCGTGCCAGTCCTGTCGGCTGGATGAGTGGCGGGTGAATCCGTCTTCATATCGCTGCCCCACCACGCTGCAATCAACGCTCCGGAAGGGAGTGTTAACTGGACTGCTTAGAGGCCTCATCAGCCAGCAGCACCCAGAGCGAGGTAGCCGCTTGCTGCCGCCGCAGCGAGCCCGATCAGGACCAGCAGGCCGTCACGGGCAGAGAAGGCCAGGCCAAAGCACAGGAGTGCAGCGCCCGGAACAATGACAGCAAAGGGAACGACTTCAAGCGGGACCATCGCCAGCGCGAGGACGACGGCGATGGCACTCACGACGCGGTCCATGATGCTGCCCGTGAGCCACATCAGACGCGGCTCGATCACGGCGTCGATGCGGTTGGTCCACGGCCGGATGCGTTGTGCCGCCTTCTCCCACTTCTCCTTCTTGACGGAGCGTTTGAGGAGTTTCCTGGGCACCCAGGGGTGAGACATGCCCGCGAGGTGCTGACCGGCGATGAGCAGAACGAAGATCCCAAGCACGGTCGGCACCGTCGGAATGGCTCCCACC
>CAZSBR010000311.1:0-2416 GCA_964605165.1 uncultured Phycisphaeraceae bacterium
CTTCGCCGAGAAGGACCGCACCGGCTCGCATCGCGAGGTTGATGGCTACGCGTCGTTCGACTGAGCGTCTTGCTCGCTCACGTTCCCCCTCTTTCGTCTCTTTCCCCTTTCTTCCCTTCCTACAGGAGCTCGCACATGTTCCATTACCACTATCCCGGTCTTAACCTCTGCCGCCGCTGTCGCCATACCGGCTGCGATCTACGCGGGACGGACGTTTTCGACTGGAATGACCGTGGCGGGTACCCCAGTCCCGACTGGCCCTACCCGGGGTCCCTCCCGCTTGATGAACCCACGCGCCAATGCAGCCGATGCGGGGAGTTCTTCTCGTGAGGGCTGGGCTGAACCGCAAGCTGACGCGAGCCGAGATTGCCGACGCGGTCAGAGACCTGCCGCCGGTTCTGACGGCAGACGAGGCTGCGATGCTGGCTCGCCAGGCCAAATCGACGCTCTACCACCATGTCAGCCGTGGCCGTTTCAGAACTTCCGTCCGGCGTGGCAAACCGCTGCTGTTCTGGCGGGACCGGTTCGTGATGGAGCTGTTCAACTCCTGAACAGGTCCGCCTGAATCTCTAACGCCGGCAACGGCCTCTTCAACTTCTTCAGGGCGTGTGCTATCGCTGCGCACATTCTTCTGCAACTACAACGGAGTTCATCATGAAGCTGATCGACCGCGAGGTCGTGGATGGCACGCAAGTAGCCATCGGCCGCAAGGTCCAGTACCGGAAGTCCGAGCATGGGCCGGTACAGAAGGTGTCAAAGACCTACACAGCCGAGTACACAGAAGATGGCAAACGCCGCTTTGAAGGTCTTGGCACCACGAATCGACGCGAGGCGCGACGCAGGGCCATCGAGATTCAGGCGCAGCTTGACGACGGTACCCAGCGGGAGAAGCCGACCAGGCTCGGCGTGCAAGCATTGATTGACCGCTATGAGGCGTACAACGAGGCGCGGGATCTCGCACCCAAAACCAGGGCCAAGTATTTTTCAGACCTGTTCAAGCTCCGGCAGTTCTGTGAGGAGGCGAACATCCGGCGTGCATCACAGTTTGATGAGGAAGCGTTCGCCCGTTACGGCGCATGGCTGAGGTCCAAGACCCACAAGCAGGGCACCGAGTACGCCAATAAATCTGTGTACACCGCGCTAACAATCGCAAAGCAAATGTTCAAGTGGGGTTGGCGCCAGAGACTCATCCCTGTGACCTCGCTGGTCGGGACGCGCTTGCCCAGTGCCCGAGCAAGGCCGCAGCAGTCCTTTACGAGCGAACAGATCGATGCGCTGCTGGAACGCTCAGAGGGTGTCATGCACCATGCGATCGCGATCCTCGCCTTCACCGGTCTCAGGGTCGGTGAGCTTGAAGCACTCCTGTGGAGCGATGTGAAGTTAGAGATGAGCGAGCTTGGGATGCTGCACATCCGGCGGGGCGGCTCATCGGGCTCGACGAAATCTGGCCGTGATCGTTTCGTGCCGATCCATCCCCGTATCCGCCCCATCATCGACGAGCTGCCACGGAGCGATGAGCGTGTGCTGCCCGGCTTGAGAGCCCGAACGCTGCTCAGCCAGGTCAAGCGTCTCTGCCGCGAGCTGGGGTACAGCCCCGAGTTGAAGGTGCACAGCTTCCGTCACACATTTGCGAGTTCTTGTGCGAACTCAAGGGTGCCACTGCGTCTGGCGATGGCCTGGCTGGGCCACAACTCCAGCAGCATCCTGAACCTCTACTACCACCTGCACGACACCGAGAGCGAGGCCGCGATGAAAGTGCTGGCCGAGAACAACACCAAGTCGAGGGAGTGAGCACCGTTGGTCACACAGATCTGTGTGCAGCCACTCTGGCCTGCCGTCGCGGGTGATCGCCGTCGGGGTCTCACCCTCGCTGGGCCCCGACGCGAGAGGCCGCA
This sequence comes from uncultured Phycisphaeraceae bacterium, assembly GCA_964605165.1. Lineage (GTDB taxonomy): Bacteria > Planctomycetota > Phycisphaerae > Phycisphaerales > UBA1924 > OFTM382. The sequence goes on from CAZSBR010000311.1 coordinate 1,896, forward strand.
GGCAGGCCGAGGGGTGTTGCTCTCACTTCACCACCTGCCGGCCGGGCGGAGCCGGAGAGGTCTCAACCCCGGGTGCAGCGACTGGCCCTTTCGAGCTCAACACCGAAAGGTATCTGACGCGCCTGGGGTCAGTGGTCAGCGCAGCACAAAGCCGCTGGACGGCTAAATCCAGCGGCAGAGAGGGGTTCCGTTCCTTAGCTTCACTCTGCTAACGGAAGAAGCGGTCAGCAGCCAGTAACGCGGCCTTGACCACTCCGACTGATCCGACGACGACGAACCGGCACATTCTGCGCCTGTCCCGTTATTTCGGGTTCAGCAGCAGCAGGTTCGATAGACTCTGTCTTGGTATTGTACCTCTGCTCGACGCGATTGCCAGCCTTGCTGGTGTCGTCTGAGTCGCATGTGGCCCCCCGCTGCATGTCTCGAGAATCCGGGTTGCCCCCCGGATTCTCGGTTTTTTGGACGGCTCGTTCCGTTTGTTCTGCCATTTCAAGTTCCTTTCTAGAGATTTGGTAACTGAT
>CAZSBR010000312.1:0-2413 GCA_964605165.1 uncultured Phycisphaeraceae bacterium
TATCGCCGCGACAGCCCACGCCACCGATATCGCACGGTCCGAGCAGAGCGAGCATGGCGAGGAAATCGCCGAAGCTCACCTGACCGTCGAGCGAGGCATGGCCGAAGTCGTCTGCGATGTCACCGGGGCATGCGGCCCAGTTCATGACGTTGAGAATCCGCTCAGCCATGAACGCGCTGCCTTGCCGAGTGGGATGGACCGGATCAGCCAGCAATCCCGCGGGGCGTGCCTGTTGGAACGGCAGCGTCAAAGGCGCAAGATCCACGAAGGACACGCCGGGCGTTTCTCGTGCGAACCGTCGGAGCACAATGCGGTAGGCGTCAAGCTCGGCATTCGGAGGATTGACGACCTCGTACATCCCGAACACGAGGAACGCAAGATCTTCGGGGTTCTTTCCCGCGTCCATCCAATCTGATCGAATCGCACCGATCAGCGTTGCCACATTATCGACAAAGGCTGTCGAAAGATCGCCGGGCACGATTCCTTCCGTCAAGCTTGGCTGATCTTCGTTTCGATCATTGAAGCCCTCGAAGATGGGAACGAGGAGCTTTCCCGACCCCCCCTCCACCATGGCGCTGAGCGCGGCACTTCTGCCCGCGGCGTTCCAAGTCCCACCCATCCAGACCCGCTCATAGAAGTCGAGTGTGGATCGACCCCCAAGACCAATGCTCGTGACAGTCGCCCCCGGTGCGTTGCCAGCAAGCGCACGCACATACACGTAGCTCGCATCGTCGTTCTGATCGATGACCAAATCCAGCGGCTCTGCCACAGCCGGGGTGAAAGCAGGAAACGAGAACTCCACGCGTGAGGGCGAACCGGTAACGGGCGCGAGCACAGCGGGTTGACTCGAGGCGAACACTGTGAAGGGCGAAACAGCCAAGCGCACAACACCTCTTACCTGATCGCCCGCCGGGTCCACAGCACCGGTGCTGCCGCCCCAGCCTACGAGCGATAAGTCTGCTCCCCATAAGCTTGACTCGGGCGAGATCGTGACGCCGATGCGCCGCTGTGACGCGGGGCCAGTCGTAAATACATGCTCCTGAATCGCGAATGCACTCACGCCGGGTGCCGCCACAAGTGGATCGGTCAGCCAATTGAATTGGGCGGTCAACTCGAAGTCATGCCCCGCGTTGAACTCGTGCAGGAGCCCGGTGCCCGCTAGACCGTAGAGGTCCTCCAGAGCACTCTGCAGCCCGTCATCAAATCCGTGGCTGCCAAACAGCACGATGCTGTCGCCGATCACGAGCACATCAGCGCGATCCTCTCGAACAGTCCGTAGCCATGACGCGGCCGTGGAATCGAGTTCCACGACAATTCGTTCACGCTGTTGAACGTCCACCAGTTCGGTTGCAGCAGCCGCGAGAGTCGGGTCGAGCAGCATGAGCATCTCCAACACACCCCCCCGGAGCGTACTCCCAACCTGCTCGATGACCAATCAGTTCGTCCCACGAGGACCATGCAGCCTCGAAAAAAGATCCGTCGGCGTTTAGCCGACGGATCTCGCGTCACGTGCCTGCCTCTGTGGGTCTCGAGCCTCACCGTCGCCGACGGATGCCCACCAGCCCCGCAAGGCCCAACGCCAGAGCTGAACCGGGCGCCGGCACCACGGAGATCTCGATGGTTGCCAGCAGATCGCCCGACCCGATAAGCGAGTTGATGGTCGTGCCCGCGGGCGTGGTCGATCCGAGCAGAGCGGAGAGATCGGACCCTGCTGTGACAACGCCTCCCTCATCGACGCCATCGCCGCCGATGGTCGAGAAGGCCGCACCGTTGCCGAGGTTCTGCTCCGTGCCGGAGTCCCAGACATCGCTGCCGAAGATCTGGATGGTGAACGTGCCGCTGGCATCGTTGATCTCGCCCATGTCATTGAAGACGCGGTAGGCAAGCGGATTGTCGTTGCCGATGAACGCGTCGTTCGAAGGGATGATCATCGATGCAAAGCTGAAGTACTGGTATGCCGCGGGGTTGATGGGCGTGATGAACGCCTCAGCCGTTTCTCCGGGATCAATGATCGGGGCTCCACCGAAGCCCGCAGCGTTGGCCGCGACGCCCTGGCGATTGCCCGGCTGGCCTGAGTTGGCAAAGTCCGCGATCAGACCATCAACGATGCCATCTTCTGCGATGGCCTCGAGGGATGATGAGGCGGTCGTGCCCACATCGAAGAAGTCAAAGCCGCCGTCCTGAAACGCGAACCACACGGGCGTGAGGAAGAAATCCGTGTTGCCTTCGTTCGTCACCCGCACACTGATGTCACCATCGACCTGCGCCGAGGACGTCCCGGCAAGTGTCAACAGACCGATCGCGCACGCCGAAAAAGCAAATCGCTGCATTCCTATCTCCAATGTCTACTGGGTCTCGTCACCGGCCGGCCGTGGTTCAACGCTCTCCTCGTATGACACGCACGGGCCGGTGC
>CAZSBR010000313.1:0-2411 GCA_964605165.1 uncultured Phycisphaeraceae bacterium
AGCGGCCCAAGCTGGCCCAGGATTACATCGCCTGGGGGGCAGGGCCCCGGGCTGCGGAGTACCTGATCATCGCGGCCAAGGCCAAGGCGATGCTCGAGGGACACACCCATGTAACACCCGAACACATCCGCTCGATCGCGGCTCCTGTGCTCAGACACCGCATTTTGACGAACTTCACGGCCGAGGCCGACGGCGTGACACCCGATGCCATCATCGCAAATCTGCTCAAAGAGGTCCCAATTGAGGCAAGCACCGCCACTGAAGCAGCGGACCTCGATAGAGTATTTAGCGCGTAGCGCCCCGTTGGGCACCCGTGTGGGTGCCAGCGATGTGTGAGAGCAAGCCGGCCGAGTAGGGCTGCGGGGACTGACTACGGGCTGGGCACGGGAGACCGCGGATGTTTTCGCAGACCACCGAGTACGCGCTGCGGGCGATGTCGTGCCTTGCGTACGCACCGGATGAGCTGCTTTCGACGACGCAGCTTGCCACGCAGACCAAGGTGCCATCGAACTATCTGGCCAAGGTGCTGCAGTCGCTTGCCAACACCGGCCTGATCGAAGGCCGTCGCGGCGTTGGTGGCGGGTATCGGCTGGCCAGGAAGCCCTCCGAGATCACGCTGCTGGAGGTCATCAACACCGCCACGCCCGTCGAGCGCATCCGCTCGTGCCCGCTGGGCATCAAGGGCCACGGCTCGTCGCTCTGCTCGCTGCACCGCAGGCTGGATCGCGGCGCCAAGATGCTCATCGATCTCTACGACGGCATCACGCTCGAGGACATCGTGCGTGGCAGGGACGAGCCGCTCCGCCCACTGTGCGACACGGGCGAGCGCGTGCCATCGGGCATGACCTACAACGGCGCGGAGATCACCAACGGCCAGACCAACGGCCACACGAACGGCCACGCCTCCGCCGATGCCAAGCACCCCGGCTGTAATGGCGGCTGCGCGGGTGCGCCCGCAGCGGACAACGACGCCGCGTCCTCCAACTGACGCGGGGCCCGTACCATCTGGGCGTGAGCACCCCCACCACCGATCGTGACAACACAGAGCACGCCGAGCAGCAGGACCTCCACGAACAGGAGGCTGCGCGGCTCGAGAAGCGCGCCCGCGTCGCCGAGTCCGGCCTTGGGCCCTACGGCCAGCGTGAAGAGGGCCTCGTCTCTCTCGCCGAGGCGCACGGGCTCTACGACGAGCGGGCAGACGAGAGCCATCAGCAGTCCGCTGCAGCCAACAAGGCCCATCTCAAGGAGCACCCCGATGATGTCGAGGGTGCGCCGCCGATCACCGATGATCGGCCGCGGGTGCGCATCGCGGGGCGCGTCATGCTTATGCGTGACAGCGGCAAGCTTGTGTGGATGAACCTGCGCGACGCCACGCACGAGAGCTTTCAGGTCGCTGTCAGCAAGGCGGACTGCGATGAGGCGGGCTTTGGCGTGGCCAAGGCAACGGACCTGGGCGACATCGTGGTCGTCGAGGGCCCGCTGATGAAGACGCGCAAGGGCGAGGTCACGTTGTGGGCCTCGAGCGTGCGCCCCGGTGCCAAGTGTCTTGTCCCGCCGCCGACCAAGCACGCGGGCCTGACCGATCAGGAGCTGCGCTACCGCCAGCGGTACGTCGATCTGTGGTCCAACCCCGAGACCGCGCGGGTGTTCACGCTTCGATCGCGCGTGGTGGCCGCGATGCGCGCTCACCTGCACTCCATCGGCTTTCTCGAAGTCGAGACGCCCATGCTGCAGGCGCAGGCTGGCGGTGCTGCAGCAAGGCCCTTCTCGACGCACCTCAACGCGCTGGACATCGATCTCTATCTCCGCATCGCGCCCGAGCTCTACCTCAAGCGGCTGCTCGTGGGCGGTCTGCCCCGCGTCTTTGAGATCAACCGCAACTTCCGCAACGAGGGCGTGGACCGATCGCACAATCCAGAGTTCACGATGATCGAGCTCTACGAGGCGTTTGGCGATTGCTCGACGGTGATGGCCATCAGCGAAGACCTGGTTCGTCTCGCAGCGAGGGTGGCCGCCGAGCACCGCGCAGGCGAAGAGGGCGTTGTGCTCAGCGAGGACGGGTCCACCATCGCATTGCCGTTTGGCGAGCTCTCCATCGATTATGGCCCGGCGTTTGCGCGCGTCAGCTACACCGAACTCTTCGCCAAGGCGCTTGGCTTTGAGCACGCCGACCACGACCAGGTGCGCGCTGAAGCCCATCGTCGCGGCATGAAGACCGCAAGTGAATCGGGCGAGCCCATCGACATCACGTTCATCATCAACGAGCTGTTCGAAGAAGTTGCAGAGCCGAGGCTGGATCCAGCGCGCCCGACATGGATCGTGGGCTACCCCGCTGCGCTCTCACCTCTGACGCGCGCATCGAGCGAGGATCCGTCGCTCGCCGACCGTGCGGATCTGTTCATCGCGGGCAT
>CAZSBR010000314.1:0-2407 GCA_964605165.1 uncultured Phycisphaeraceae bacterium
AGTGCCAGCTTTGCAAGCTGGAAGTTGGGCGTTCGAGTCGCCTCCGCTCCATTGCTGATCCGCTGATAAACCCCGCCAAGTGCCCGCCCGGAGCTGCTCGTCCTCCCCGGATTCGAAGCGGCCGGGTGTAGCCAGCCGAGCGCTTCAGGGCGGCTCTTCCCGGCGTCGCGCAATTCACGCCCCCCGCTTCCCAATGTGAATCGAAGACACCTGTGCCGTCGATATCTCTCGGCGACGCATCTGCCGGGAAATGCCCTCAACTCAGGGCCGTTCTTCCGGTATCTTGGTGCAGGACCACTCGCAGTCGGACGGACCCGCACGCGAGCACTCGGGATCGGGCCACATCTGTGCGCCCCAGTCAGATCTCCAGTGAGATCAGGGAGGAATTGCGATGTACTCACGTCGTTGCACGCTGCCGCTGCCTCGCCCCACCCAACGGACCTCGGCAAGGCAGGGGTTTACCCTTATTGAGTTGCTCGTGGTGATCGCGATCATCGCGCTGCTGATCGGCATCCTGCTGCCGGCGCTGGGCCAGGCCCGTGAAGCCGGCCGCGCGATCGTCTGCGCCAGCCAGATGCGCCAGCTCGGCACCGCTGCCAACATGTACGCCGACGACAACCGCGACCGCTTCCCCCAGCGTGCTGCCCCTCACTGGGTCGATCGCCTTATGACCGTCTACGAGATGCAGCCAGTGCTGGCCTGCCCCGCGGACCCCGAGCCCGTGGGCGGCTGGCCCGGCGATACGGACATCGACCGCGAGCCCCGCAGCTACTTCATCAACGGCTTCAACGACGCCTTCAGCGATCAGAAGGGCGGCACACGCAACCTCGGCGAGTTCAACGGCATGGCCATGCAGCGCGGACTCATCTGGACCCCCGCCGACACCGCGCTCTGGGCCGAGAAGGACACCGGCAGCCAGCACTTCTACCTCGACATCCTCGAAGGCCTCGGCAACGACTTCACCGAGATGGAGCCCAACCGCCACGGGCCGGGCGTCGCGAACTACGGCTTCAGCGACAGCAGCGTTCGCGTGCTCAAGTACCCCGAAGCACTGACGCCCATCAACGTCTTCGGCACCACCCGCTGGGGCCGCGAGTCGGCCTTCTGAGGCGCTCCACACCATGAGCATCCTCAAGAACCTCGGCCAATGGGCCAGCGAAAACACCCGGACCGCCGGCATGATCGGTCTGGCGGTGGTGCTCGTCGCTGTCCTGGGCTACATCTACCGGCCGCGTGCGCACGACATGACGATCTTCCACCGGTACCGCTCGGACTGGAACACCGTCATCTTCAACTTCGACCGCGAGTACATGTTCACCAGCATCCAGGTCGTCACCGTCGATGGCGACGGCAAGGCGGGCGACATCGTCTGGGAACTCGAGCCGGGCATCCCAGAAGGCCGCGAGCCCGAGCGTGAAGAAGCCGAGGCACGCGACACACTGGTCTACGGCCGACGGATCAAAGGCATGGTCAAGTCAAGCGAGGGCAGACCGCCCCCGCTTGAACCCGGCGAGCCCTACCGACTGGTCGTCAAGGCCCGCGGCAGCGCAGCCGAGTACGACTTCACCATCGAACCGCGGCGACAGCGCGGGCGAGACCGCGGCTAGCAGCCGTACGAAGCGGTAGCGCCCAGTTCGTCGGCGATGCGGATGAGCTGGTTGTACTTCGCCGTTCTGTCGCTTCGGCACGGCGCCCCGGTCTTGATCTGGCCGCAGTTCGTTGCCACCGCAATGTCGGCGATGGTCGCGTCCTCCGTCTCACCCGATCGGTGGCTCATCACGCAGCTGTACTTGTTGCGCGTTGCAAAGTTCACCGTCTCGAACGTCTCGCTGAGCGTGCCAATCTGATTGACCTTCACCAGCACCGCGTTGCCGCAGCCCTCACGCACGCCGCGCTCGACATACTGCCGGTTGGTCACAAACAGATCGTCGCCCACGAGCTGGACCTTGCCGCCCAGCCGCTCGGTGAGCTTGGCCCACCCCGCCCAGTCGTTCTCAGCAAGGCCATCTTCGATCGAACGGATCGGGTACTTCTCGCACCAGCTTGCCCAGAGGCTGATCAGATCATCGCTTGAGATGATGTCCTGGCTGCTCGAGAAGAACTTGTAGCCCTCTTTGCCGTCCTTCTGGGCCTCGTTCCAAAGCTCGCTGGTCGCGGGGTCCAGCGCCACGAAGATCTGCTCGCCCCACTTGTAGCCGGCGCGATCCACCGCCTCCTCGATCACTTTGAGCGCATCCTCGTTGTCCTTGAGGTCCGGAGCAAAGCCGCCTTCATCGCCCACCGCGGTCGACATCTTCCGTCCCTTGAGCACGCTCTTGAGGTGGTGATAGATCTCGACACCGGCTCGCAGGCCCTCAGCAAAGGTCTCAAACCCCGTTGGCTGGATCATGAACTCCTGGAAGTCAAC
>CAZSBR010000315.1:0-2393 GCA_964605165.1 uncultured Phycisphaeraceae bacterium
ACCAGGAGTCATCATGACCGATTCATCACGCAAAGCATCCGAGCCACAGGGCCCACGTCGGGCCACGCGCACCGTTCGCAAGAAGGTCCGCAAGAAGGTCCGTGTCAGAAAAGGAAGCCGCAAACGCCGCCACTTCGCGAGAAGCACGATGGAGATACGGCAGACCTACCCACGGCACCGCATGCCCTGGACACCGGAGGACCTTGGGCTCCTGCGAAGACTCGTGATGGACTTCATCCCCTGGGAATTCGTCTCCGATCAATTGGGAAGAACGGTCGGCACCGTTCAGAGCAGAGCCTCATCGATGGGGTGGCTGCGCGAGCGGAGCGGGTGCCAGCGATGGAGCGATCTTCAGAGGGGATAACGGCTGCAGAAAAAATTGAGCGGCGAGAAAACGCTACAAGAACAGCCAAGAAACGGGGCTAGTTCGCGGTATTTTCTACTCAAACAGCCCAAATTTGCGGCTGAAGCAATGCCCAAAGCCTTCAAATGAGTGGATTCGGGGTGCACTTCGTGCAGGTCTGAGGGTGATCCGAGGCTGCATGAGCGACCGAAACTCGCAAGTCGATCAGCATGAGGACGATCCGATACAAACTCGAAGGCGATGCCCAGACCGCCCACCCAAAAACTGACCGCCGAGCTTTCCCCCAGCAACCCTTAATCACCGATTCTGCGACAAGATAAACGGTTGGTTAGCTGCATTTGCTGGCGGGGAATATGTCCGATTACAATGAACTTCCCCCCTCTGTTGCCTGATGGCCGCTATCGGCTCCCGCCAAGGGGGTCTGGTCTCAAGCAACGCCTGTTGAGGACCGAGGTATACTCCACCAGTGCGTCATCATCCGTTGACCATCCTGCTCACCGCGGTCATCGCGTCACACGCCCTTTTGGGTGGGCTTGGCGGTTCGGCCGTGCTGTGTCTTGGTGGGGGGCATCAGCATGCTCCTGCTGAGGTCGATCAGTGCGAACTGGGATGCAGCCACCACAGTTCGTGGCCGCTTCCCGTCCCCGCCCACGAGCACGAGCATGACTGTGATTGCTCGGATATCGAACTCGCTATCGCGGAACTGCTGAATGTGCCGCGTGGTGACGACTCGGGGTACGCCATATCAGACACAGTGCCGGAGTACAGTTTGTGCGCAGTGCTGGTCGAGAGCGGGCTTGGTCAGCGCGGACCACCTCGACCGCCACCGTGGTTTGACCCCGGCGAGTCTCAACGCCTCGCACTGGTTGAGAGCGTTCGCCTGATCATCTGAATTCGTCCGTTCCTTCGCGCGTACCGCGCCGGCGCTGTCGGCTGCGGCTGTTGTCGCTTTGAACCCGGACAGGATTCAGGATTCATGAACAACACGAAACGCCCGTGGTGGACGCGGGCAGGATGGCCGGCTCTCGGCTCGGTATTCTCGCTCTGTGCGCTCGCAGGCTGCCAGTCGTACGAACGAGACCCGCTGAATCTCGTGGAGCACCGAGCTACGTTCAACACGCGGCTCGGCCACACCGAAGCGATTAAACGCTTCGTCGAACGCCTCTCTCAACAGGGCGAGGCCTTGCCCGATCGCTTTGACATCACAGACGGGCTCACGCAAGCCGAAGGCGAGGTCCTAGCGCTGTTCTACAACGCGGATCTGAGGCTCGCTCGACGTGAAGCGGGCATTGCGCTCGCAACGTACGAGACAGCCGGTCTGTGGGAAGATCCAGAGTTCGGATTTGATGGGGCCGAGATCCTCTCGCCCGCCGGGCCGTTCGAGTACGGACTCACGGTGAGCCTAACGATTCCCGTATCCGGACGGCTTGATGTCGAGAAAGACCGTGCCGGAGCTGCGTACGAAGCCGAGCTGCGCCGGATCGTCGATGCCGAGTGGAGCACGCGCACGGAAGTCCGGACGGCTTGGGCTGCATGGTCAATTGCGTCTGAGCGGCTGCGACTGCTGCGTGAAGTCGTCGGGCAGGTCGAGCGGGTCGCGTCAATCACCGACCGCCTTGAATCCGTCGGTGAGCTGACACGCATCGAAGCCCGATTGCTCCGAGTCGAGCTCGTCAAGACCCGCACCGACATCGCTCAAGCCGAGCTCGATGAAGCGTCGGCGAGAATCAGGCTGCATGGGCTCCTCGGACTCGCACCGGACGCATCGGCCAGGCTAAATCCTGCCTTTGGAAACGTATCGGTCGATGAGGTTGATGCGACAGTCGATCGTCTGATCGAAGCAAACACCTTGATCGCCGTCCGCCGCGCTGAGTATCAGGTCGCTGAGGAGTCACTCCGTCTCGAAATCCGCAAGCAGTACCCGGACATCAAGATCGGTACCGGGCTCGGGAGCGAGGATGATGATGACCGCCTACTGCTCGGCCTGTCGTTTCCAATACCTGTCCTCAACGCGAACCGTGCCGGCATT
>CAZSBR010000316.1:0-2386 GCA_964605165.1 uncultured Phycisphaeraceae bacterium
TCAGCGACCGGTATCTCCGAAGATTGCCGTGGGGGCACCCGTGCAAGATGACGCCAGAGGGCAGGCCCGGGTGGCCGTTGTTGACAGACATGCTGGAGCATGCCGGGTACATCCTGCGGCGAAATGGGCAGACCTGGCGCATCTCGAAGGGCGGAATGACCGTCGCGCACGACATCGCTCTCATTTGGACCCGCGTAGCGACGCAGGCGCCCTGAGCAAGTTCAAGTGCGCACGGCGGCGAGGATCTCCGCTTCGGCGTCCTTTTTGCCCACGAGCCTGAAGAGGCACTTCCCATTGCTCCGCTCGGCCCAGAGCTCACCGACCATCCGCTTCTCTTTCGTGTCGTCGTTTGAGATCCGGTCGGCACCCTTGTACTCAACGCAGAGCACGCGACCGTCCTTGAGCAGGGCGACGAAGTCGGGGTAGAAGTTGTCCGTCGAGGTAGGCAGGAAGAACGAGCAATGCGGGTGACGCTCGATGTTCCGTACCCAGTACAGCGTCTCGTCGAGGCTGTCGATGATCCGGGCACACTCTGCCTCTTCGGGGTTCATGTCGCCGATCACGTCGTAGTAGTGCTTCGTGTAGGTGATCCTGCCCTCGTAAAGCCGGCGGGCCGGGTACACGTTCAACGGGAAGTCGAACGCGATCGACGGATCGGTCTCAGCTATCGCGTCATCGGTTCCCTGAAGCAGGTGCTGGAACGACTCGTCCATCACCCGCAAGCGGTGGGCGTTGATCTTCGCCTCGGCCGCGTTTCGGAGGCGGAACCTCGCGGCGACCAGACCAGCCAAGGAGCACTTCCGCTCCTTGATCAGCGACTCGATCATTTTCCGCAGGAACAGCGTCGAGTCGCTCGGCACGATGTCCGGGTGCGGGATCCGCCGATCAAGCCAGACCGCGAGCTCGGCCTCGGTCTTGGGGCCGCCGATCTCGATCAAGGCGAGCTGCTCATGGAGCTCGCGGATCTTGAAGATGCCCTTGTCCTCATCAATGTAGATCTCGCCGACATTGGATGAGCTTGACGCAGTGGCAAACTCCGACGGGCTCAGCGTCGGGTCCTGGTCGGATAGCTTCCACGGTGCTTCGCGGAACTGGTCCTCGAAGATCTCGAGCTGCCCGTCCACGCGGAGCCCCAGCCTCGGCACGGCGAAGGGCTTGCCGAGCGCCGCCGGCGCAGAGTTCTCGCCTCGCGACTTCCGGCCCAATCGCTCGGCGGCGTCCTGGTCGTCCTCCTTCTTGAAGACCTCCCGCAGCGCCGTGGTCGCCGCTTTGGTCAGCGGCGGGCCGCTGTAGGTGATCTTCACCGGCTCGCCCGGCTTCATCGAGGTCTCGACCTTGAGGTGCTGGCGGATCTCCTCAGGGATCGCCTCGGGCTTTGGGGCCTCGGAGAAGATCTCCGTGAAGGTCTCTTCTTCGTCGGTGTCATCGAACAGGGTGCCCTTGGCCGAGCCGCCGTTCACGGCACCGCGTTCGATGAGCGTCTGGGCCTCGTACTTCTCGAAGCCGCTCTTCTCCAAGATCTCGGTCAAGGCGTGCGCCGCCTCGCTGAACTTCTGCGAGGTCGCGATCGCGTACGCCTTGTTCAGCTCGTCGTGCTCCTTGAGCCGGGCACGGGGGAGCCTGAGGATGCGACCCAGGATCTGCTCGACCGCGGTCGAGCTCGACATGTTCGCCACGCTGCACAGGACATACGCGAACGGGCAATCCCAGCCTTCGCGGAGGGCCTGCACGGTGATGATGAAGCGGTGCTTGGACTCACGCGTCAGCACCTTGTCGTCGAGCTCGTCGTCCTTGCCGGTGCGGATCGCGATGTGCTCGCGCGGGATCTTGAACTCGTCGACCAACGCCTTCAGAAGCACCTCAACGGTTACCGGGTCATCGCCCCGGTTCGCCTCGGCCTGAAACAGCACGATCGGGCGGATGTACTCGCCCGTCGCCTCTTCCTCGGCCTTGGCGAGCTCTTCGAGCTTGGTCTGCTGGGCGATCGCCGCCTGTACCGCCTCGCGCCACTGCGGGCGATTCACGAGCCGGATCGGCAGCTTGACCATGTGTTCGGCTTTGAGCTGCAGGGCCGAGACATGGTGGAGCACATTGCTCGGGTTGTTATTCTGGTCGGGCGTGGCCGTGAACTCGACGATGCACGCCGGGTCGAGCCGCGTCAGCGTCTCGAACGACAGCTCGGTCCGCGCATTGTGCGCCTCGTCGACGATGACGATGGGTCGGCGGAGCTTGAACACATTGGCCAAGGACTCAACGGCTCCGGCACCCTCATGCCGTTCCAGCCGAGCGACCTGCTCGTCGGCCAGGCCGCTGAAGTGGTGCATCAGCGCGCCGTTCTGCTCGTAGACCTTCCGCCCGTCGGTCTTCTCGACGCGGAGGGCCTGGA
>CAZSBR010000317.1:0-2383 GCA_964605165.1 uncultured Phycisphaeraceae bacterium
GGGCCAATTCAAGCACGGGTGCAGGGATTCGAACCCCGAACCTCCTGATCCGTAGGAAGACGCAATCAGCTCTCATGGCCTCTAAACGCGGTTTTTCGAGGGTTAGGTTTTCAAAAGCGGATACTTTGGTGGATACGCGGACCACCTGATCGGCGTCAGATTTCAGCTTACCAGCAGTCAGATTTCGGGCGGACTCGGCCGCATGATTGTCCAAGAAATTTGGACAATCGTGCGGTCGCTCGCGCGCTTCGGACGCCCGGCTCAATCGGCATTTGCCTTGACAAGTACGGAATATATCTGTATAGTCATAGTATCATATAGACGATGACTCTGGATGCCACACAGCTCGATCGGGCTCTCCGGGAAACCGGCGAGCGGCTCGCCGCCGAGGGCGATACAGGGACGGTCCGTTTGTACCTCGTTGGCGGCTCAGCCGGGCTGCTGAGTGGATGGCTGTCCGGGGCTCGGTCCACGGGCGATGTGGATGTGACGCAGGCGGAGCCGACGGAGGCATGGGAAGCGGTCACCCGGGCGGCAGCGGAGGTCGCGGACGAGTTGGGATTGCCGGCGACCTGGTTGAACGACAAGTGCCGCATGTACGCGTGGTGCCTGCCGCTTGGTTGGAAAGGGCGGTGCGAGCCGCTGAGGACATTTGGGCCGTTGGAGATATGGCGGATCAATCGGCAGGACTTCATCGCGGCGAAGGTGGTCTCGGCCCCGAGCCGGCCGCAGGACTATGAGGACCTGCTCGCGGTGAAGCCGACTGCGGCCGAACTCGACTTCACTGACGAGCACCTCGATCGCTTGGAGCAGGAGTCGCTCGATCCGGATCAGTCGTTCGAGGATGCTCGGGCGATCGTTGAATCACTGCGAGGTGCATCGTGAACAGCAAAGCCTACGACAATGTGGAACGGGACTGGGCTCGCGTCGGCGTGCTGTTCGGCTGCGAGCCGAGCCGCGAAACCCCCGACCTTGAGCGACTGCTCATTGACACCGCCCGCAAGTGCCCGGACAACGCGCGCCTGCTCCCGCTCGCCGTGACTTGGCTCGTCGAGTACGGACAGTTCGTCGCTCGGCACCGCCTCAAGCGGCTCGTGCAAACCGAGCTTGAGCCCGAGCCGCAGGCGATCTTGGGGCTGCTCATCGAGGAAGCTGTTCGCCATGGCGCGACGCGAGAGTTGTTGATTGTCTCGGAAGAGTGTCACCCCCTGTCACCGGCCGTGCCGCTGTCGCGGGTGCAACGCGACAGTGTCTCGCTTGCACACATTTCTGTGCGTCGAGCATCGGGGCTGGCGCGGAAGTGGGGCGTGTGGACGCCGCCGGTTGAGCCAAGGCCGGACGCGGTCCGCCCTGTGACCTGGCTGCTTGACCAGAACACTGAGTACCGGGAGCGGGTAATCCGCAAGGGTGATCTCCGAGTGAGCATCATCGAGACACTGCGGCGTGATCTGCCGGGGCGTTTGGCAGACTCTGAGTCAGCTCTTGCTCGCATAAGCGGTGCCACAAGGGCGGCGGTCCGCAGCGCTTTAGCAGCATTACAACTTGAGGGCGTCGTGACTGTTGGCAGGCCTCACCCGAATGGTCGAGATCATCGCGTAATCTTTATCGATTCGGCGTGATCCGCTCGGGATGGACCTTCTGCGAATTGGCTGTACGCTAAACTGGAAAGCGTGAGGGATCCACGAATGACTGAGAGTATACGAGACGGGCAATCCCAGATCGGCCGTCGGCAGCTAGTCCTGCTCACGCTGGCACTACAGGCGGACGGCTCGTTGGGCGATGAGTTGCGCGGAATTACTCGTCTGCAGAAGTTTTTGTTTCTCCTGCAGCAAGAGTACGGCGTTGTTCTGCAAGGCGATCATGCCCTTGCCTTCAAGCCATACAAAGCTGGTCCTTACTCCAAGAAAATCTACGACGACTTAGAGTTACTAGAGAACCTGGGGCTGATCGAGTCGACAGCCACCGGCGATGCTACCGAAGCTGAACACGCAGCTCTCGAGGATCTGACCTTTGGGCACCTGCTCGGTAGTGACGCCGAGTCATTATCATCGGAATCAGCAGAGTTGGCTGAAACTTCGGACTCATTTGACGAACGGAGATTTCGATTGACCCCTGCGGGCAAGAGTAGGGTCGAGGAGATACTCAAGAACAACGCTACAGAGCCTTTTGCGGAGGGGATCAGGAAGGTCAAATCCAGATTCGCTAACCATTCGTTGCAGGATCTGCTGCACTACGTCTACACCAAGTACGACGATTGGACAGGAGAGTCGGAGATACGTGAGCAAGTGTTGGCACGAGGACGACGTCGATCATGACCGATTGGATCGCTGCAAGCCTCTGGCTTCACAGCCCGATCTCTGCGATCTCGCTCGCGGGAGTTATA
>CAZSBR010000318.1:0-2374 GCA_964605165.1 uncultured Phycisphaeraceae bacterium
GCAACAGGACGATGACAGAAAGCAGCGGTGAAGCGATCATGGCCGCGAGCCAAAGCATGCCGCGGCGCATCCGTTGTGCAAGTGTCTCGTCGATGATGACAAGTCCGAGCGTCCGCCCGGGTCTCAACAAGGTTCCGATGGCGGTCACGAAGAGCGCTGTGATCGAAGGCCTCCGCTGCCACGGCGTGCCGACCCTCCGCTCAGGCAGGCTCTCTGCGATCGCCTTGCCACACTCGGGGCAGTCGCCCTCGGTCGGCAACCCCTCGATGACGTACCCGCAGCGTTCGCACAGCAGCGTGTACTCGTCCTCCCATGGCGTGGCGCGGGGCATGCCTTCCAGCGTACACTCCCGACCGTGAGCTTCCGCGTCCAACGCATTGAGATCGATCACCCGCTCTACCCGGCTTCGTGCGAGCTGCGGGACCGCGTGCTCCTCGCGCCCATCGGCTACTCGATGGACAAGTTCAAGGCGGACTACCCCGCGGTCGACACCGTCAGCGATCACTTCGTCGCCGTGATGGACCACCCGGTGGGGGGCATGTCGAAGATCGGCTCCAGCGTTTCCGGCCCCGCCGGCGAGCGCGTCGTCGGCGTCGTCGTCCTCGTGCCGCCCGAGGGCCTCAAGAACGGCCAGCCGGGTGTGGGCAAGCTCATGCAGATGGCGGTCGAGCCCCAGCTTCAGGGCTCGGGCATCGGCCGAAAGCTCGTCGCCCTGCTCGAAGCGCACGCCTACGGCCAGCGTGGCTACGACCGGCTTTTCTGCCACGCCAGGATCGATGCCGCGCCGTTCTACAGCAGGCTCGGGTGGGAGATCGTCGGCGACATCTTCGAGGAAGCGGGCATCGACCACTATCGCATGGAGCACGAGCCGCAAAGCTCCACCTGAACATGCCTCGCAGCCCCTCGATGATCTCCCCGATGAGGCTGCTTTTCCGCTGGCCAAACCGGGGTCAACCTGCGATACTTCCCCCATGGCCCGGGCCAAGCAATCCAAGAAGAAGGTCTCGGTGACAGAGCAACTCCGCTCTGCCGGTCTGCGGCCGACGCTGCAGCGGGAGGCGGTGCTCAGAGCGCTGGCATCGACCAAGTCCCACCCGACAGCGGTCGAACTCCACGAGATGCTCGACGGCTTTGCTCCCTCGGTCAGCCTCGCCACCGTCTACAACACGCTTGAAGCCCTCACAGAGGCGGGTCTGGCTCAGAAGCTGCCCCCGACCGGCCCCGAGATTGCCTATCGCTACGACGCGGATGTCAGCGAGCACGTCCACGCGGCCACGCCCGAGGGCCGATGGATCGACCTGCCGGCGGAGCTCAGCGAGCGGCTGCTCGCTTCGGTCGATGCAGCAACGCTCGAAGAGATCGAGCGAGCCACGGGTTCCAAGGTCGTTCGCGTCAGCGTCCAGCTCACCCTGGACAGCGAGTGATCTGCGAGCAGATCGTCGCGGTGCGCCGCAAGCCCTATCAAAATACGATCATGCTTTGGTACGGCGACCGCTTCGTCGTGCACCGGGGTGGCCCACCGGTCGATGTCGCTCAAGCCCTCAGGCTCAGAGGCCGATAGCTCCGACAACGCCCGGCCACTCCGCTCGGGCCGTCTGTACCGGAGGCCAGCCATGGCACAGCGAGATCGTCGAGAGTCCACACGCTTTGCGGTGCGCCCCATGTACACGCGGGTGCTCGTGCGGCCCGATGGCGAGCGTCTGTTCACCATGGAGGGCCACGCCTACGACATCTCCATGGGCGGAATGCGCTTCGAACTCGATGACGCCCTGCCCACGGGCAGCCCCATCGGGCTCATGCTCGAACTGCCGGACACCTCGCTGAGCAGTGGTCCTGACGGAGTCCGCCTCGTCGCAGCCACCGGCACCGTGGTTTGGACCGATGACGACGGCGCGCGCGGCCCGGTCCGCATGGCCGCCATCTTCCACGCCTTTGAGACCGACGAAGATGAAGCTCGCCTCCGCGAAACCCTCTCCAGCGGCGGATTCGCACTGGCGGCGTAGCCGCCAAGCTTGCGACCGCTCTCAGGTCGACTTCTCGTTCTTGATCTGCTGACCCGCGGTCGATCCCTAGCATCGCTGCGTGTTTATCGATCGCGCTAAAATCCACATTCGTGCAGGCAAGGGCGGCGACGGCAAGGTCTCCTTCCGCCGCACGCGGCTTCAGCCCAAGGGCGGGCCCGATGGCGGCGATGGGGGTGATGGCGGCTCGATCATCTTCGAGGCCGACCTCGGACTCAACACCCTCGTCGACTTCGCGGGCGTGCACGTCTGGAAGGCCGAGCCCGGTCAAGACGGCCAATCAAGCAACAAGCACGGCAAGAACGGTCAGGACCGCGTCATCCGCGTGCCCCCGGGCACGCTCATCATCAACG
>CAZSBR010000319.1:0-1263 GCA_964605165.1 uncultured Phycisphaeraceae bacterium
CGACCCCGCATCCACCGAGACCCAGCCGTCCGAATCGAACGGCGGAGGTGAATCATGACAACCGTTGACACCAGCGCGCCCGGGCACGCCGGGCATCACGAAGAGGGCTCCTACTTCGACGGGCCCGCCGGGTTCTGGGGCAAGACCGCCCAGTGGGCGACCACGGTCGACCACAAGAAGATCGGCGTGATGTATCTCTTCGCCGTGCTCTTCATGTTCTTCCTGGGCGGCGTGGCGGCCCTCGCGGTGCGCCTCGAACTGCTCGACCCCGTCCGCGACATCGTCAATGCCGAGGGCGTGAAGATCGGCGAGACCGGCTACATCCTCCAGAGCATCTTCGGCGCCACCGACGGCATGTCGGGCAACGAGATCTACAACCGCGCCTTCACCCTCCACGGCGCGATCATGGTCTTCATGTTCATCGTGCCGTCCATCCCCGCGTCGCTGGGCAACTTCTTCCTGCCCATCATGCTCGGCGCCAAGGACGTCGCCTTCCCCCGCCTGAACCTGCTGTCGTGGTACATCTACGTCTTCGGCTCGATCTTCGGCGTGCTGTCGATCATCATGGGCGGCGTCGACACCGGCTGGACGTTCTACACCCCGTACTCACTCACCACCGACGCCGACCACTGGCGGGTGGTGCTGATGGTCCTGGCCGCATTCATCCTCGGGTTCAGCTCGATCCTGACCGGCATGAACTTCATCGTCACGGTCCACAAGCTCCGCGCCCCCGGCATGGGCTGGTTCGACATGCCGCTGTTTATCTGGGCGGTCTACGCGACCTCGATCATCCAGGTCCTCGCGACGCCCGTCATCGGCATCACCCTGCTGCTGCTCATCTTCGAACGCCTGTTCAAGATCGGGATCTTCGACCCCGCGATGGGCGGCGATCCGGTCCTCTACCAGCACTTCTTCTGGTTCTACTCGCACCCCGTTGTGTACGTGATGATCCTGCCGGCGATGGGCATCATCTCGGAGTTGCTCGCGGTGCACTGCCGCAAGCACATCTTCGGCTACCGCGCGATCGCGTTCAGCTCGCTGGGCATCGCCGCGGTGTCGTTCCTGGTGTGGGGCCACCACATGTTCACCGCGATGGGTGAGCTGGCCGCCATGCTGTTCTCGGCGTTGACCTTCCTGGTCGCGATCCCGACCGCGATCAAGGTCTTCAACTGGATCGCCACGCTCTACAAGGGCTCGATCGCGTTCAACACCCCGATGCTCTACACCCTGAGCTTCCTCTTCCTATTCTCGATCGGCGGGCTG
>CAZSBR010000319.1:1273-2329 GCA_964605165.1 uncultured Phycisphaeraceae bacterium
CCGCTCGGTGCGCTCGCGACCGACCTGCACCTGCACGACACCTACTTCGTCGTCGCCCACTTCCACTACGTCATGATGGGCGGCACGGTCATCGCGTTCGTCGGGGGCATCCACCACTGGTGGCCCAAGATGTTCGGCAAGATGTACAACGAGATGTGGGGCATGGTCGGGTGCGTGATCGTGTTCATCGGGTTCAACGTGACCTTTTTCACCCAGTTTTTCCTGGGCACGCAGGGCATGCCCCGCCGGTATGCCAACTACGTCGACGAGTTCCAGACGCTGCACGTCATCTCGACGTACGGCTCGTGGCTGCTGCTGATCGGCTTCCTGATCCACCTGTTCAACTTCATCCACTCCCTGCTCGCCGGGCCCAAGGCCCCGCCGAACCCGTGGGGTGGGCTGACACTCGAGTGGGAGTGCGAATCGCCCCCGATCGAGCACAACTTCCACCACGAGCCGATCGTCAAGCACGGGCCGTACGACTTCGAGTCGGTCGTCCCCCCGCACTGCGACGAGAAGGACTTCCCGATCCATAAGCCCGACGCGAAGGGCTAACGAGTCTCTCCTCATGGGCCCGCCCGGCGAAACGCCGGGTGTGCCCATTGCCTCCCAAAGAACGCACACGATCAGACGGCCCCGGCACCACGCCGACCGGCCCAAGCGAAACACGGAGTTCGCATGCAGACCACCCTCGACGCCTACGACACCCCGGCCCCGGACCACCTCCGCGACCACCCCAAGCACTGGCGCAACCGCCGCGCCGGGCACCACTGGCGCACCCACGACGAAGAGTTCGATGCGTCGAAACTCGGCATGTGGCTGTTCCTGACCACCGAAGTCCTGCTGTTCGCCGGCATCTTCTGCGGCTACGCGGTCTTCCGCTTCCTCTACCCCGAAGCCTGGGCCAACGGCAGCCACTACCTCGACTGGCGCTTCGGCGGCATGAACACCGTCATCCTGCTGATCTCGTCGTGGACTGTCGCCAACGCCGTGCGGTGCGCCCAACTCAACAACCAGAAGTGGCTCCGCATCAACCTGATCATCACGCTGATCTGC
>CAZSBR010000320.1:0-2307 GCA_964605165.1 uncultured Phycisphaeraceae bacterium
GGCACCAAGGCACCAAGGCACCAAGGCACCGAGGCACAGGGGCATCAGCCGCATGCGTGGTGCGGCGGACGCGGTTTGTGGTGTTTGCATCCAAGAAAACGCCCCGCTCACGGGAGCGGGGCGTCGTTCGTGTTGCACTGAACGAGTTCGGTCAGTTGTTGCTGCGGAGCTTGCTGAGCAGGCGCAGGATCTCAAAGTAGAGCCAGACCAGCGTCACGAGCAGGCTGAACGCGCAGAACCACTCCATGTGCTTGGGCAGGCCGGCTTGTGCCCCGCGCTCGATGCGATCAAAGTCCAGCAGCAGGCTGAACGAGGCGAGCCCGACGACCAGCAGCGAGAAGCCGATGGAGATCGGCGAGCCGTTGTTGAAGTCGAACATCGAGATGAGCGCGCCCTGCTTAAAGAAGAAGCTCATCACGAGGCTGATGATGAAGAAAAGCAGATAGCCGCCGATGGCGATGACCATCGCCTTGCGGAACATCGAGCCGACGCGGATCACGCGTGTCGTGTACGCGATGAGCATCGCGCCAAAGACGCCGAAGGTCAGCACGATCGCCTGAAAGACAACGTTCGTGCCCACGCCAGCCTCGGCGAGTTGGGCGTCGAGGTTCTGTGCCACGACGAGCGACACCGCGCCGAGGAACGCGCCCTCGAGCAGCGCATAGGGGATCGCCGTGAAGCGGGCGATGTTCGGCTTGAAGCACGTGACGATGGCGATCGCGAACCCGCCGAGGGCGCCGCCGATCATCACCGGGCCAGCCGGAACCGTGCCAGCCGAGATCAGCGACCACGCTGCGACGGCCGTTGCCGCGCAAAGGCCCAGCAGGACGAACGAGAGGTTCACCACGCCCTGCACCGTCATGGTGCGTGGCATGGCGTCGGCCTTCTCGAGGTTGCCGTAGGCCGTGGGCCGCTCGAAGGTTTCGAGCTGCGACAGGGCCGGGTTGGACGATCGGAGCATGGAAGGTTCTCCCGTGTGTGCGAGCGTCGCGGGGGTGTGTCCGCGTCGGCTCGATTATTGCTTACTCGCCTCTGGTCTCGACAGAGTAATTCGGCGCTTCTTTGGTAATGCGAATGTCGTGCGGGTGGTTTTCAACCAATGTTGCGCCGCTGACACGCACGAACCGGGCCTGCGTGCGCAGCTCGCCCAGCGTCCGCGAGCCGGTGTACCCCATCGCCGCGCGGAGCCCGCCCCCCATCTGGTAGACGAAGTCGGCCAGCGAGCCGCGGTAGGCGACCAGCCCCTCCACGCCCTCGGGCACGAACTTCGCCATGGGCTTGCCGCGCTTGTCGTACTTCTCGGCCTGGGCGTAGCGATCGGCCGAGCCGTCGTTCATCGCGCCCTCCGAGCCCATACCCCGGTAGCTCTTGAATCGCCGCCCGCCCGAGAGCACCAGCTCGCCCGGGCTCTCGTCGAGCCCGGCGAACATCGAGCCCATCATCACGGCGCTCGCGCCGGCCGCGATCGCCTTGGCGATATCCCCCGAGTGGCGGATGCCGCCGTCGGCGATCACCGGCACGGGCTTTCCCGCGCGGGCCACGCCCTCGAGGGCGTTGAAGATCGCCGTGACCTGCGGCATGCCCACGCCCGTCACCACGCGCGTCGTGCAGATCGAGCCCGGGCCGATGCCCACCTTGATCGCGTCCGCGCCCGCCTCGATCAGGTCCTTCGCGGCATCACCCGTCGCGATGTTCCCCGCGACCACCTCGATGTCATACCGAGACTTGATCTCCTTGACGCTGTTGATCACGTTGAGCGAATGCCCGTGCGCCGTATCGACGACGATCACATCGACCTCGGCCGCGATCAACGCCTCGACCCGGTCGAACTGCCCGGGCCCGACCGCCGCCCCGCAGCGGAGCCTGCCCCGATCGTCCACGCACGCCAGCGGGAAGCGGCTGAGCCGCTCGAGATCCCGCATGGTGATCAGCCCGGCCAGGCACCCGTCGCCGTCGACAAGCAGCAGTTTCTCGACCTTGTGCTGGTTCAGGAAGCCCTCGGCCTCTTGCAGCGTCGTGCCGGCGGGCGCGGTGACCAGCTTGTCCTTGGTCATCACATCGCGGATTGTCGTCGAGTCGTTGTCGGCGAACTTCAGGTCACGCCGCGTCAGGATGCCCAGCAGCCTGCCCTTGCTGCGCAGCTCCCGCCCGCCGTCCTCGGTGATCGGGAAGCCCGACACCGAGTGCGTCCACATCAGTTCCTTCGCACGCCCGACCGTGTCGTCGGGCCCGAGCGTGACCGGGTCGGTGATGACGCCGTTCGCGGACCGTTTGACCTGGCTGACCTCGCGGGCCTGGTCTTCGATC
>CAZSBR010000321.1:0-1455 GCA_964605165.1 uncultured Phycisphaeraceae bacterium
GCACACGCTGGCGCTCTTGGGCAAGGAGAGCGTGCTGAGGCGGATCGAGCGGTGCATAGCGACGCTACGAGTCGCTATGGGTTAGTCAGCTCTTTGGAGCTTTCTTCCTCCGACGAAGCAAAGGACTGCCGCAATAATGTTCAGGACAGACCAAACCGATCTGTCAAAGTGTACTGGGATAAGCGGATTGAACAGCAGAGCGAAAACTAATGATATCGTTGCCAGTGCCGGTTTACTGCCCCAGAAGCGATATGCAAGCGCGGCAAAGGTCGTAGTTCCAACAAGCCGCAGGAGAACGTAGTAGCCGTACGGCCAAGGCGCTAATGCAATAAGCATCATTGCCGCAGTTGTGAAGGCTAATAATCTCAATTGAAAAGCGTGACTCCCGCGGCAATCAGTCTTTTCTTTCCAACAGCGTGACAACTCCGACTATTGGCAACAGCAACAGCATACTCGCGAACCAGCCGACCATCCCGCCGACTGTAAGAGCGAGAGTGACACCAACCCAAGTCGACCATCCCATCACTTCGATTGTCAAGTATCCAACAAGGAGGGGGCCGCCGATAAAGCCCATTGCGTAAGCAACGCACCCACCAACTCCCGCAGCGCCTTCAGCTACGCTCATCGCCGAAACCCTTTCTCTCAAGCGGACCGGTGCAGAGTGTATCAGTTCTCGTCGACTGCGAATAAGGAAAATGTTGGTCGCTTTCTGGTGGGACGCCCCGTTCAGATCCGGATATATGATCCCGACATGACCGAAACGCCTCGCCACTTCATCCAGCAGATCATCGATGCCGACATCGCCAGCGGCAAGTGGGGCGTCATCGGCGATGCGTCCGTCATCAAGACGCGCTTCCCGCCCGAGCCCAACGGCTACCTGCACATGGGCCACACCAAGAGCATCTGCCTGAACTACGGCCTTGCCCGCGAGTTTGGCGGCTCGTTCAACCTCCGCTTTGATGACACCAACCCGACCAAGGAAGAGCAGCGGTTCGTCGAGTCCATCAAGCATGACCTGCTCTGGCTCGGTGCCAACTGGCATGTCTCAGAAGACTCCGATGAGCACAACGAGAAGCATGGCGGCTACGGCGGGGGGCTCTTTTACGCCAGCGACTTCTTCGAGCAGATGTACCAGTGGGCCCTGCTGCTGATCCGTCATGGCAAGGCGTACGTCTGTGAACTCACCGCAGACGAGGTGTCTGCCCGGCGCGGAGCGCCGGGAACGCCCGCGACCAGCCCGCACCGCGATCGCCCCATCGATGAGAGTCTTCGGCTGATCGAGGAGATGCGTGACGGCAAGCACCCCGATGGTTCCAAGACGCTCCGCGCCAAGATCGACTTAGCCAGCCCCAACTTCAACATGCGTGACCCCGTGATGTATCGCGTGATGCACAAGCAGCATCACAACACGGGCGACACCTGGTGCATCTACCCCATGTATGACTGGGCGCACGG
>CAZSBR010000321.1:1465-2285 GCA_964605165.1 uncultured Phycisphaeraceae bacterium
CTCGATCGAGGGCATCACCCATTCGCTCTGCACGCTCGAGTTCGAGGACCACCGCCCGCTCTATGACTGGTTCATCCGCACGATCAACGAGTGCCTGAAGGTCGAGGATCAGAAGCCGATCCACCACGCCCAGCAGATCGAGTTTGCCAAGCTCGGGCCCACGTACACCGTGCTGAGCAAGCGCAACATGCGGATGATGGTCGAAGAGGGCATCGTCGACGGCTGGGATGATCCGCGATTCCCGACGGTCGCGGGACTGCGCAGGCGGGGCTACACGCCCGAAGCGATTTGGGCGTTCAACACCGCTGTGGGCGTGACGAAGTTCAACGCGCTGCACGATCTCGGCCTGCTGGAGAACGCGCTGCGTGACGATCTCAACAAGCGAGCCCCGCGGCGGATGGTCGTGCTGAACCCCCTCAAGGTCACGATCACCAACTGGGGCGAGCACGGCGATGAGGCTCGTCTGGAAGAGCTGGAAGCGATCAACAACCCCGAGGATTCGTCCGCGGGCTGTCGCACCGTGAGATTTGGCAAGACGCTCTACATCGAGCGGGACGACTTCATGGAGGATGCGCCCAAGAAGTTCTTCCGCCTCAAGCCCGGTGGAGAGGTTCGCCTGCGCTACGGCTACTGGATCACGTGCAACGAGGTGATCAAGAACGATGCGGGTGAAGTGGTCGAGCTGCTCTGCACCTACGACCCCGAGACGCGGGGCGGGGATTTGCCGCCGCCGGATGCCGAAGGCAACGTGCGCAAGGTCAAGGGCACGCTGCACTGGGTCAGCGCCGATGACTGCTTTGACATCGAGGTTCGGCTGTTC
>CAZSBR010000322.1:0-2284 GCA_964605165.1 uncultured Phycisphaeraceae bacterium
TTCGGGCAGCGGGTAGGTGCCCTCCTGCTCGATGGGGTTTTGGGTGGCGAGGACGAGGAAGGGCCTATCGAGCTTATAGGTGGTGCCGCCGCTGGTGACACTTCGCTCCTGCATGGCTTCGAGAAGGGCGGACTGTGTCTTGGGTGTGGCACGGTTGATCTCGTCTGCGAGGACGACCTGCGCGAAGATCGGCCCCTGCTGAAACTTGAACTCGCGGCGACCGGTCTCGGGATCCTCGGTGACGATGTTCGTGCCGATGACGTCTGCGGGCATGAGATCCGGGGTGAACTGGATGCGGCTAAAGGGCAGGTGGAGCGCATCGGCGAGCGTGCGCACCAGCAGCGTCTTTCCGAGGCCCGGCACGCCTTCGAGCAGCACGTTGCCGCCGGCGAACATCGCGGTGAGCACAGCCTCGACCACATGCTGATGGCCCACGATGACCTTGCCGATCTCGCTCATGAGCTCTTCAAACGTCTTGCGGAACGCTTCGCACTGCGCTTCAACCTCCTTGGAGGCCTGGGGCATGGAAGCGTTGGGATCGTTCTCGGTCATCGCGAATCTCCATCGTGAGGCATGCGTGGGCAAACGCACGCGGGCATGCGGGTTCGTCTCAATCCTGTTTGTCTCGATCTTCCTGGGCTCGCTTCTTGGCCCTGAGCAGTCTGCTCATGCTGTCTTCGTCGCCGGCTTCGGCTTTGAGTTGTTCGCGGCGCCGGCGTTCGGCGTCCTCGCGGCGCTTGCGGACGATCTCGGATTCATCCGTCGCCTCGCCCGAGAGTGCCACGGGTCCGCTCGCCGAGCGTGCTTGTTCCTCGCTGGCCTCGAACTTGCGCCTCGAGACATCTGCCTGCGGCGTCGCTGCGCGCATGGGGCGCTGGATGTCGGGATCGGCCGAGCGGGAAGCGCCCGTTCGTGACTGCGCCTTCTGCCGGGCTGCCTGCAGGGCATCGATTTGCGTGGTCGCGGCCTGCTGACTCTTGGCTGCGGCCTTGCGAGCGCCGCGGATGACAGCAAAGAAATCGATCCGCACCCGCCGCACGGCGACGTCAAACAGAAACGCCGCGATCGCCAGCACGGTCATGAGAAGCCAGATGGGGCGCGTGCTGACGGGGAACTCAAGGCCGCTGCGCTCCCACAGGTTGAGCGCATCCGGGCGAAGCTGCGTGAGGACGCGGCCGCCGGTCATCTCAGCGACCTGCGTCAGCAGCGGGGCGTTGTCCTGCAGGGCTCGGAACTCGTCTGCGAAGGGTCGTGTGATGGAGGCCTGCGTGCTCCCCTCGGTGATGCCGCCATCTCCATCGGGCACTGCATATCGGATGGCCGCGACGTACGTACCCGCATCTGCGGAATCGACGAGCGCTTCCCACCGGCCCGGACCGACCTGCCGGAACTCGACGTCCTGACCTTCGTCATCGGGTGTGGCGACGCGGCCGCGGAACGTGCCCGTGGGCAGTCGCGAGCCATCGGGGCTGACAGCATCGACGACGAGCTTGGTCTGTTCGCCCAGATTCTCGGTGCGGACCATGACGTTGGCACTGCCGCTGGGGCGCATGGCCCAGCGAACCTGCTGCTCCCAGAACTGCTGGAACCCGGGCCAGCCTGGCCAGGCGCTGGCCCACTTGGCGGAGGCATCGGAGGTGAAGGTGACCGTGCGTCCGAGGCCGTACTGCCACTGGGCACCGATGGGGTCGTTCTCTGCGCCGCCGCGAATCGTCACCTGCGCGAGCCCCTCGCGATCGGCAGCCACGACATAGCCCGAGATCGGTGGCAGGCCGCTGATGCCGCGCATCGTGTCGGCGAGGCTGACGATGGTGGGGGTGAAGGGCTGGCCTTCCCAGATGAGCGAGCGTTTGACGGTCTGCGCTTCCTTGATGAAGATCTGGGGAAGCGTGGCCAGCGCCGCGTTGTTGGTCACTTCGTAGAAGCGGCCGCCGGTGATGTTGGCCATGCGCTTGAGCGTGGTGAGGTCTCTCGGCGAGTGAGGGAAGACGCCGACGGTCGAGAGGCTCACGCCCGCAGCTTTGAACTGCTGAAGCAGACGTGTGGAGACGGTGGGGTCACCGTCCGAGATGACGATCGCGTGACGCTGACCCGCATCCGCATTGACGAGCCCGGCAAGGGTGAGTTGCAGCGAGTCATCGAAGGTCTGCATGTCGCCGAAGGTCAGGTTGTTGATGGCCCTCTTGACGGCGCCGCCATCACCCACCGGGCTGATGGGATGGACCCAGTCCGTGCCGCCAAAGCCCTGGAACTCAACGATCCCGACGAGGTCGAGGCGGCTGAG
>CAZSBR010000323.1:0-2281 GCA_964605165.1 uncultured Phycisphaeraceae bacterium
GCCTCGGCACGGCACTCAATCTTCCGATGACCAAGGTCACCTTGGTGGAGGATCTGACCATGGCCGCGATGGCTGCGGGGATGCTGCTGATCCTGTGGATGTGAGACCACAAGAACGGTGTGCAATCCACTCACCGCTCGCGGAGGCATGCACTACATTTGGGTCGAATCTGCACTACAAAGGGCCTCTTGTCGTCCCGGCGATGTAGTGCATGATTCAGGCGAGTCTCGTAAATGCCTGTTTCAAAGAGACTTCTGAAAGCGGGTGACCGGAGTCGAACCGGCGACATTCAGCTTGGGAACAGATGCAGAAGCTGAATGTTGCTTATCATTGGCGGCTCTAAGTGTCTCGCCAAGCAGTCTTTACACTGCCTGGCGTCTGCCGTGAACAAACGCTCCCAGCCTCTGCACTACAAAGCTCCGGCGAAGCCGTTTGATTCACAGCTCCTCAAGGCATGACAGGTAGGCGTCAAGCAGTCTGTTGAGCCTCTGAAACTCGCTCTTCGACAGGCCACCCGTGAGCCTGTCGAGATTCTCCACGTGATCGGCGACGGCCGCATCGATCACCTTCCTGCCTTGCCTTGTCAGACCAACGAGCACGCTTCTGCCATCGTTCGGATTCTGGATACGTTCGACCAGCCCGGCTTTGACGAGTTGATCGATGCGGTTCGTCATCGTGCCCGAGGTCACCATGGTGTTCGCCATGAGGTCTCCTGGTGACAGCGCGTATGGCTCGCCGGACCGTCGGAGCGTTGCCAGGACGTCGAAGCTCGCGAGATTCAGCCCGTGCGCCGCGAAGACCGGCTCCATCTCGCCCTGGATGATCCGGGCGATCCGCTTGAGACGTCCCGTGAGCCCCATTGAGGTCACGTCGAGGTCGGGGCGTTCTCGTCCCCACTGTTCCAGGATCTGGTCTACATGGCCCATGGAGACACTCTACCGCAGAAATATCTCGCCTTCAAGAAATATCTCTTGACTCCAAGAGATTAGCCAGATATCTTGATCTCAAGACATCAAAGGAGCCCTCGCATGACCGTGCACAATCCCAACAGAATCGTCGTCTTCGGCGCCACCGGCCAGGTCGGTCGCCGCATGGTGGCCGAGGCCGCTCGCCGCGGACACCTGGTAACTGCAGTGGTTCGGAGAGAATCCGCATCAACCGACTTCGGGCCGGACGTCACAGTGCTGGTGCGTGACGTGGGCTCGACCGGCGACCTCGAGCAAGTCATCGCATCCCACGACATAGCGATCTCGGCTCTTCGGCCGCCGGACGGGCAGGAAGAGATGCTGGTCGACCTGACCGCCAAGATCGTCGATGCGGCCAACGCGGCTGGTCGGAGATTCCTCGTCGTCGGCGGTGCCGCTCCGTTGCGGCTACATGACGATCCGAGTCACACCGTGCTCACTGCACCCGGCTTCCTGCCGGAGTCAGTCGTGCCCATCGCGACCGCATGCCAGGCCCAGCACGACTGGATCGTGACCCGACTCGGCAACAACGGGACATACCTCTGCCCGCCGGCCATGCTCACGCCCGGCGAGCGGACGGGCTCGTATCGAACCGGGGATCAAACGCTTGTCTTTGATCACGACGGCGACTCTCGAGTTTCGATGGAGGACTTCGCGGTCGCGGCACTGGACGAAATCGAAACACCCAAACACACCGGTCGACAGTTCACCGTCGGCTACTGAGACGAAAGGACACAGCAATGCTCAAGGCACACGTCGACAACGAGACTTGGTTGGTTCAGCAGCCGCATCACGCACAGGTCAGCGGATTCCTGGCCGCCCACTGGGGCGAAGTCAATGGATTCGCTCGTCCGGGTCACTATCCAGGCGCGACCCATCCCCAGCGCTGGCGCGACGAGGTGGTTCTCGGCATCGCCGAGCACGACAACGGCTGGTGGGAAACAGAAGCGATGCCACGCATCAGCGATCAGGACGGGCTCCCCGTCGGCGTGGGCGAAGCTGCTCCCCCGACGGAGGAAAACGAGTTCACACCTTGGATCACGGGCGGATTCGATCGCTGGCGGACCGGCATCGAACGCCTGTCCGAGACCCATCCATACGCCGCTCTCTTGACGAGTCTGCACGCCTACTGGCTCTATGCCGTCGCGTTTGACGATCTCACACCGGAGAACGCGGATCACCTGCGTCACTTCGTGTTTGGCGCGCCTGAGGTCGCCGCCGGACTCGTCAACGACCCAGTGACTCCTCGGTCATTCCTCGTCGAGCAGGCCGATCTGCAGAAACAGCTCAAGTGCAGGCTGGCCAAAACCCCGGAA
>CAZSBR010000324.1:0-2250 GCA_964605165.1 uncultured Phycisphaeraceae bacterium
TGCCTGGTCAACGGTGCGGGTCTGGCCATGTCCACCATGGACATCATCAAGCTTTACGGCGCGGAGCCTGCCAACTTCCTTGATGTGGGTGGCTCAGCCAGCGAAGAAGCCGTCACTGAGGCCTTCAAGATCATCTTGAGCGACGAAGCCGTAAAGGGCATTCTCGTCAACATCTTCGGCGGCATCATGGACTGCGAGGTCATCGCCAAGGGCATCGTCAACGCAGCCCGGTCGTACCAGAATCCCGACGGCTCAACCGGCTTCAAGGTGCCGCTTGTGGTTCGCCTCGAAGGCAACAACGTCCAGGCCGGCCGAGACCTGCTCAAGAGCGCCGCAGCCGATCTGCCCACGCTCGAAGCTGCCACCGATCTCACCGACGGCGCCAAAAAGGTCTGCGCAGCAGTCTGAACCTGACAAAGGCCTCTTCAGACATCTGCGAACCCTCGCACGCTCACCGCCCTCGCCACACCCGTCGCCCGTGCGGTGCGATGTCGCTTGCCAAATGATCAGAATGCTGGCCCTTTCTGGTTGGCTTCTGGTACACTTCCTGCGCGAAAGGGGGGCACGCCATGCCTTCTCCCACAGCGGCCTCGATTGGGGTCTCCGACTGCGAGCGATGGATCGACTGCACCATGCTCGAAAATGCCCGGCCGGACCGCTGCACCTCAGCCATCGCTGAGTCCGTCGCTCTCGCCCGGCGGCACCACCTCAGGGCAATTCTCATCGACCTCTCAAGGGTCAAGCGCGAGGACTCCCAGGCGGAGCAGTACCGGGAGATCCAGCAACTCCACCACACCGGTCTCGACAAGACCTACCGCGTCGCGGTCCTCGCAGCAGCGGGCACCACCGACCATGACTTCATCGTCATGACCGCCCAGGCCGCGGGCTACAACATGCAACAGTTCGTCGGACGCTCAAACGCCGAAGCATGGCTTGTCGGTCGCTAACCGCAAACCCGCTTTCCCGGAGAGATGCCCATGCCCTTCACGATCGAAATCGGTTCTGATGCCCCCGAGTTCACCCTCCCCGCAACCGACGGCAAAACGTACACACTCTCGGACTTCTCAGACGGCCAGGTCCTCGTCATCTTCTTCACCTGCAACCACTGTCCCTACGTCCTCGAGTCCGACGCCATCACCGCCGAGACCGCACGCAAGTTTGCCGACAAGGGTGTCAGGTTCGTCGGCATCAACTCCAACAGCGTCAACACCTACGCCGAGGACTCCTTCGATCACATGGTCGCTCGCATGAACGAGCACAACTTCCCGTGGACCTATCTCCACGATGAGTCGCAGCACGTCGCTCGCACCTACGGCGCGCTCCGCACGCCCCACTTCTTTGTGTTTGATCGCGATCGTAAGCTGGTCTACACGGGCCGAGCCGTCGACTCGCCCCGCAAGCCCGCGGAGATCACCGTCAACGACCTCGACCGTGTGCTCGATGAAATCACCAGCGGCAAGCCCGTCAGCACGCCCGTAACCAACCCCATCGGCTGCAACGTCAAGTGGGATGGCCAAGACGCCCACTGGATGCCCGCACAGGCGTGCGACCTCGTTTGATCGGTCGGCCGCTCGGCCGAATCAACTCCCGCCTCGCGATGTCGCGCCCGGCTCGAGCCCATCACTGCCGTGCGCATGCGAGCGGTTCACCGCCTCGTCCATCTGCATCCTCAGACGGACAAACCCGATTGCACCCGCGACAACCAGCAGCATGCACAGCGAGAACGACCACGTCTCCGTACCCGGCGCATGCTCCTTGAGCAGGTTGTACAGCCCCACGCCAAGCAACGGCGCCGCAACACCGCGCACGCCCGTCAGCGTGACGTGAATGCCCATGTAGGTGCTGCTTCGCTCGGGTGGGGCAAAGTCGTGGTGACCAAGCTGCCACGCGAGCATGCCCCCCGCCATCGCCGCGCCCTTGAGCAGCACCGCCGCAACCAGCATCGGCGTACTCCCGAGCACCGCCGCCGCCAGCAGCAAGCCGGTTGCCGCCACGAACACCCACGAGTGGTACGACCGAAACGTCACCACATGCACCTTGTCCAGCAGCTTCGCCCACAGCGGGATCAGGAACGGCACCACCAGCACGGGCAGCGTCGAGTTGATGAGAAGCCCCTTGTCATAGCCGGCATCGAACCGCTCCTTGAGCACAATGGGCATCAGCGGCCAGACCATCAGGTTGCCCGCGCCCAGGAACATCTGCGCGGTCATGTACCGCCGAAACAACGCGTCGGCACGGAGCACACTCACC
>CAZSBR010000325.1:0-2239 GCA_964605165.1 uncultured Phycisphaeraceae bacterium
TGATGCCCACCGCGGTGAAGGCCAGAGCGGCGCAGAGGATGCTCCAGCCGAACAAGCCTTCGGATGAATCCAGTGCCAGCCCGACGATGTACGGGACGATCGGCAGCGCGCCGATGATGACGAACGCCACGAACGTGGCCAGGGCTGCGCGGAGCGGGTTTTGCTCCGTGGTGGACACGCCGTGCTCCTCGGCCATCATGGTGTCGAGCCATCGCTGGCGATCGGCGGTGATGACCTCGACCACCTGTTCGAGCAACTCGCCCTCGAAGCCCTTCTTGCGGTAGATCTCGCGGATTTCCATGCGCTCGCCTTCGGGATGATGCTCGATCTCGGCGAGTTCGGTTCGCCGCAGGCGTTCCTGCTGATCGCTCTCGGCGCGGGCGCCAAGGTAGTTGCTGGCGGCCATGGAGAAGCCGTCGGCGAGGAGATTGGCTGCGCCGAGCACGAGCACGATGCTCGGCGAGAGGTTGGCGCCAGCGACGCCGGCGACCACGGCGAAGGTGGTGACCGTGCCGTCGATCGCGCCGTAGATGAAGTCGCGGAGGTAGGTCTGTTCAGGTCCGGACTGCAGGCGCTCGCGGATTGCGTCGGGTGCGTGGCTGGTCTCGGCGGGATCGAAGTCGGGATCGCTCATGGGCGGGTTCCTAGCCCAAAAGGTTGTACTTCAGGATGCAGCGAATCGCGGAGACGCCGTCGCGCCAGGTGATCTTCTTGCCCTCGGCATAGGTTCGGCCCGCGTAGCTGACCGCGACCTCGTAGACGCGGGCGGGCGCGCCTCGGGGGTCGCGGTGCTTGGCCACCTTGGCGACGAGTTCGGGCTCGATGCCAAAGCGGGGCTCATGGAGTTCGAGCGGCTCAAGGACGTCGCGTGTGAAGGCTTTGAGGCAGCACTCGATGTCCGTCAGATTCAGGTTCGTCAGCATGTTGCTGAGAATCGTGATGAAGCGATTGGCGACCGCGTGCCAGTAGTACAGCACGCGATGGGTCTGCCCGATGAAGCGCGAACCGATGACCACGTCTGCCTTGCCCTCGAGAATCGGAGCGAGCACCGCGGCGTGGTCGGCCGGGTCGTATTCAAGATCGGCGTCCTGCACGAGGCAGAGGTCGGCGCCGTCGGCGAGCGCACGTTGAAAGCCGGTCTTGAGTGCTGCGCCCTTGCCGCGATTTCGTTCGTGGACGAGCGCGGTGATGCAGGCGTGCGTCTCGGCGAGTTCGCGCGCGATGTGGGGAGAGCGATCCCTCGAGCCGTCATCGATGAGGTAAACAACGCGCTCGCATCGTTGGCCCTGCCCGCCCGGGACGGGTGGTGGTGGGGTGTCAAGCAGCCTCTGAATGAGCGCAGCGAGGGTGGGCTCTTCGTTGTACACCGGGATGACGATGGCCAGCTTCATCGGTGGTGCAAGGGTACTCAGATTGGCCAGTGTTGTTCAGGCGCTGGCGTGGGCGACTTCCAGCAGGATCCGCCGCTGCGCGCTGGACAGCGCCAGCCGGGCGATCTGCTCGCGTGTCATGAAGCGGGCGCCGGGCCTGTCGATCGGCTCGCTGGCGGCGTGCACCGCGATGCGCACATCGCGGTGGGTGGTCTGCACCCGGAAGGCGTGGACCTTGCGGGGCTTGTTTGTGAGCCCCCAAGCGCGGGCGAGCGCGGGTGCTGTCATGGGGCGCTCAGACTCGATGGTCGGCGCTTGCCACAGCCCGGCCCACATGCCCTGTGCTGGTCGCTGCTCGACGAGCAGGCGCTGCCTTGCATCGCAGACAAGCAGGCTTGCGCAGTAGAGCCTGGCCTTGGCGGACTGCTTTCGCGGCGAAGGGATCTCGTGGACGCGGTTGCTCTGGAAGCCGGCGCACATCGAGGCCAGGGGGCACGTAGTGCACGAGGGGGACGAGGGGGTGCAGCGGGTTGCCCCGAGTTCCATGAGGGCTTCATTGATGAGCCCGGCGGGGTGCGGCGAGGCCTCGACGAGTCGGGTCGCGGCGTGCCATGCCCACTTCATGGTGGCGGGCTCGTTGAGAATGCCGTCGCGGCCCTCAAGCCGGAGGAGGACGCGGGCGACGTTGCCATCAACCACCGGCGTGCGCTCGCCGAACGCGAGCGAGGCGATGGCGACAGCGGGGTTGCGCCCGAAGCCCGGCAGGGTCTGGAGGTCGTCGGCGCTCTCGGGCCACGAGCCGCGGGTGCGAACAACCTGCGCAGCGGCGTGGAGGCGGCGAGCCCGCTGGTAGTAGCCCATGCCCGACC
>CAZSBR010000326.1:0-2203 GCA_964605165.1 uncultured Phycisphaeraceae bacterium
CGCCCTTGCCCAACGCCGTCGGAATGTGCTGACGCGTCAGCACCCAGTACATCGTCGCGCCGAGGTTGTACACATCCGTTGCCGGCGTGATCGGCCTGCGATGCACCTGCTCGGGCGCGATGTAGTCCGGTGTGCCTTGGATCCGCGGCTTGACCGTGCCGATCTTGCATGACTGCCCGAGATCGATAATGCGAGCCACACCCTCATCGTTCACGACCACGTTGTTGGGCTTCATGTCCGCATGGACGTAGCCCGCGTCGTGCATGGCGGACATCGCGTCGGCGATCTGGAAGAAGATCGCGCACGCGGATTCGAAGGTCTTCGGCGGCGAGGCATCGAGGCTGATGCCATCGACGAACTCCATCACCAGATACAACTCGCGCACCGAAAGGAACGAGCCCTTCTTGAACATCTTGGTGATGCGCCGAATGCCCGGGTGGTTGATCGCCTGGGCAACCTTGTACTCCGCCTCGGCCTGATCGAGGAACCGCTGATCCTTGTCCGTGTTCTTCTCGACCTGCTTGAGCGCCCAGATCCGCTTGGTCTTCTGCTCCTGGGCCAGATAAATCACAGATGCCGCGCCGCGACCAATCTCGCTCAGCACGCGGTAGCCATCTATGACATCACCCTTCTTGAGCGGTGGCACCGATACAGACCTCTCCAGCGCACTACGAACGTCAATCCCAGCAGCGGACCGGCCGTTGAGAGGACCACCCGCCAGCGTGTACTCATGCCCGCCCCCACGGCCGGGAAGCGATACTACGCGATCCAAGGCCCCGCGGGGGACCGTCCACCGTCCTGCGGGCTGTCAACACAAGCCGTGCCCGCCTGACAAGACCCCGCCGGGCTCTCCCGGCCGTAGGAAACACCCGGTCGCACGACGACACACAACCGATCGCCCAAGGCATCGGCCAGATCCAGCCATCCGATAAACGTCTTGGGGGACTGCCCGCGTCAATTCAGGAAGTCGAGCGATTCGCGGAACGTCGCCTCGGGGAAATACCGCCCCGGGCTCGTCGTTTGAGCGATATCGCTGTGCAGCAGCACCGACTCGCTGGGAATCTCGTACCGCTCGCACAGCGAGGCCACGAGGTCCACCAGCCGAGCAATCTGCTGGTCCGTGAAGTTCCGCCGATCGCCGTTGCCCGCCAGCACAATGCCGATTGCGTGGCGGTTGTACCACGCGCCATGCTCGCCGCCCGCGTGCGCGCCGGGCAGTTGATCGAGCCAGCGATAGCCGACATGGATCTCGCCATCGGCCAGGCCATTGCTGTTGCCGATGATGAAGTGGTGGCCAAGGCCCGTCAGGCCCTGCTCGCGATGCAGCTCGTCGAGTGACTCGGGCGTTGCAAACGGGGTCGCGGCATGGTGGATGACGATCGCCTTCCACGCCTGCTCGGGTGAACGCGTCTCGAACACCGTCTCGAGCGAGGTCGAACCCGCAGCCGCCGCCAGCGCGGGCAGGCTCACGCCACCACGACCAAACGACGAACCCGGATCCACAACCGCCAAGAGCCCCGTGACCGCTGTCATGCCCACAGCAAGTGCCGCCCACACAACGCGCGTGCGGCTGGCGTGCTGAGCAGGCTGAGTCGTCGACGTGGAAGCGGTGTTGGGCATGGCCGGTCGTCGTCAGGCAGCGGGTGCACAAGCATTTGCTTGCATCATGTCAAACGGTACGAACCTATCGGCGACAAACCTGCGTTTGGATCGAAATTCGCCGACTTCTCCCAGAAATCTCGGACGTTGCACCCTCTGTCACTCAACGGCTCACTGCTGCTCGAGCAACCGACCGCGAAGATTCGGGATCCGCCGACCAAACTCGTCTTCAAGATATTGGGGCGCGTACTGATTTCGCACCAAGTCGTAGCGGCTGTACTGACTCCGCGGCTCGCGAGGCGACAGCAACGGCTTCGCACATCCGCTCAACCCTGCGCCCAAGCCCACCAGCAGAACAGGCACGACCACCCGCGCCATCCGTGCGCCCCGCACGCGCACCTTGTGCCGCTGAAGCCCGCGGCGATCACTGTCTTCCAAGCCGTCCGTGCTCGTCATAGGCAAGAGCATACGAACCTCAGCCGCCCTCGGTCGGGCTCCAAAGCCGGCCCGCCTCCACACCCACCAACCCACGAGCAGCAAACTGCCGAACCACTTCGTACACGACTGCCGTCACTGCGTTCGCAAGGTTGAGCGAGCGCTCGCC
>CAZSBR010000327.1:0-2201 GCA_964605165.1 uncultured Phycisphaeraceae bacterium
TGGTCATGGCGTGCCTTCCTCTGGTAGTCCTGTGGAGGCAGAGGGTAGGGCAGTCAATCGGGTAATCTGCTGCGGATGAACGTGAGCTACACGCTTGTTCAACTGGCTCGCCACCTCATCTGGTGCGGCTCACCGCGAGGCTGGAACTACGTTCTCAAATGGCGTGAGGTCTCTACCCAACCTCTTCGATGGCGAGCCACGGTTCGGGGGCTGTTGTACATCCTGCCCTCGACAAGCTTCGCACTCATGCTGCTGGGCGTTGGTATGTGGAATCTCGCTCGTCCGACATTCGCCGGCGAGTTGGGCTTCGGGCTAGGCATGCTGATCGTCGGTGGTCTTTGGCTGTTGCTCAACGCGCTTAGAGCGCTCTCAAGCACAGAAGTCGAGTACACACCATCTTCGGATGAGTTAGCGATTCATCGCAGGGTTGCGGGACTTCGTGTGCTGAGCACTGCAAACACCCTTGAAGAGATGAAGCTTGGCTTTGCTCAGGTTCGTTTTCTCGGTCTTGTTTCGGGCAGGCCTGTCGAAGCGACCATCCTTGAATGGCCAAACGGGGAGACTGCAATGCTCACGGCTGGAGGATCGAGTGCCAAGAGGTACTCACTGATGCCGTTTGCAGACCGCCTAACAGGAACGGCGCACGGCACCCTGATCAGGAGCAAGTACATCGTTCTGTAGCAACCCGCTCCCTCACGGTCGCGGCTCGTTGCGGCTTCTCTACCGCTGCTTGGCGAGGTGGTCGATCAGGTCGATCTGGCTCAGCACGCCGACGACGCGGTTGTTGTCGATGACGATGGCTGCCTGGTCGTTGGCGAAGATGCCGTAGAGCTCTTCGACGCGCGCCTTGGGATAGAGCAGGCCGGCGATGGGCTTCTCGATGCCCTTGATGGGCGAGTCTGGCTTGACCTCGCCGTGCTGAAGCCCGCGGAGCACATCGACCTCATGGACGATGCCGATGGGCTTGGTCGAGCCGTTGGTGCCGCTGGTGATGGGCACCTGGCTGATGCCGCGCTGCTTCATGAGATCGATGACGCTCGCGACGGTGGCGGTCTCGCTTGCGGTGATGACCTCGCGGCTGGGATCGATCAGATCCTCGATGAGGCCGAGGCCCTTGGGCTGCTCGAGGAAGCCGTGCATGCGCATCCACTCGTCGTTGAGGTACTTGGTGACGTAGCGCGTGCCCGAGTCCGGCAGGATGACCGCGATGCGTTTACCTTCGCCCCACTCCTTGGCGAGTCGGCAGGCGATCTCGACCATGCCGCCGGACGACCCGCCGCAGAAGAGGCCTTCTTCGCGGATGAGCCTGCGCGCCATGGTGAAGCACTCGAAGTCATCGACCTGGTACATGTCGTCCACGACGCTCGGATCAAACGCGCGGCAGACGATGTCCTCACCCAGGCCCTCGACCTTGTAGACATAGGGCGTGGACATCACGCCCGTCTTGAAGATGCTGTAGTGCACGCTGCCCAGCGGATCGACGCCGATGATCTTGCACGGCGAGTTCTTCTTCTTGAAGAAGCGCCCGATGCCCGAGATCGTGCCGCCCGTGCCCGTGCCAACGACGATGGCATCGATCTGCCCGCCGTCGGTCTGCTCCCAGAGTTCGGGCGCGGTGGTCTTCTCGTGGGCTTCGATGTTCCACTGGGTGTGGTATTGATCGAGGTAGAACGAGCCGGGCGTTTCCTCGGCCTTGCGCTTGGCGACGTTGACGTAGTGGTCGGGGCTGTCGCCCGGCACATCCGTCGGCGTGATGATGACCTCAGCGCCGAAGGCCCGCAGGCCATCGATCTTCTCCTGGCTCATCTTGTCGGGCATGGTGAAGATGGCGCGGTAGCCCTTGGCTGCAGCGGTCATGGCGGCGCCCATGCCCGTGTTGCCGCTGGTGTTCTCGACGATCACGCCGCCGGGCTTGAGCAGGCCCTCGGCCTCGGCCTTCTCGATGATGTAGGCCGCCATGCGGTCCTTGATGGAGCCGGCGGGGTTCATGTACTCGCACTTGACGAGCACCTCGGCCCAGCCGGGCTCGACGACGCGTTTGAGACGCACCAAGGGCGTGTTGCCGATGGCATCGATGATGGAATCATGGACCTGCATGGGGGCTCCCGTCGAGACAACTGTCATCAAAGGGTAGCGCCGCCAGCGGGCCCTCAGGATGCCCGCACACGCTGGGGAATGAGCCGGGCTGCGATCATGCCGGC
>CAZSBR010000328.1:0-2199 GCA_964605165.1 uncultured Phycisphaeraceae bacterium
TCGCCCGTGAACTCATGGAACTCTTCGGCCTGGGCGTCGGCAACTACACCGAGCGCGACATCAAAGAAGGCGCACGTGCTCTCACCGGCTACACCTTCAACGACGACAACTTCGTCTTCCAGGAACGAAACCACGACGCAGGCCACAAGACCATCCTCGGTCGAGAGGGCAACCTCGACGGCGACGACTTCGTCATGGCCATCCTCGGCCAGCGAGCCGCACCCCGATTCATGGCCTGGAAGCTCTACCGCTTCTTCGCCGCCGACACACCACCGGATCGAAGCGACCGCGCCCGTGAGCACGACAAGGCCATCCGCGAGATGACCAACACCATGATCCGGCGTCAGTACTGGATCAGGCCCGTGCTCAAGCAGCTCTTCATGAGTGAGCACTTCTACTCTCGCGCGGTCGTGCGCGAACAGATCAAGAGCCCCACCGAGCTCGTCGTCGGCGCCGCTCGCTCGCTGCTCACGCCCGTTCGCGATCTCTCCGTCCTGCTCGACGCGATGGCCCTCATGGGCCAGAACCTGTTCTTCCCGCCGAGCGTTGCCGGCTGGGAGGGCGGCCGGAGCTGGATCAACACTTCCACGCTCTTCGTGCGCCAGAACGTTCTCGCCTACATGCTCACCGGCAAGAAGCCGCAGGGCTACGACGGCGCGGGCGACAACCGCGTCTTCGATTCCATGCAACTGCTCGCGGATCTTGAACGCGATGAGCCCGGCGCTCTCAGTGACACACGTCGATGTGTCGAGTACCTCCAGACCATCACCCTCGGCAGGCCAACCGAGCTCGGCACGCACACGCTCACCGAGTTCGTCCGAACCCACGGCGGCCAGATCAACGCACCGATCGTCACCGCCCTGCTGCTGCTCATCACCGCCATGCCCGAGTACCAACTGAACTGAAGCCACCACAGCGCGACCAACAACGCGAAGGAAGCCCCGCAATGGATCTGCACAACAAGCCCGCGTACACACGCCGCGAGTTCCTCGGCACTTCGCTCGCCATGGCGTCCGCCGCTGTCACCGTGCCCTCGTTCGTCAACGCCTCGGCCATGGGCCTGCCCATGCCCGGGCTCAACATGGGCTCGATTCCCGGCGTCGATGAAGACCGCGTGCTCGTCATCATCCAGCTCAGCGGCGGCAACGACGGGCTCAACACCGTCATCCCCTTCGGCGATGACCAGTACTACCGCGTCCGCAGCGGCATCGCCATCAACCAGAACCAGGTCGGTGCGCTCAGCGGCCGAGGCTCGGGCGGCATCGGCCTGCACCCGGCGCTCGACTCCGTCCGCGAGCTCTACGACGAAGGCCTCATGAGCATCGTCCAGGGCGTGGGCTATCCCAACCCCAACCGATCGCACTTCAAGAGCATGGACATCTGGCACACCGCCGACACCAGCGGGACGGGCGATGGCTGGCTCGGGCGCTACGTCGACGCCCAGTGCTGCGGCTTTGGCAAGGGAGAAAGCGGCCAGGCAGAAGGCGAAGACCCCAGCGGCCAACTCGCCATCGCGCTCGGCCGCGAAGCCCCGCTCGCGCTGCAGGGCCGCAAGGCCAAGCCCGTGAGCTTCGAGACCGCGGACCTCTTCCGCTGGATCGGTGAAGACGTCCACGGCGCGCTGACCGACCCCTACGCGGCGCTCAATCGGGAAGCCATCCATCACGCGGGTGACGACCACCACGAGCACTCGACCGCTTCCTTCCTCGTGCGCACCGCCTTGGACGCGCAGGTCTCAAGCGAACAGATCCGCAAGGCCGTCGCACGCCGGCCACAGGTCGCCTACCCCCAGAGCCGCCTCGGTCAGGATCTCTCGATGATCGCCAGCATGATCGGCGCCGGGCTCAAGACCCGCGTCTTCTACGCGACCCACGGCAGCTTCGATACCCACGCGGGCCAGGGCGGCGCTAATGGCCAGCACGCCAACCTGCTCCGCCAGTTCAGCGAAGCGGTCAGCGCGTTCTACGCGGACCTCAAGCAGATGCGTCACGATCAGCGCGTGCTGACGATGACCTTCAGCGAGTTCGGTCGCCGCGTCGGGCAGAATGCTTCGGGCGGGACTGACCACGGCACGGCTGCGCCGATGTTCTTCTTCGGCCCCATGGTTCAGGCAGGCATCATCAACCGCCATCCCTCGCTGCAGGACCTCGACAACGGCGACCTCAAGCACAGCCTCGACTTCCGCAGCGTCTACTCGAC
>CAZSBR010000329.1:0-2196 GCA_964605165.1 uncultured Phycisphaeraceae bacterium
TCGGCGATGAAGCTGCCGAGGACGTGGTGCGCATCTCTGATCGAGTCGCTGAGCATGATCTGAGGTTATGCCGACGAGGCGGCGTTGAGCGCCGCTTGCGTGCCCTGGGCGTGCTCGATCGCACTGGCGAACTGGTGGTCGCTGAGATAGTTTTCACCCCGATCGCAGATCAGGACGAGGACGGTTTTCGATTCGGTTTGCTGTCGGCACCAGCTCAGGGCGGCGTGGAGGGTGTATCCGGTGCAGGGGCCGCCGAGGATGCCGGTGGTGGACACGAGGTGGCCGCAGGTTTGGCATGCGTCATCGCGGGTGACGTAGAGGGCGTCGTCGATGAGATCGAGATCGAGGTTGCCGGGCACATAGCGTTCGCCGAGGCCGTCGGGCGCGTCCTGATGCCGCGTGCTCGGCGGCGTGTTGTGGAAGCGGGCTGCGAGTGTGCTTCCTTCGGGATCGACCATCGTGACTCCCATGCGTGGGAGTCTGCCCGGGCGCTTGAGCGCGCGTGTGACGCCGATGAGCGAGCCGCCGGTACCCGCGCCGGCGAAGTAGCGGTCGATGCCGCCACCGAGTTGGCGGATCTGTCTCCAGATCTCGGCGCCGGTGCCTCGCTCGTGGGCTCGGATGTTGACTGGATTGGAGAACTGATCGAAGCAGTGGTACGTGTCCGGTTGAGCGGCCGCGAGGGCGACGGCGGCATCACGGCGGATGTTGTTGAACGGCTTGTCCGGATCGGTGCCAAAGAACTCGCACTGGACCCCGAGCGCCCGGTGCAGACGTTTCTTTTCTTCGGACATGGCACGCGGAAGAAAGGCGAGGACCTTGTAGCCCCGCCTGCGGGCGGCAGCACCGATGGCGATGGTGGCGTTGCCCGAGCTGCCTTCGACGATGGTCATTCCCGGGCGGAGTTTGCCGGAGGCCTCGGCGTCGGAGATGAGTTCGGCTGCGACACGGTCCTTGATCGAACCGGTGGGGTTGAGATATTCGAGTTTGGCCAGGACTCGGCAGGGGCCGGCGTCGAGGCCTCGGAGTTCGAGCAGCGGCGTCTGGGTGTGCGGCGCGTCCGGGCTCCGGAGAAACCGCTGTGCATCGGGAGTTGTGTTGATTTCTGGAGCATCCATGCTCGTGGTCATCCTTTGGGTGTGAGGGACTGCGTGTTCATCATCGGATCAACTGGAGGCCTAAGGCCAGAGTAGACGTATTGCCCCGAGATAGAGGGGGATTCCGATGGCAATGTTGAACGGGAACGTGATCCCGAGGCTCATGGGCAGGTAGAGGCCGCTGTTGGCTTCGGGGACGGCGAGCCTCATGGCGGCGGGCACGGCGATGTAGCTCGCGGAGGCTGAGAGGACTGTCAGGAGGGTGGCATCGCCGATGGAGAGTCCCATGGCTCGTGCCAGGGCGATGGCTGCTGCAGCGCTGATGATGGGGGTGATCAGTCCGGTGAGCAGGGCGTTCCGTTTGGTGCCGCTGAGTTCCTTGAGACGCTGGCTTGCGGTCATGCCGGCTTCCAGCAGGAAGAGCACCAGCACGCCGTGGAAGATGTCCTCGCAGAAGGGCTGAAGCGTTGACCAGCCGCGTTCACCCGAAAGCAGGCCCGCGATGAGGGAGCCCAGCAGCAGGAACACAGGGCCTCCCGTTGCCGCTTCTCGGAGGAGCGGGCCGAGACCGTGCTTCGATTCTTCGGGGTTCGTTTTGCTCAGATGTGCTCTGTAGAGAACCACTGCGACGACGATGGCCGGGGCTTCCATGAGCGCGAGCGCAGCGACCATGTAGCCGCCGAACTCAACGTTCTGGGCGGCGAGAAAGTTCTGCGCGGTGATGAAGGTGACGACCGAGACCGAGCCGTAGCAGGCAGCGAGTGCACAGGCGTCAGCCGGCCGGAAGAGATTTCGCATGATCGGGAAGGCGATGATGGGGATGAAGCAGCTGAGTGCGATGGCGCCGGCGACGGGCATGATCACGCTGAAGGTCAGCCCGGCGTGCTGGAGCTCGTAGCCGCCTTTGAAGCCGATGGCCCAGAGCAGGTACAGGCTGAACAGCTTGGGCAGCGGCTCCGGGATGACAAGGTCGGACTTCGCCGCGGTGGCGAGCATGCCGATGGCAAAGAAGAGCACTGGCGGGCTGAGCAGGTTGGCGAGGAGGAGATCGAATTGCACCGTCTGCCGCTCCTTGGCGAGTGTGTGATGCAGGATACAC
>CAZSBR010000330.1:0-2192 GCA_964605165.1 uncultured Phycisphaeraceae bacterium
TCCTCCAGCCGCTCGGCCGCCTCGGCGTTCAGGCCGGGCGGGGTGGGTGCGGTCGGCGGCGTCGTGGTGAGGCCCGGCAGCGAGCGGATGATGAACCGGTTGTCATCGTCGGTG
The DNA here is from genome assembly GCA_964605165.1 of uncultured Phycisphaeraceae bacterium. Lineage (GTDB taxonomy): Bacteria > Planctomycetota > Phycisphaerae > Phycisphaerales > UBA1924 > OFTM382. Next base: position 115 of record CAZSBR010000330.1, read on the forward strand.
AACGCCGGCCCTCGCTGCCCAGGGAAGGCCCATCGGCTGATGTTGCTGTTCTGCTCACGCACCAGCGCCTCGGCCTGGGCGACCGATTCCTGCCACTCACGCACCGTCTTCTCTATCTCTTCCTCGTTGATGCGCAGCTGCGCGAGCGAGTCGCGCAGCGCCCGCACCGCGGGTTCTCTGCCATCCTCGAAGAACGAGTCCGTCTCGAAGATCAGCCGTTCCCGCTCCGCGCTGCTGCCAAGCTCCAGCTCGATAGTCTTTCGCTCGCCCCGGCTGATGAGCTCGACGGTGACGTTGTCGCCCGGCTTCTTCGAGGAGAGCATCTCGACGAGCGATTGCTCGTTGATGGGCCTGGATTGATCGAGCCCGACGATCACGTCGCCGGCGCTGATGCCCGCGGTCTTCGCGGGAAGACCGTCAATCGTTGAGAGCACAACCACGCCCTCGCCCTCACCGAGACCGAGCTGGCGGGAGAGCACCGTGTCGGGCGTGTCGTAGGTGATGCCGAGCATCGGGCGGTTCGATCGGGACTGCAACATCGCGTCCCGCGACCCTCCGCGCGGCACTTCCATGATCGTGCCCGGCGTGCTGATGCCTTCGACCGAGAAGACCGCGATCACATCGCCGTCATCGTCCATCACCTCGAGCAAGCCGTCGTCGAGCGTCCATTCCATCGGCGAGATCGCCTTGCCGTTGCGCTCAACGCGTGCAATCTCGCCGTTGATGATCTCAACGCGCACCTTCTGGCCATCGACCTCGGTGGTGAAGATGGTGGTCTGTGTGCTGTCCGATTCGCTGCGCAAGCCTCCCGAGCGCCGGGGCACGCGGAGTCGAGTAATCGCATCCTGGCTCGCATCCCGGCTCGCATCGGCATCCGATGCGAGCACCGCGAAGTATCGGCCATGCGCCGCGTCGTAGAACGCGCCGCCGTCTTCATCCACGGTCGTCACCCAGGTCGGCGTCGTGGCCACGTACGGAAATGCGATTTCGGACGATGTCTGGGCAGCCTGCCCTGCCAGCGCCGTGCCGGCGATCATGAGTGCTGCGACGGCCGACATATCGGAAGCGGCGCGTGTTCGAGTCGTCTGCGTTGCCATTGATCTGCTCCTACAACCAACTGCATTCGTTCAGCGTTGTTCCCCGCCACACCAGATGCGCCCACAGCTCCGTTCCGTCGGGCCCGTCGCAAAAAACAATCACTCAGAACGCCTTCGCGCCGACGCCGAGCACCTTGCCCGCCTCGACGGGCACGCGCACCGTGTTGCCCAGCTCGTCGGTGCCCAGGCGGTACAGATCACGCACCTCGCGACGCTCGATCAGCTGCCGGAGATACACCACCTCGTAGCCGCTGCCGTCTTCCAAGGGCTTCGAGTCGAGCACGATGAAATCGGGCGACTGCCCGACCACCGCCCCGGTCTGCTTGCCCAGGTCGATGTACCGATCGAGCGCCTCCTCGGGCGTGCCGAGCGAGAAGCCCGCCGCCTGCGTGCCGGGCGCGTTGCCGGCACCCAAGCCGCTGCCCACGCCGCCCCTCGGCAGGCCGACGGTGAACGCCAGCAGCAGCGCCGCCGCCGCGAGCCAGCCGCCCCACGACCAGCCGTTCTGCACGACCGCGCCGATGCGCGCCACGGGCCGGACCGCCTCGTGCTCGTGCACGGGCAGCTCGATCGCGTCGGCGATCGAGATCGCCTCGCGCAGGCCGCCCGCCAGCACGTCGTGCTGCCGTTGCATGTCGGCCAGTTCGCTCCAGACCTCGGGCTCATCGGCCGCGACAGCCCGAAAGGCCGCCCAGTCCTCGGCCGACGCCTCGGCGTCGATGATGCGCGTCAGCAGCGTGTCACGATCGCGGTGGTCGCTCGTGCTCTCGATCATGCGATCGCGCGAGGGGTTGCTGTCGTTGTGTGTGCTCTCGTTCATGCTTGCACCTGCTGTTCCTGCACATTTCGCTGCAGTTCGCTCTGCTGCTGCTGGGCGATCTCCCGCAGCATCCGTCGGCCGCGCGCGATGCGCGTCTCAACGGTCGTTTCTGCCAGTCCCGTGATCGCCGCGATCGCGCGGTAGCTCATCCCCCGCACGCA
>CAZSBR010000331.1:0-2161 GCA_964605165.1 uncultured Phycisphaeraceae bacterium
CCGCTTGCGGCGTTCCCGTGCGCATCGAGCGGGGGCCCGATGGCTCGGTGACGCTCCACGCTGACGAACCCGACACCCGCTTCGTGACGGTCGTGCACGAAACGCCGCCCACCCGCGAGCGGGTGCAGGTCAGCGGTCGTGTGCGTCTCATCAACTACACGGTCTTCGAGACCGACGCGCTGCCCCAGGCATGGGTGGATCACGCGCTGGACTTTGACGAGGTGTGGACCGCGTCGGAGTTCAACATCGAAACGTTCAGCGCATCGGGCGTGCCGCGCTTCATGCTGCGCAAGATCCCGCACGCGCTGGCGCCGGCTCTCGAGCATCAAGCCGCAGAGCACCAAGCCATCGAGCCCATGCCGCTGGCCGATGCCAAGCGGTTTGTCTTCCTGAGTGTGCTCAGCGCGTTCAACCGCAAGGACGCTGCGGGCCTGGTCAGTGCGTACAACCAGGCCTTCACCGCAGCCGACGACACGACGCTCGTGCTCAAGCTCAAGGCGAATGCATCGGATGAGATGGTCGAGCAGTTCGTGTGGGCTGCCAATCGCGCTTCGTTTGATCTCAAGGGCGACGATGCGCCGCACATCATGGTCATGCGGACCGACCTGAGCGAAGAACAGCTCTGGAGCCTCTACCGCCGGGCCGATGCGTATGTCTCGCTCGAGCGTGGCAAGGGCTGGGACATCCCCGCGATGGAGGCCATGGCTCTGGGCACGCCCGCGGTGGCGCTGGCGTGGGGCGGCATCACCGAGTTCATGAACGAGGACAACGCGCTGGTCATCAGGCCGTGCGAACACCTCGTCAGCGCCGATCCGGCGCTCGTGCAGAACCATGCGATGTACGCCGGGCACCGATGGGCGACCTATCGGCCCTCTGTAGCGGTCGCAGCGCTGCAGCGAATCTACGAGGATGCGCGGCTCCGCGAGCGCCTCCAGCAACAAGGGCCCACGGCCGTGCGCAAGGTCTCGAGCGGTGCGCACATCGCCGGGCTCATACGCGACCGCATCGAGGCGCTCACCGGCGCTGACTTCCGCGAGATCTCGCCCGCGACGGTCACGGTGGTCCCCAAGGGCGCTGTGGCAAGGCCCGCCCCCGTTGTGCCGCACGTTGTGGGCGCTGGTCCGGTGGCGCCGGTCATCAAGACCTCGCCGCCCGAGGTCATGTTCCTGATGGCCATGCTCCGCGCCGTACGCGAAGTGCCACCATGGAAACCCGCGACCAAGCTGCAGAAGCTCGAAGAGCTGATGCATCACTACCACGCGGCCAAGCATCTTTTGCCCGTCGATGATCCCGTCGTGCAGGAGATCGAGCGTTTCGCAGCCGTGCCCCGCAAGGACATCCTCGCCAAGGCGAGGGCCTATCGACATCTTGGACGCCGCGAGCGCGCGCTGCTCTTTGAGGCGACGCTTGCCCAGCAGGGTGATCCGTTTGCTCGCTTCGACCCAGCCAAGGACAACCTCGAGGACTGGATGGCCACGCGTCGCCAGGTGTGGGCGCAGGCCGGCGGCGCGATCGCGCCACCACCAGAAGAGCGAGACCGGCTCCGCATGCTCCGCAACAGCGCTCAGGGCGAGACGATCGTCATCATGGGCAACGCGCCGAGCCTTCGCAGCATCGATCTCGATGCGCTGCAGCAGGTCCCGACCTTCGCAGCAAACCGCATCTACCTCGCCTACGACAAGACGCCCTGGAGGCCCACGTACTACACGAGCCTCGACTGGCGCGTCACGCCCGACAACTACCAGGAGATCAACCAACTCGCCGGCAGCACGTTCTTCTTCCCCAACCGGTTCCGCGGTCTGCTCCGCGAGGGTGAGGATGTCTACTGGTACCACTCGATCAATCGCAGCGATCGCTGGCGCGAGCAGTTCGAGACCGATGCAACGCTCGGCGTGCGCGGGCTGGGCACGGTCGTCACCGCGATGCTCCAGCTCTCGTGGCACATGGGCTATCGCAACTTCGTGCTCGTAGGTGTCGATGCCAGCTACACGATTCCCGACACTGTGCTGCAGTCCGGCAGAGCGGCGTTCGATACGGGCAATAAGCTCGAACTCACAAGCACGAAGGACGACGACCACAACCACTTCGACCCGCGCTACTTCGGCACGGGCAAGAAGTGGCACGACCCGAACGTCGACGAGATGGTCCGCTGCTTTGCCAT
>CAZSBR010000332.1:0-2128 GCA_964605165.1 uncultured Phycisphaeraceae bacterium
GATCGCTTGCGACTGTCTCACACCACGTGCGAGCAAGGTCAATGCCCGCATGCCAAACCCCAAGATTTGTGTGAGCCCGTTTGCGTTCGCGGATCGCCCCGTGTTCATCTAAACCTCGGGGCAGGTATCGATTGGCAATCAGATGCTGTTCCCATTCAGCGCCGATGCAGTGTTCAGCAAGCTGAGCAAGATCTGCAAGTTGAAGGCGACGGGAATAGCGGTCAGAGTCTTTGCTCCGTGCTTCGTCAACTTCGTGCAGCGTGAGAAGTACAAGACCAAGATCGGTGACCCTGGCAAATGCACCTTTCGTCGCAAGGAGCGACTTCGCTGTCTCGGCTTCGAGTTCCGCCACCAACCTGGATGGTTCATCAGGTGCCACTTGGACATACAGCCATCCGCTAGTCGCTGCTTTCCACATCGGCCCGGCGAAAGTTGCATCGAGCCGGATGAGAGCGTCAATTGAATGGCCGTCGGCACCCTCGGATGCGATTCTCGACAGGAGTGCATGCACGTCAGGATCGAGATCGATGGGCGTCATGCTTGTCATGGCGTAGTTTTACCCGTTCGTGATCGTGGTGAGACCAAACGCCTTCTCGGCCTTGCGTATAGCTGCGTACAGAGGCTTCAATTCCTCACGCCGATAGTGCTTGGCCAGTCGCTTGTCACCGTGGGCAAGCCATTGACTCACGACGTGCGGCATGGTCCCGCCGGTGACCTCCTCGATCACTTGGGCGCCGGTCGAGCGCAGCGACTTGCTCGTGCGACGCCCAGCAGGGGACTCCTCGGTGTTGTTCGGTATGGCATCGTCGATCAACTCGGTCGTCTCTTTCGCGATGTTGGACCACCCACGTTCGAATGGTTCACCACCACTCGCGCACGCCTCTTGGAGTAAACAGGCTGTGACTTTCCAGAGCTTGTGGCGTTGCGCGGAGCCTGTCTTGTTGCGCTGCCGGACAATCTCACCGTTGGTCAGGTCGATGTGTTCCTGCCTCAAGCTCTGCAGATCCGATGCTCGGTACCCAGCGTTCAGGCCGAGTGCGACGGCAAGCTTGAGTCTGGCATCAGCGGCAGCGAAGACTGCTCGGCATTCTTTGATGGTCAAAAATGTTGGACTCGGCGCGTCACTCCCGGCTCTGTTCCAACTGCGCCCGATGGAACGAGGCATCCTTGCCAAGAATCCGCGCTCAACGAGCCACTCCGCCCAGAGTTTTGCTGTCCGGAGCCTTGCCTTGAGCCAAGCTGCGGATCGTGACAGGGTCTGTCGTTGTTCAACGAGATCATCTCGATATGCCCCCCAGATGTGCTCATGGGCATCAAGATCGGCAGTGGTTTGTAGCCCCTCTTCGAGGAGGTACTCGACAAGCGGCAAGAGGTTTGTGTTTATCGAGCGGATGTGCGCAGAGGATCGCTCCGCTTCTCGAAGGGATCCCTGTTCAGAAGTCAAGTACCGATCGCGCAAGTCCGTCAGCGGAGCGACGGCTAGGCTCGCCGCCGCGCGCCCCTGAGCGGATAGCAGGGCTTCGAGTTCGACTACGCGCTCGCTGAGCCTTCCGACTTCGGCTTCCGCCAGGGAGGCACGTTTGTCCGCCTGGAAGGCTCGCTCGATCAGTTGAGGCCGTTGGCCATCTTCGCTGAGCATCTGGGCAACCACCTCCTTGAATGGCTGCCGGAAGAACGCCGCTGCCTCCTTGGCCTCGCGAGCCATGACCTTCATGCCCTTTGAGACTGTGGTGGCCTCATCCCATCGCTGAGCGGATTCGTTTGCCTCGACTTCCGCCTCGCGGATCAGCCGCTCTGCTTCGAGCCTTGCCCTTGCCTTTGCAGACTCATCGCCGGGGCCTGAGGTACCTCGGCCGACGTAGAACGACCTGGTCTTTCCACCGATCGTTTTGCGGACTCGCCAGCATTGGCGGGGCTCGTACCAGTTAAGCCGGATCTCGCGCATGCCACGCCATACGGGGATTGGCTACGCCCGCAAGGCTAACTCGGCTACAGAAATGGCTACGGGAGCTTGGGCCCTGATTCAGCCCCGAGGCCCAAAACGACACAAGCCCCGGCGGTGCCAGGGCTTGCGGAAGTACCCCCCGAAGGACTCGAACCTTCAACCCGCTGATTAAGAGTCATCGGC
>CAZSBR010000333.1:0-2119 GCA_964605165.1 uncultured Phycisphaeraceae bacterium
AGCCGTGAAGGGCGTTCTTCCAAATGAAGCGGAGAGGGGGGGATTCGAACCCCCGTGGACCCGAAGGCCCAACCGGATTTCGAATCCGGCGCGTTCAACCGCTCCGCCACCTCTCCGTGGGGATGTCCGAGTTTAGCCGGTAAGCGGACCACAGCCCACTTGGGGAGCCCGCACAACATCAACCCACCGGGGCAGCCCGCCAAGTCGGCCTTTCGCCTTCACCCTACGGCCCCGGATGATCCATCGGCCAGGCTGGGCTGGCGTTGCGGTCCACGAGCACCCGCCACAACCAATCGATCGCCCGAACGCCCCAGCCGCGGGAAACGCACACAGCCGTGAGTCCGCCGCCGAGGCATGCTCCCACGAGCACATCGCTTGGATAGTGGGCCCCGGTGAGGATTCTCCCAAACCCGACAACGCCCGCAAGGAGAGCCGCCAGCACACGGAGGCGTGGATACATCATGCCAAGAAAGACGCTCATGACCACCGCAGCCGCAGTGTGGCTCGAAGGCATCGACCACAGGGACGACACGCTCGGAGCCGAGACCTCAAACGGCCTGACGACCGCTTCGCCGCTAGGGATCGGACGAGCACCAACGGGTCCCAACAGCACGCCGGGCTCGTCGTAGACCGGCCTGGGCCGACCGAGCATGACCTTGAGGACCAGCCCAGTGACGGTGGTGAGGAGCAATGCTGCCCCCCAGTCGAGCAGCCTTCGAGTTCGCGCAGGATCCAGCAACGCCATCGCGCAGGCCGCGATGAGCGACACGCTGAGCTGACCATACTGCTGGAGGGCCTCCAACTCCCGCCTCACATCGCCGCCGAGCCGCACGCTGCGAGCCCACTCCGCGACCAGCCCATCGAACGGGAAGAGCAACACACCACCGATCAAGCCCACCAAGAGCGGGACAGCCCAGTCTCGGCGACGAGCATCGCACGCCCACGACGTCAAGGGAGACAGCACGCCCGCGACTGCATGCAAAGCCCGGATGGGCCACGCGAGGCTCTGGGTATAGTCGCGGGACATGCTGCGACGAGTTGCATCCATTTGGCAGAATCTTCCCGAGTGGCGAGTGGCTGGGCTGCTCGCAGTGTGCTGCATCGCAGTGTATCTGCCCGGAATGGTCCTGATGCCGACCATCGATAGAGATGAAGCACGGTTTGCCCAGGCAAGTCGGCAGATGTTCGAATCGCTGGCTCTGCCGGAAGGCGAGCGAGTGGACGCGCTTCACGGTGGCGGGCTGATCGTCCCCATGGTCGGCGGCACGGAGCGCATCAACAAGCCACCCCTGATCTACTGGCTCCAGAGCACTGCCGCAGCGATGCTCACCCTCGGAGACCCACTCCAAGACGCAATCTGGATGTATCGCGTGCCATCCCTGCTGGCGGCCATCGTCACGGTGATCGCGCTGTATCGAATCGGGCTTCGGAGATTTGGGTCGCGCATTGCCCTGCTCGCTGCGCTCATGCTCGCCGCAAGCCCTCTCTTTGCATGGGAGGCTCGCCAAGCCCGCGCCGATATGGTGCTTGTTGCGCTCACGACGATCGCACTGGGTGCATTGTGGTCGTGCTTCGACGGCAGAGGCGCGAAATGGTGGACACCTCTGCTGCTGTGGGGTGCTGTGGCCGGCGGCGTGCTGACAAAGGGGCCGCTTACGCCGCTGATCTTGATTCTCACCGCACTGCTTGCCTCGATGGCCTCGGGCAGATGGCAGTGGTTACTCAAGACCAAGCCCGTGATGGGTGGTGCGATCGTCGTATTGGCCGTCGCTCCGTGGCTGTACCTCGTGGGTTCGCATGTCGGACATGAGCTCTACTGGACGCGGGTTCTCGATGAGACCCTTGGCCGAAGTGTGTCACCGGCAGAAGGGCACTGGGGGCCGCCGGGGTATCACCTCGTGCTGGCAGCCGTTCTGTTCTGGCCGGGCGCGATGCTTGCTGGCAAGGCCATGTTCGGAGCTGCGAGGAGGCTCGCATTGGGCACCATGGGCAAGCACCGCCCGGGGAGAAGCGCTGCGTTCCTCTCCGCGTGGCTCGTACCAACTTGGCTTGTGATGGAACTCATCTCAACCAAGCTCCCGCACTACGTCCTGCCGCTCTACCCAGCGCTGGCGATCCT
>CAZSBR010000334.1:0-2114 GCA_964605165.1 uncultured Phycisphaeraceae bacterium
TCTACACGCCCGCCGAGCTCGAGGCCGAGGCGATGAACCAGCTGCGGGCCGCCGAGCGCGCCATCCAGCGCGTCATGGATCGCAACGTCTTCGCGCAAGACGCCGAGCCATCACCAGCCGCGCGCGGGGGCGAGCAATGACCACGCCCACCGCCCGCGCCCGCGAACGCCGAGCGGCCTGGGTCCTGCTCGCGCCCTTCCTGCTGACCACCGCCGTATTCGTCGCCTACCCCCTGTACCGCTCGGTCGTGCTCGCGCTGAGCCAGACCTACGGCGTCGGCGCCGAGGCCTTCGTCGGCACGCTCAACTTCCGCTCGGCCCTCACCGACCCGGTCTTCTGGATCGCGATCCGAAACACCGCCGTCTTCACGCTCGGCTCGCTGCTCGTCCAGCTCCCAATCGCGCTGGGGCTGGCGATGCTGCTCAACCGCCCGGGCCTCCGCGGCCGGGCCCTCTACCGCCTCATCATCTTCATGCCCCAGCTCGTCGGGCTCGTCTTCGCCGCGATCATCGGCGGCGTCTTCTTCGCCAAGCAGACCGGCATCATCAACCAGATCCTCAACGCGACGATCGGCCTCAGCCTCGACTTCGCCTGGCTCGAGCAGCACATCCCCGCCACGCTCATCCTCATCGCGCTGTGGCTCTACGTCGGATTCAACATGATCTACTTCCTCGCCGCCCTGCAAGCCGTGGACCGCTCGCTCGTCGAGGCCGCCCTCGTCGACGGCGCGGGCCCACTCGCACGTTTCATGAACGTGATCGTCCCGGCCATCCGCCCGGTGCTCACCTTCGTCGTGCTGCTCTCGTTCATCGGCTCGATGCAGCTCTTTGAGCTGCCCTACATCCTGCTCAACAACAGCCCGGGGCCACAGAACGGCGGGCTCACCATCGTCATGTACCTCTATCAGCAGGGTTTCGAGACCGGCAACCTCGGCATGGCCTCGGCGGTCGGCTGGATGCTCGGCATCGCGCTCATGGGTGCCGCGGCGATCCAGATCCACCTCGCCCGGCGTGAGGCACACGACCAATGACCACCTCCTCCGAAAGCACGCCGAAGAATCGCAGCGCCACGTCGGGCCTCATCGCCCGCAGCTGGCCGCACCTGGTCCTCCTGCCCGTGTGCGCCGTCCTGATGCTGCCCATCGCCTGGCTCGTCATCGCCGCCTTCAAGACCAACGCCGACTTCTTCAGTGCGCTCTTCTTCCCTGTTGACAGCAACGGCGTGATCGACCTGGGCCGGCTCACGACCGAGTCCTTCTCCCGCCTCTTCGGCCGCGAGAGCTTCCACCGCGCCTTCGTCAACAGCGTCTTCCTGTCCTCGGCCCTCGCCGCCCTCGGCACGCTCGGGGCCGCCGCCGGCGGCTACGCGCTCGCCCGCCTCCGCTTCCGCGGCAGCACGCCCGTCACCATCCTCGTGCTGGGCCTGCTCGTCATCCCCCCGCCCCTGCTCCTTGCCCCGACCTACGAGCTCATGCACAACCTCGGCCTGCTCGACAACTATCTCGCCGTCATCCTCCCGGGGCTCGCCCCCGCCTTCGCCGTCTTCCTCTTCCGGCAGAGCACCATGCAGTCGGTGCCCAAGGAGCTCATCGAAGCATCTCGCATCGACGGCCTCGGCGAGATCGGCATCTTCGCCAACGTCGCCCTGCCCCTGCTCCGACCCATGGTCGGCGCCATGATGCTCGTCATGTTCCTCGGCATGTGGAACAACTTTATTGGGCCCCAGGTCTTCCTGCACAGCCCCGAGAAGATGCCCCTCGCCGTCGCCGTCGCCAACCTCAAGGGCACCTACTACACCGAGTACGGCCTCCAGATGGCCGCCACCCTCCTCGCCGTCGCACCCGTCCTCGTCCTCTTCCTGTTCCTCCAGCGAGACTTCGTCTCGGGCCTCGCCAGCGGCGCGGTCAAGGGATAGCCCGGTCGGCCTCTCACCCAGGACACCGCGCCACAAAAACAACCATCCCACGACCAAGGCCGTGGGATTCCGCGATATCCAGTCCAATCAGCACGCCGCCGGCCGAGTCGCGTCGCCAGCAATGACCCCAACGGGATTCGAACCCGTGTTACCAGGATGAAAACCTGGTGTCCTGGACCTGACTAGACGATGGGGCCGCC
>CAZSBR010000335.1:0-2110 GCA_964605165.1 uncultured Phycisphaeraceae bacterium
GCAGATCGTCACGTCGGGCGAGGCCCGGGTCGTGCGCGGCCTGGCGCGCGTCGCAACGATCGAGGAGATCGAAGACATCGTCGTCGCATCCAGCGACGGCACGCCGGTGCGTATCCGAGATGTTGCGGATGTCGAGATCGGCAGCGAGATCCGACGCGGGGCGGTTTCGGCGTACGGCGAGGGCGAGGTTGTTCTCGGGCTGGCGTTCATGCTGATGGGAGAGAACAGCCGTGTCGTGACCGAGGAACTCCGCGAGCGCCTTGAGTCGCTCGCCCCCTCACTGCCCCCTGACATTGTTGTGGATGTCGTGTACGACCGGACCGAGCTTGTTGAGCAGGTCATCAAGACGGTTGAACACAACCTTGTGATCGGTGCGGTGCTGGTCATCGTCGTGTTGCTGATCATTTTGGGCAACATCCGAGCCGGGCTGCTCGTTGCGGTCGCGATCCCAATCTCAATGCTCTTCGCCGTCCAGGGGATGTACGAGTTTGCGATTGCCGCGAGCCTGCTCAGCCTCGGCGCGATCGACTTTGGCATCCTCGTCGATGGCTCGGTGGTCATGACGGAAGCCAATCTCCGTTCGCTGAAGGAACGTCAGCGAGAGCTGGGTCGGAAGCTCTCCCCGGCGGAGCGGCTTGAATCGATCGCCAAGTCCAGCGCAGGCGTTGTCCGTCCGATCGTGTTCGGGATGGGCATCATCACGCTCGTCTTTGCACCGGTGCTGACGCTGGAAGGCATAGAAGGAAAGATGTTCCGGCCTATGGCGTGGACATTCATCTTTGCGCTCCTCGGAGCATTGCTGGTGGCGGTGTTCCTGTCTCCCGTCTTGTCGTACTACTTCTTGCCGCATCGCACGAAACCCAAGGATGCTGTTCTGCTCCGCGCATTGGCAGCGGCATACGGCTGGGCTATCGGCGGAGCGCTTCGACTCAAGTGGATCGTGATGTTCATTGCCGTGGCCCTCCTTGGTGTTGCTGGCTTCCGGAGCACACAGATGGGCGGCGAGTTCATACCTCGGCTTAGCGAGGGATCGATGGTCGTGAACACCATCCGCCTCGCCGGCGTATCGATCGATGAGTCAGTGCGGTACAACACTCGGATCGAGGAGGTGCTGCTCGGCGAGTTCCCAGATGAGATCGAGTACATATGGAGCCGAATCGGAACCGCAGAGGTGGCGACCGATCCTATGGGGATCGAACTGACGGACATCTTCATGACGCTCAAGCCCCGTACGGAGTGGACGAGAGCGGATACACAGTCGGCTCTGGTTGTCGAGATGGAGAAAACCATTTCGCAGTTCCCCGGCGTCAACATGGTGTTCACGCAGCCGATCGAGATGCGCATGAACGAAATGGTCTCCGGGATTCGCTCGGATATCGGGATCAAGATCTTCGGCGACGACTTCGACGAGCTGCTCCGGCTCGCCGACGACGTGCAGCGCGTGCTTCTGGACATACCCGGCGTGGCAGATATCTCGGTCGATCAGATCACAGGGCAGCCGGCCTTGTCGGTTTCCGTTGACCAGTCTCGCATCGCCCGCTTCGGTGTTGCCGCGAGCGAGGTCTTGGACTTCGTCGAGGCGATCGGAGGGATTCGCGTCGGCGAGGTGTTCGAGGGCCAGCGTGTCTTCCCATTGGTTGTCAGATTGCCACCGACGTTCAGAGAAGATGTGGCAGCCATCTCGTCCGTTCGTATCCCGACCGAGGGGGGCGTCGCGGTGCCGCTCTCGTCGCTGGCGTCCGTCGATCTCTCCGAGGGATCAGCCACAATCAATCGTGAATGGAGCAGAAGGCTCATCCGAGTGCAGTGCAACGTGAGCGGACGAGACCCTGCGTCGTTTGTTGAAGAAGCACGGTCAGCAATCGACGCGCGAGTAGCCTTACCCGAGGGGTATGTGCTTGAGTGGGGTGGTCAGTTCGAGAACCTCGAACGCGCCAAGACTCGGCTGCTCATCGTCGTGCCTGCCGTCTTGCTCATGGTGTTCTTTCTGTTGTACTTCAGTCTGAAGAACCTGCGGGATGTCATCATCATCTACACCTGCATTCCGTTCGCGGCGGTCGGTGCGATCTTCGCACTGTGGTGGCGGGACATTCCTTTCAGCGTCAGTGCC
>CAZSBR010000336.1:0-2108 GCA_964605165.1 uncultured Phycisphaeraceae bacterium
GTCGCTCGCCCATGTCGTGATGAGCTATTCCCGGCGTGTCGATCAGTCACGCAAGATCTTCTTGGCGATTCTCGCCCACGATCTTCGCAGCCCGCTGGCCGCCATCAAGATGATGGCTCAAGTTATCAAGGGGCGGTACCAAGACGACCCGCAGAGCGCGGAAGACCTGAGCTCAATCGAAGAGAGCGCGGATATGTGCAACGCGCTCATCCAAGACCTGATTGACTTCGCCTCACCCGCCTTGGGAGGGAAACTCTCGATAGAAACCTCGCTCGTGGATCTTAGAGGTTTGGCGTTGGGAGTGATTGACGAGATGAGGGCGAGCCACGCCGGTGGAGATGTGACCTTCAACTGCCGCGGCGATGTGAAGTGCATGTGCGACGGGCCTCGGATGCGACAGGTTCTGTCCAATCTGCTGGCCAATGCGCTCACGTACGGCGCTCGTGGAGTGGATGTGGAACTCTCGATGAGTTCAGACCCGAGTGAGGTCGTGTTCTCGGTCCGCAACCAGGGGCCGACGATCCCTCCGGAGCTGTTGCCGATGGTGTTCAGCCCGTTGGTGCGCGACCCGTCGGACGATGTGTCAACGCGTCGCCGGGCGGGGGGCTTGGGCCTGGGGCTGTTCATCGCTCGCGAAATCGTGACCGCTCATGACGGCGTCATCGAAGTCGCTTCGACCGCCGAAACCGGAACGGTCTTCGCTGTTCGCATTCCTCGTCCGATGCGAGGCCCGCAGCAAGGCGATAAGGCGACTGGAACGGAGCAGCCGGTCTCTGGGCAGCGATGATATGCGGATCAACGATCCGCCCCGGCGTGGGCGCGTCGCTCTGCGCAGTGAACTGGAATCGATTCCGCTCCGAGGGACCCGACCGAAAGCTCATGGTGTCGTGCAAGAGTGTCGCCGTCGCCTCGGAGCCCGAGCCAGCGACGGTGACGGAGTGGAAACCGCGCGTCCCGTGGCCATCAGGTTGATCGCGAACGCCGAGTCGACGACTTCCTGGACGAGGTTCCAGAGCACGAAGCCATCAGGGAGCAGCGGGCCCAGGAAGGGCGGGCACCAGACGGCCGTCGTCACCACGAGGGGCCGCCGGAACAGGACATCATCCGAGGTTACTAAGTTGCCGGGGTCGAACACCGCACCAATGCCTTCTTCATCAATGAGCTTGAGGAACTTCTCCACCTCCTTGTCGGACATCCTTTTGGCGGGGTAGTGAGCGGCCCGGCTCGGACGGACCAGCGGTCCACGCTTCGGCCGTGGTCGCCGCGGGGCGGGCGGTTTCGAAGGCTTGAGGTGCACCGTCGTCGGATTACCCATGAGCTGCATCAACTGGCTGCACGGTCCCGTCCCGTCACCTGCCATCTGCAGCACTTGCATGTGTCGCTTCGACCAGATGTTCGCCCGGCGTGCAAGCTCCTTCTGAAACTCGGCCCCACCAGCACCCCAAAGGTCCACGAGTCGTCCGGCGGTCACCGCATGGGATTGAGGCGAGCCGTGCAGAAGAAGGGCGTCAATGCCAACGAGCCATGCCTTCTCGATGTCCGTGAGTCCGTCGTTGGTCATGGGTGCCTCCGGTGTGCTCGACGGCGAAGCCGTCGACGAGAATTTTTTTCTGAAGGCCGCCCCCGGCTGTTGAGCCGAGGGCGGCGAGGTCATTGCAGGATCCGACCGAGTCTGCTGGGATCCTCAGGCCGCCTTGCGACGGCGACGGCATGAGCCGCACCCACGCCGCTTGAAGACTCGACGGCACGCTTTGTCGCAACGCTTTGGCACAATGGCAGTTGCCTCCTCCAGCATCACGCTCGCCCATTTGGAAGGGTGCCGCCCACGCTTGGGTTCTCGTGCTGATAGTGCTCAATGAGCCCATCGATCTGGACCTTCGCGGAGGCAAGCAGCAGAGCCAGCCTCGACCAGTGCTCGTGGTCATCAGGCGAAACGAGGGCAAAGCCACGGGGCATCAACGCCGGAGTCGCACCGATGCTCTGACACCGCGGTTGCTGAGCGTCGTCCATGTGGGGCGGCAGAACAACACCCACGACCATCGCTCCAACCATCTGCTCCAGGCCGATCGTCGCCACCTCCTTGAGCACAGCGTGCTTGGTGTCGAGGG
>CAZSBR010000337.1:0-455 GCA_964605165.1 uncultured Phycisphaeraceae bacterium
AATTGATCCTGACTAACGGTGTGCGCACGCGTCGCACTCCAGGCACCGATGGCGGCCGGGTATCCGAACCCGATCGAGCCCAGATACCCCGACATCAGCACAGCCTGTCCGCCGCTGGCCTCGAAGTACCGTCCAAAGCTGTAGGTGTTGTTGCCCACATCCACCGCGATGATCGCGTCTTCGGGGGCCAACCGGTTCATCGCGTCGAAGATGGCAATCGAACTCACACCTTGGCCACGGTCATCGCGAAGCCGGCTTCGCTTCTCGTCCCGCCAAATCTTCCACCTCGCTGCGATCTCTTCCGTGTGGTCGAGAGAGCGATGCTCGTTCGCCAGAGCTTGGGTCATAAGCCGTGCCGTGACACCCAGTTCACCCCACACCGGGACATCGACCGCGTGGAACTTACCAAGGTGCATGCGGTCGTAGTCGACCTGGATGGTTGGCTTCTTGGGCGT
>CAZSBR010000337.1:465-2091 GCA_964605165.1 uncultured Phycisphaeraceae bacterium
CCTGTGTGATTGCTGAACGACGCTCCAAATACCACGAGCACGTCCGATTCATTCATGAAGTAGCTTGCGATGGGTGTACCCGAGCGACCCAGCACGCCGCACCCGAGGGGATGACCACCCACTGTCGCGCCGTGATCACCGATGAGTCCCTTGCCCTTGAACGTGGTGAGCACGGGGCATCTCAGCGTCTCAGCGAGTTGTGCGATGGAGGGCATTTCGAAGCGCGCGCCATGGCCGACGATGATCACCGGGCGGCGGGCTGCCCCCAGCAGACCAATCGCCTCCTCCATGGATTCGCGGGGCGGCGTGACCGTCACAGCCGACAGACGCCCCTCGGGAGAACCGGCCTCCGCATCCTCACTTCGGATCGTCTGAACGTCATCAGGAAAGATCAGATGCGCGACATCGCTCTTGACAATCGCATTCTTGAGCGCGAGTGACATCAGCTCTGCATGGTCCGAGCCGGGAAGGACCGTGTGGCTGAAGGCTGCCACCGCCCCGAATGCCTCGCTGAGAGGAAGCTCCTGGAATGCACCCGGGCCAAAGACCTGCTGGTTGACCTGCCCCGTCAGCGCCAGCATCGGGGCGCGGTCCACCTTCGCGTCCCAGCATCCGGTCAGCAGATTGGTTGCGCCAGGCCCCGCGATGGACAGGCAGGCTGCGGGACGCCCGGTGAGCTTGCCAAAGGCGCTCGCTGCAAACGCCGCCGCACCCTCGTGCCGAACACCGACGTACTCAAGCACGCCCGCATCGCATTGCCGTCGAACCGCGTCAGCGAGGCCAAGGTTTGAGTGCCCCACCATGCCGAAGACGTGGGTGAGGCCCCAGTTGGTCATGGTCTCAGCCATAACATCAGTGACCGTTCGCTCATGCGACGTGTCGTCTTCCACGCCGATGTAGATCGCGTCGCCTCGAACCTTGACAGGGTAAGTCTCGATCCCATCGTCGAAGCCGCCGGGCGACTGCCCGGTGAGCGGGTCGAAGTCCCAGCCGTGCCAGGGACAACGCAGATAGCACTGCCCTTGATCATCACACTCGATGCTCCCCTCTCCAAGCGGGCCACCCTGATGCGGGCAGGCGTTGTCGAGGGCAGCGAACTGCCCCTTGTAGTGCGTAAGGCAGAGCTGCTGAACAGTCTCGCCTCGCTTGACGCTCACCGTCGTGACCCGCCCTTCCGGCAGATCCTTGGTGAGAGCCACACGGTGCCATGTCAACCCGCCTGATTTCGATTCGCTCATCCCAACCCAACCTCCAGATCGTGGTCCACCGGCTACCGTCTGCGCTTTGCAGCGTATCAGCAGCAGCCACAGTCGAGGGACCCGAGATGCACAGCATCGAGAGACGAATCCATCGCGGACCGGTCGTCGCCATCGAATCGACGGTCTTTGCGCACGGCCTGCCCAGAAGCGAGGCCCTTGCCTTGGCTGAAGAGACGCTCGCACTCGGTCAGGCTTCGGGTGTTCAACTCGCCATCGTCGGTGTTCTGGGGGGCCGGTGCACCGTCGGGCTGACGATGCAAGAGCTTGAGCGTCTGATCGACGGCGGCGCAGCCAAGCTCAACACCTCGAATTTCGGACTGGCGATCCACAACCGCGCTGACGGCGCGACAACCGTGAGCACGACCAT
>CAZSBR010000338.1:0-2088 GCA_964605165.1 uncultured Phycisphaeraceae bacterium
GCTCGGAAAGTGCGATGCCGAGGCATGGCTCACCACCATGGCTGTCGCCCATGAACTGGGCATGTTCACCAGCGCCACCATGATGTTCGGCCACATCGAGGGCTACGCCGACCGCATCCACCACATGGCGCTTGTACGCGAATGGCAGGACCGCTCGCTCAAGGCCTTTGCCCGCGGCGGCGGCAACGGGCACGAGCATCACGGCGGGCACTACAAGGCCTTCATCTCCTGGCCCTTCCAGCGGGAGAACACCCCGCTGGGCCGCGTTCGTGAATGGGGCCTCTTGCCCGAAGATTCGGGGCCATTCCCCGGCGACGTCGTGGCCAGGCTTGATGGCAGCGGCGATAAGAGTGACCATCCGGAGTTTGGCCGTCGCATCCGCATGGCGGGTTCGACCGAGTACCTGCGCACGCAGGCCGTCAGCCGCCTGATGCTCGACAATGTCTACTCCATCGGCAGTTCGTGGGTCACCATGGGGCCGCACATCGGACAGGTCGCGCTCAAGTTCGGCGCCAACGACATGGGCAGCGTGATGATGGAGGAGAACGTCGTCTCCTCCGCGGGCACGACCTACTGCCTCGATGAAGCGGTGCTCTGCCGGCTCATCCGCGATGCCGGCTACCTGCCCGCCCAGCGGAACAACACCTACGACATCCTCCGCATCCACGATGGCCCGGACAGTCCCGACCGCACCGTTGAGGACTGGTCCACCCACCGCACCAAGCTCAGCAGGGCGACGGATGCTCCAGCCTCGACTGCAGCCGAGTTGACCGTCGGCGCGACTCGCTAGACCGAGGACCATCTGTGGCGTCCCAGTACGCCGCACTTGGTCCGAAAAGTCTCGGCAATCCGCAAAGCCATTCCTGCAAACGATTTGCAGAGGCCAACCCAATGGGCCGCGGGCTGCCGCTCGGACACACTCCAAGTGCACGAAGAGCACCCCGGATACGGGGCATGAGATCAAGACACCTCCCCACTGGGGACCCGGGTGCGTTCCACCCTGGCAGCAATTGGAGAACTGACAATGCGCAGCGCCTTTGTTTTCGCGCTCGTCGGCATGGCCTCGGCAGCCTCCGCCCAGACCTTCTGCATCGACTTCAGCACCGAGGACGACTTCGTCACCCCGCTGGGCAATGGCCAGGTCATTGACACCGAGTTCGGCAACCTGTTCACGCTCTCAAGCGTCGGCGGCAGCGGCCTGAGCATCTTCGATTCAACGCCCGGCGGCGTCAACGCGGGCGCTGAGGACCAGGACCTCCTCGTGGGCCTCGGCAACCTGCTCATCATCCAGGACTCCAATGAGCCGGGCATCACGGGCGGCTTCTTCAACACGCCCGACGATGATGCCGGCAACGGCACCATCACCTTCGACTTCCTCGCGCCCGTCCAGATGACCTCCATCGATCTCGTCGATATCGATCGAAGCGTCACCATCACCGTGACCCTCACCGACGGCGAGGGCGACACCCGCACCTACAACGTGCCCAACGGCTGGACCTTCGACATCCAGGCCAACCCTGCGTCCAACGGCTTTGCCACGCTCGACCTCACGAGCCTCTCGCCGCAGATCGGCGAGACCGCCAAGGTGACCAGCGCGACCCAGGACGCCAACTTCGACCTCGCGGGCGTTGTGCGCATGGAAGTGGCCTCGACAGGCTCTTTCGCGGTCGACAACGTCAAGTTCGTGCCTACCCCCGCCTCGGCAGCCCTGCTCACCGCAGGCGGACTGCTGACCTTCCGTCGCCGCCGCGCCTGAGACGCTCAGCACAGGCCATCCCGAAACTCACAAGCCCCGCACCATGCTGCGGGGCTTTTTCGTCGCCTTCGCATGCCGGCCGGGCCTGCTGTGCAGTCCAATAACGTCGGCGCACACAGGGTTTGCGGGCCCCGGAACAAAAATCTCGTAAATGCTTTGCGAAGAATTGTTTACTTATCTTGTTCGGACTTGAACCGCCCCGGGATCCCCGCGAAACTACCAGTGGAGACGAGATCCTCCCCAGAAGGGGCGGACAGAACCCGCAAGACCGCCCGAAAGGGCACCGGCTGAAATCGCCGGCAGTGGAGAGAGAGTCAACATGCGTGCTTTGA
>CAZSBR010000339.1:0-2077 GCA_964605165.1 uncultured Phycisphaeraceae bacterium
CACCCCGGCCCTCTCCCCCAAGGGGAGAGGGAGCAAGAGGACCAAGCCCTTCGGCCCGTCCCAGTGCTCTCTGCCTCTCTTCCATTGTCTTCTGCTTCTGTCCCCTTGCCTTCCCCCTCTTCCCCATTTCCCCCTTCTCTCCTGCCTCTGTGCTCTCTGTGCTCTCTGTGGTGCATGACGTCGCTTGGGTTTGATCCGCGGAGACCCAGCCTGCGAAGCCGTGCCACCGGGGCGATGGAAAGTATGTGAAAGCCACAAGCCAACTGGGTTGTACACTCGCGGCATGGACGTCCCTGGCCAACCGCAAGCGGGCACATCCAACATGGATGATGGCATCGAGTTCGATTTCGATGCTCTCAAGCCGCCACCGAAGAAGCCATCTCTGAGTGATCGACTCGACAAATGGGCCCCCGGTCCGATCGGATGTGCCGTTCTGCTCTGGGGTGCGACCATCACCGTTGTTCTGTGTGCGGGTTTTCTTTACTTCATGTGGATGTGGGCTCAGTTTCAGTAGCGTCGAGACCTCGGCGCTTGGACGATCCTCCAAAACGGCCGCGAGCCCCCGGATTTCCCGAGGGCTCGCGTTCGGTTCGGCGCGGCCTGTAAGCCGAGTTTTGTCCCGAAGGCGGTTTCCGGGCCCAATGGACCAAGACCTGCCTCCATGAGCGACCATTTCTCTGCCCGCGATGTTGCCACCGCGATGGAGAGCACCGCCCAATGGACGGCTTGTGCTCTCAGCGCCCTACCCGCCCCGATCGACCGGACCGGCCGCGAGACTGCTTGGGCTTGCACGCAGCGGGGTTTACCGTGCCCCGGCCGTCACCGGTCGGGCGGTGCGCTCTTACCGCACCCTTTCACCCTTGCCTGTGCGCTCGCGCGGGGCGAACGCCATCGGCGGTTTGCTTTCTGTGGCACTGTCCCTCGCCAAAGAACCTTTTTGGCGGGTGGGCAGTACCCACCGCTGTGTCCTGCCGTGCTCGGACTTTCCTCACGCCGGGATCAAACGCCTCATCCCGGCGCGCGGCCGCTCAGCCACGCTCTACACATGTTAGCACGGGGCGTTACGATCCGGTTCGCCGGGGCCTCTCTGCCTTTGCCCCCGGCCATCGCACGGAGGCCCCATGCAACCGGCTGTTCGCACCGCGGTCTGGCTCGATGAACACCATGTCGATCTCGCGGGCGAGATCGCGCGCCGCGCTTCGCTCGCCATCGCCTTCGCCGGCACGCCCGCGCGTGGACGCTCCGCAGCCCTGGCCGCCGCGCTCTCGACCGATGACCACAAGACCGAGGCAATCGATGACCCCCGCGACCTGATGAAGCGAGAGGACATCGATCTTGTCTTCTTCATGACCACCGGCGGCCTGCCCGCCGAGCCGGGTGCGTACATCGAAGCCGCCCGGCGCGAGGCCACGACGACCTCGCGCAAGCTCGCCAGCCTCGAACCGATCCCCGCGGGCGCCATCGTGGCCAGCCAGCCAAGCTGGCAGCAGGCGGTCGGCACCGGCGCGGCCTGTGACCTCGTCAGGCTCTGCCCTCTCGATCGCTTCAGCCGCGCTGCCCGCGATGCTGCGGACCTGCTTGATCTCTTCGGCAGGGCGAGCGTGCTGAGCATCGACGCGACGTGCGCGCCCACGGACGGTTCGCTCGGCAGCCGGCTCATCAGCGCTCTCGACCAGGTGCATGCGCTGCTCGGTGAGCCCGAGGCCGTCAACGCGGTGTACACGCCCCCGGCCTCGGAGAACCCGATCGTCGCCGCGCCGGGCGATGACCTCGCGGGCCTCAAAGGTTCGATGTCCGCAGCGGTGCGTCTTGCCGATGGCCGCGGCGCGACGATCCTCGTGAGCGACCAGTCCACGGGCTGGCATCGCGACATCACGCTCATCGGACCCAAGGGCCGCCTGAGCATCACGGACACGGGCTCGACATGGTCGGGCGATGTGGAGCCGCCGGCCTCGAGCCTGCTGCCCAGCCGCCCCACCGATGCCGCCGAGGCCATCAGTTGGAGCCTGCGCCGCCTGCTCGATCCCGCCCTGCCGCCCGAGCGGCCGACCGATGCCGCCTCGCTGCTCGCCACGGC
>CAZSBR010000340.1:0-2064 GCA_964605165.1 uncultured Phycisphaeraceae bacterium
GAAGCACCTCTTCAAGACTCGTGTGGCCTTCCTGTGCGAGCCGAACCCCCTCGGCGCGCATGCCCGTGAAGCCCTCTCTCTCAAGCACAGCACGGAGCTCGTGGGTCGATGCTCCGACATGGATCAGCCGCCGCACTGGCGAGGTCACTTCCATCACCTCGTAGATGCCCACCCGGCCCTTGAAGCCGCTGTTATGACACGCCTGGCAGCCCGTGCCCTTGCGGAACGTCGCGCCCTGCACATCCATCAACCCCGCATCGGCCAGCGCCTGCTCCGACGGGTGGTAGCGCATCGAGCACGATTCACACACCCGGCGTGCCAGCCGCTGGCCAACACTGCCGGACAACGCACTCGACAGCAGGTAGGGCTCGATGCCCATGTCCAGCAACCGCGCCACCGCACCAGGCGCGTCGTTGGTGTGGAGTGTCGCGAGCACCATGTGCCCGGTCAACGATGCCTGGACCGCCACGCGAGCCGTCTCCTCATCCCGAATCTCACCAATCATGATGATGTCGGGATCCTGGCGAAGCACACTCCGCAGCACGCGTGCAAACGACAGCCCGATGCCATCGTTGACATTCGTCTGGTTGACCATGTCGAGCTGATACTCGACGGGGTCCTCCACCGTCACGATGTTGGTCTCAGGACTCCGCAGAAGATCGAGCGCCGAGTACAGCGTCGTCGTCTTGCCCGAGCCCGTTGGCCCCGTCACCAGCACAAGCCCGTGAGGCTGCGTCAGGATCCGCGTGAACACCTGCATCGCGGATTGCCTGAACCCAAGATCCTCGAGCCGAACCTTCAGATTCTCCTTGTCGAGAATGCGCACCACGAGCTTCTCGCCCAGAAGCGTCGGCATGCTGCTGACGCGAAGATCGATCTGCCTTCCCTCGGCGACGATCTTCACCCGGCCTTCCTGCGGCAGGCGGCGCTCGGCGATGTCCATCTGCCCGATGACCTTGATCCGTGACGCGATCGCCGCGTGCATGCCCGCGGGCGGGCTCATCAGATCCCGTAGCTTGCCATCGATTCGGCACCGGATCCGCGTGCCTCGGTCGTGCGGCTCGATGTGGATATCGCTCGCGCCATCGCGGACTGCCGTCAGCAGCGCGACATTCACGAGATTGACGATCGGGCTGCCTTGGACCATCTTGTCAAGATTGGTCTTGGGTGCGTCGTCCTCGAGCTCCCGCTGAATCACCTCGACGTCTGTGTCCGAGAGCGATGTCAGGAACTCATCAACGTTCACATTCCCGCCCGCGTACTTGCGGACATACTCGAGAATGTTGGCTTCCAGCGCGAAGACAGGCCGAATCCGGCAGCCCGTCAGATGACTCAGGCGGTCGATCGTCAGCACAGACTGCGGCTCGGCCATCGCCACCGTGAGCTGATCGCGCACACGGAACATCGGGATGACCTTCAGCCGCTCTGCCTCTTCCTCACCAATCAGCGCGAGCAGCGAAGGATCGATCAGACCATGCCGCAGCTGACACCCACGCACGCCGAGACACTCGGCAAGCGTGCGCACCAGAACCTGCGCCGTGATCACACCATCCTCGACCAGCAGCTCACCGAGCACCCGGCCCGATGCCCGCTGCTCGGCCAGCGCCGCCTCAAGCTGCTCGGGCGTGAGCGCACCCGTGCTGACGAGCAGCTCACCAAGCCGCGGCCGTGATGGACCCGCTCCGCCCTTCAAAGGAAGCTCCTCGCAGCAGCACCCACATCCTCGAAGTACTCGAACAGCAGCGCGATATCCGTAACGTCGAACACCTCGCGCAGCGTCTCATTGACGCCCGTGAGCTTCAGCTCGCGGCCTGCCCCCGCCATCTCCTCGGCAAGATCAGCAAGCGCTTCAAGCCCCTTGCTGTCCGCATAAGGAACCCCGCCGAGATCGACGACCACGCGTCCGAGAGAACGCTCGGAAGTCTGCCGCGCCCGCTCGAGCACTTGCTCGGCGTCGCCGCGCACCAACGGCCCCATCGGGCTGATGACCGCTACCGCGCCGTGGCGTGATTCCTCGATCCGCATGCCAACCCCTTACGCCGCCATTGGAAGCTCGAGCACGAA
>CAZSBR010000341.1:0-2064 GCA_964605165.1 uncultured Phycisphaeraceae bacterium
GGGCTTCCATTTGCCGAGGCCACAGCGAGCATGATCGTCGACATCGGTGGCGGCACGACGGAAGTCGCCATCATGTCTCTGGCCGATATCGCTGTCTGTGAGAGCGTTCGTGTCGCGGGCGACGACATGGACGAGGCGATCATCAACCACATGAAGCGGACGTACAACCTCATGGTGGGTGAGCAGACCGCCGAGCGCGTGAAGATCGAGATCGGCTCGGCGGCGCCGGTGGGGGAGGAATCGTCCATGGAGGTTCGTGGCCGCGACATGATCAGCGGCCTGCCTCGCAAGACGGTCATCACGAGCGAAGAGATTCGTGAAGCGATGCAGGAACCGGTCAATGCAATCCTCGAGGCGGTCACGCGCACGCTCGAGCGGTGCGAGCCGGAACTCGCAGCAGACCTCGTGGAGAATGGCATTGTGCTGGCGGGCGGCGGGGCTTTGCTTCGCGGGCTCGACATTGTGCTCCAGAACGCGACGGGTCTGGAATGCCGCATCGCGGATGATCCGTTGACCTGCGTGGCGCGGGGCACCGCGATCTTCCTCGAGAACATCGAGATGTGGAAAGACACGCTGGAATCTGATCTCGATCTCTAGCACTTGCTTGCACGGGGCCTCGGCCGGCTCTCTCAGGACACACGCATGACAGCAGCGCTCGCACGGCGAAGACGCAGGCACCTCGCACTGCCGATCGCTGTGGCTGCGCTGGCTGTGCTGTCGGTTGTGCCGGCGCGGTATCTCGGGCCCGCAGCGTGGTTCTCCGATCTGGTGCGTGTGGCGGCGGCTCCTATTTCGCACCCGATGCGTCAGGCAGCGGGCTGGCTCAGGCCAGCGGTGCCTCATGAAGAGGCCCCCGACCAGATCCGCTTCCTTGAGCAGCAGGCCGAGCAGTGGCAGACGCTCTACCGCCGCGAGCAGCGAGAGAATCGAAGGCTCCGTGCGCGGGTCGAGGAACTCAGCCGGGGCGCAGCGGTCAACACGGTGCCCGTTCGTCAGCTTCCGGCGCCGGTGATCAGCGCTGCGAGCGATCTCACAAGCTCGATGCTCACGGTGCGCGCCGGCCGCAGCCAGGATGTCGAGGTCAACACGGTCGTGGTCGTGGGTGATGTGCAGTTGCTCGGTAGGGTCGAGCGCGTCGGGCCGGTGACCAGCCAGGTCAGGCCCATCACCGATCGCGGCGGGGCAGCGATCAGGGGCAGGCTCTTCGTCGGTGCTTCGCCGACACCCGATGCCCCTTCGCTTGCGTGCCTCTTGCGGCCCATCGGCGACAACCTGCTCGAGGGCGATGTGCAGGACCCGGCGGAACTGGCAGGGCAGACAGATGTGAACATCGACGACTGGCTGAGCGTCGGACAGGTCATTCGGCTGGATGACGACGCGTGGCCTGCCAACGCGCAGATGCTCGTGCTCGGCACGATCGAGCGCATCGAACCTGCGCCCGAGAGCCCGCTGAGGCGGGTGATCACGGTGCGTCCGGGTGTGAACCTGTCGCGCGTGAGTGAGGTGGTCCTGCGCATCACGCAGCCTCGTTCGTCCTTCGAGGATGAGGGGGGCGCGCCATGAACTGGGGCGTGTTCGCCGTGGTCACGTGGCTGCTGCTCGGGGTGGAGATCGGTCTGCGAAGCGCCCTGCAGATCGGCACGACGCCCATGGCGCCGAGCTTCCTGTTGCCGCTGGGCGTGTGGGTCGCGCTGTGGGCGCCGGCGTATGTCGCTGCCGCCGCGTGCCTCATCATCGGCTTGCTGCTAGACCTGACGTTCTCCATCCCGCTCGCGGACCGCGTGGGGGAGACGGTGGTGGTGGGGCCCTACGCACTGGGCTGCCTGCTCATGTCGCAGGCGGTGGTCGCTGCCCGGGGGCTGGTCATCAAGCGCAACCCGATCACGCTCGTGGTGCTCTCGGTGCTCGGCTCGATGGTGGCGCACTCGTTGGTTGCGGCGCTGTTCACCATCCGCTGGCTGGCGGGCGACCCCATTGTGTGGGACCCGACGAGCCAGCTTGTGGCCCGCGCCGGCATCAGCGCGTACACCGCGCTGTCCGCGATCGTCATCGCGATCGTGCTGT
>CAZSBR010000342.1:0-2042 GCA_964605165.1 uncultured Phycisphaeraceae bacterium
CCCTCGAGGGTCTCAACGATGTCCTCGATCCAGAGTTGTCCTTCGGCCCGCACCCGAGCGGAAATCCGGCAGCGCTGATTGTGCGCCCCGTACTCTGAGATCTCCTTCGAGCACGGGCAGAGGCTCGTCGCCGGTGCCGCAACACCGATGATGAAATCACTGGTTTCGGGGGAGCCGTTCGCCTCGCAGGTGAAGGTCACTTCGTAGTCCATGAGGCCTTCATGGCCGGTCACTGGAGCAGGCTTCTTGATGAAATACGTGAAGGTGGCTTCAAAGTGAGCGGTCTTGGCATCGAGCCGATCCCGGATCGCCGCCGTGATCGCTGGAATCTTGTCGGGCGTGATCGGCTCGGAATGATGGTCGTTGAGCACTTCCAGGAACCGACTCATGTGGGTCCCCTTCTTGTGGTGCGGCAGTGCGACGTACATGTTGATCTTGGCGATGGTCGTCTGCGTGCCACCGTCTCTGGTGCGGAGCGTCATGGGATAGGTGACCTCTTTGACGCCCACCTTGTCGATGGCAACCTGCCGCTGATCGTCGCTGCCCTGCACGTCGGGGATCGCGGCAGAATCTGTTGAACCCATCATCGTCATCACGTTCCTTCCGACAATCAGATCGGGACAGACACGACCACGATCCGAGCGATTCAGTCTGTGTCAGCGGCATGCCGACGTGCTGGATTCGAGGCCCGAGACTGTTCGGATGTCACTGGCCGATTCAGCTTTGGGAAACCCTAGGCGCAGCGGCTTCATTCCCGGGGTCGTCAGACAGATCATCACCTGGTGGGACGGTCTGCTGGTCAACAACGCTCTCTGTCCACGCCAAACCGAGGGGTATTCCCACCATGGCCCCAGCGAGCCAGTCCAGAGGCAGGATGTATCCAAGCCGAAACACCGTGCCCCCGATGACCTCGGCGACCGGATCGTCCGCCAGCACCATGCTGATCAGCGGTGATGCAACCGCAAGGCAGGCCGGGATTAGCACCACGAGCCTGGGCGGAACAGCCAGCAGGAACATCCTTGCGACCGCAGCGCCCATGATGCCGGCCGCGACAGCAGCGGCGAGAGTCTGCCCCTTCATCGGTGTCACAGCCACCACCCATGCTGTGAGACCCGCCGCAACGGCGCCGGCACCAAGAGCCCGAGCGATTGCGAACGGGGACGGTTCAACGGACTGGTCCCGCCTTGTACGACGGATGACCTCGATGACCGCCGCTGCCAGCAATGCCACCAATAAGCCCTCCAGAACCAGGCTCGGCAAGGGCGAACGGTGGGTGGCGAGCACCATCTCATCAAGTCGGGCTGACCGGGCAGCGGCCCAGGCGAGCACGATCCCTGCGGAGAGCACTCCGACATTCGGCCCCCGCACCATAACCCCGAACCATCCCCCCGCTGCTGCGAGTACACACACACCGATCGCGACAGCGATGCCGAGCACCGGAGTCGCATTGACCAGCAGAGTCGCGTGCGTCCCGCCGGAGGCATCCCGGAGCAGGCTTGTCAACAAGCCAGCCAATGGTCCCAGGACCAATGCTGCGGTGAGCACCGGGGTCCACGCCAGAAGCAATCGCACCAACTGCTTGAGCACCGAAGCCTCCATCTCGATCAGCGAAGCAGGGCTTCGAGCCTGGCAATGCGATCGGCCACCGGGGGGTGAGAACTCAAGATCGACCCGCGCTCATGGCGTGACTTCTTCTTGCGGAGTGGGTTCATGATGAACATATGGGCCATGCCTCGATTGGCGGTCTCAACGAGTGGTTCGGTGTCACCTGCCAGCGTTCGCAACGCGGACGCGAGCCCCTCTGGGTTGCGAGTCAGCTCGGCGGCCCCCGCATCGGCGAGGTACTCCCGCCGACGGCTGTAGGTCATCTGGATCACCCGGGCGAGGAACGGAGCGATGACCGCCAGCACCAGCGCCAGGATCATAAAGATGATCACGACCGCCCCGCCGCCTTTCTTGTCGCTCCCGCTTCGGCGTCCGGCGCCGGCCCATCCCCCGTACCAGGCGAAGCGCAACAGCGCATCGCACGCGAGAACGATCAA
>CAZSBR010000343.1:0-2037 GCA_964605165.1 uncultured Phycisphaeraceae bacterium
GAGATCGGGGGACCGGACATCCTCACGTATCGCCAGCTGATGACCGAGATGACCGAATCCCTTGGCCTTCGCAAGCGCATCGTCATCCCTTTGCCTGTTCTCACACCCAAGCTGAGTTCACTGTGGATCGGCCTCGTCACGCCGGTAAGCCCGGCGATCGCTCGGCCGCTGGCCGAGGGGCTCCGTAATGAGGTGATCGTCACTGACAGGGCAGCGCAGGAGAGAATGCCACGGACGACGCTCGGGCCGAGGACGGCGATTGATCGAGCGCTCGACCGAGCACGGAGTGGTGAAGTTCCTACAAGTTGGTCGGCGGCGGGGGTCATGCCCGGCGATCCCGACTGGGCGGGCGGAACGGTCTTCGAGGACGCGAGATCTGTCTTGATCGACGCACCAGCAGATGCCATCTTCGCCGCCGTTTGCCGCGTCGGTGGAGGGAACGGCTGGTATGCGGCCGACTCCCTCTGGCGCATCCGCGGGTGGATGGACCAGCTCGTGGGAGGCCCCGGGTTGCGCCGGGGTCGCCGCCATCCGGAGACCGTCGAATACGGCGATGCGTTGGACTTCTGGCGGGTCACAGACGTCCAGCGCAACGTGCGGCTGGAGCTGCGGGCCGAGATGAAGCTGCCCGGGGTCGCCGAACTGGCTTTCGAAATCAAGCCGGAGGCACCAGCGCACCGGCTTGTGATGACCGCCCGCTTTCGTCCCAAGGGGTTGCTGGGCCTCGCCTACTGGTACAGCGTGCTGCCGCTGCACAACATCGTCTTCACGGGCATGCTTGGCGGCATGAAGAGGACGGCCGAGGCCATCGCATCGGCAAAGGCTCCCACCCCCGAGCATTGAGACGCCCCGGTTGGAGCGGGCAGAACGCGGTGGGCACTGCCTGGCGACAGCATCCCGCCGCGGCGACCAGCCACCGGCTGTGCCTGAGCGGCCCCGATACGCTGAGAACGACCGCTGCCCGGGAGTTCCCGGTGCAGCCAGGAAAGGACGCCGACCGATTTCGGATGCAGCCCCCCCACCGAGCCAGCAGGATTCGCCCGACACGATCGAAGCGATTGTTCAGCGCGGCGACGTGCATGCCGCCGTTGACTGGCTGAAGCGCACACCCGCCGACGATGCGGTGCACACGGTCGCAGGCCTTCGTGAGCAGGACCGAGCCGCGCTGCTGTCGATGCTTCCACCGGATGCTGCAGCGGAACTTGTCGCTTTGCTGCCGCGCGCGCACGTCATCGAGGCGATGGAGGGCATCCATGCGCCCGCCGCAGCAAACATCGTCGGAGAGATGCCGAGCGATGAGCGCGCCGACCTTCTTCGCTCGCTGGCCAGTGAGAGTGCCGAGGCGATTCTCACCGAGATCGACGCCGGCATGGCCGAGGACATCCGAAGGCTTGCGGCGTACGACGACGACCGTGCCGGTGCCCTGATGGTCTCGGAGTACCTCGCCTTTGCGTCTGACGTCACCGTGAAGCAGCTCCTCGACGACATCGAGCGCAATACCGAGGAGTACGCCGACTACAACATCCAGTACACCTACGTCGTGGACGAGAACCAGCATCTCCTCGGCGTGCTGCCACTTCGAAACGTGATCCTCGCCAGGCGGTCGACCCGCGTGGGCGACATCATGATCGCCAATCCGATCGCGGTGCGAGACACCGCGTCCGTCGATGATGTGCGGTCGGAGTTTCGCGAGCACAACTTCCTCGGCCTGCCGGTCGTGGACGAAGCGGGCAGGCTGGTCGGCGTCATTGAGGCAGGCGACGTCGCCAAGGCGGATGTCGATGAAGCCGATGAGCGATACCGCCAGTCACAGGGCATCGTGGGTGGCGAGGAGCTTCGGAGCATGCCGCTGCTGACGCGGTCACGACGCCGTCTGGCGTGGCTGAGCGCCAACATCGTGCTCAACATCATGGCTGCGAGCATGATCGCCCTGCATCAGGACACACTGGAGGCGGTGATCGCTCTTGCTGTGTTCCTCCCCATCATCTCGGACATGAGCGGCTGCTCGGGCAATCAGGCCGTCGCGGTCACGATGCG
>CAZSBR010000344.1:0-2027 GCA_964605165.1 uncultured Phycisphaeraceae bacterium
GGGCTGCGCCGAGGGCGGGCAGCAGGATCCCGATGAGCAGCGCGATGATCGAGATGACGACGAGCAGCTCAATGAGCGTGAACGCCCGCAGCTTGAGTCGTTCTGATGCACCCGTCACGCCACCGTCGGCGCCCGCCGCGACAAGCGGACCACGCGCTGGGCGGTGGGCGTCTGTGCGGCCCTGAACAGTTCGACGTGTCGTTCGAAGCATCGCCGAAACTCCTCGTCCGTGCGTTTGGCTGTCTCGATGGACAGCGCCACTGATTCAAGACCGCGCTTGAGGCGAGAGCCGCGCCACGCCAGCGCGATCGCTGCTGAAGTCATTACCGCCGGCAGCCGAACAGGTTCCGGCAGCAGGACCGAGAGCGAGTCTACCGCCTGTGTGATCGGGTCCGAGGGTGCTTCGGATTCAGCCAGCACCGCCTCGAGCCGCGAGAGCCCCGCTGCCACCGCCTCTGCGCGGGCCCGGGCGCTTGCTGCGAGGGCGTCGGCTTGGGGCTTGGTAGGGTCGGTCGGGTCCATGGCTGCAGCGGCGGCAGCCAGGTCCTGCGCTCGCTCGTCGAGCGAGGCATGCACCTGCTCGAGATCCGCCCGGATGACCTTGGCATCTTCCAGCGAGGCGCACCCGCTGAGCACAGCGGGCCCGCCCATCACCAGCCCCACGGTTGCCACGATGATGGCGAGCGTCCGTCCCGTTCCGATTCGTCCAGCCTTGTTCATGTCCGCATCCTCCTTCGGAGGACATCATGAACCGCCGGCCGATGGACACCGCCCGCAATGAGCGCATCGCATCGAGGCTGCGCGCAGCGGCGGTGAGCGGCTGCCAATCGGCGCACGGGCGTGGTTCAAGAGTCAGGCGGTGATGTGCTCGGTGATCGCTGCAGCGAGTTCGTGGTTGAGCGCGTGGCCCGAGCGCACGGCACGGATGCGCGCGTGCACAGGCCTGCCGAGCAGGGCGAGATCGCCGATGAGGTCGAGCAGCTTGTGCCGGGCGGCCTCGTTGTCGAAACGCCAGATGTTGCCGATGGGCGCGCCATCATCGTCGATGACGAGGAGTTGCTCGGGGCCAAAGGCCTGAAAGAGACCCGCAGCCTTCATCGCCTCGGCCTCGGAGCGCAGGCTGAAGGTGCGCGCGGGCGCGACCTGCGTTGTGAACGCATCGCGATCGCCGAGGACCCACGAAGCGGTCTGCCTGGGGATGGGCGCTCCCTGGCCATAGTCGAGTTCGTAGGTCCAGGCTGGATGCTCATCGGGTGATGCGGGCAGGGCCTCGATGCGGGCGTCGCCCTGCGTGACGGTGATCGGCGAGCGGAGCTGGATGGGCTCAACGTTGGTCGGCGCTGCATCGCGGAGAGCGTCCACGAACACGCGGGCCGAACCATCGTCGATGGGGATCTCGGGGCCTTGAAGGGCAAGCTCGGCGTGCCAGATGGAGAGGCCTGCGCACGCTGCGAGCACGTGCTCGGTGGTGAGCACACGCGGGGCGTCGCTCTCGGGAGCCGCGAGGTTGGTGTTGCGGGCCGACATCTGGGCGAACGCCGGGTGGATGGGCGTCGTCGAGAGCCGATCGAGCGAGGCAGTGATGCGCTGTCCTGCCTGGACAAAGACGAGGCCGCCGGCATCTTGCGGCGTGATGGCGACCGAGGATGGCGCTGAGGTGAAGAGCCCGGTGCCCTCGATGCGTGCGCTCATGATCGGTCGGCCTCGAGCGCTTCGATGCGGTTGAAGAGTTCTTCGATCATGAGTTCGGCGCGCTGGATGAGGGAGGTCTGGCGGAGGTACTGGCGTCCCGGGATCGCGGGGATGCCCGCGTAGCCCTCGCCGGCGGGAATGTCGCGGGTGGCGCCGCTCTTGCCGCCGAGGCGTGCGCGGGTGCCCATGGAGAGGTTGTCCTTGACGCCCGCCTGGCCTCCCATGATGACGCCGTCACCGAGTGTGACCGACCCGCCGAGACCCGCCTGGCCGCAGATGATGCAGGCACGTCCGACGACGCAGTTGTGCCCGATCTGGACGAGGTTGTCGATCTT
>CAZSBR010000345.1:0-2009 GCA_964605165.1 uncultured Phycisphaeraceae bacterium
AATGCATGTATTGGCGCGTCTCAAAGGAGGAGTTTGAGCGGCTGGATCAAGACAATCGTATTTGGTGGGGAAAGTCGGGCAACAACGTGCCTCACCTCAAACGTTTTCTGTCAGAGGTGAAGGATGGTGTAATTCCGCAAACGATTTGGTCACACAAAGACGCGGGGAACACGCAGGAAGCCAAGAAGGAGATCCTCTCCATCTGTGACTTCGATGCATCCGACGACGTGTTCATCACACCCAAGCCGCTCCGTCTGATCGAGCGAGTGCTGACAATCGGTGCTGATGACGACTCGCTCATCATGGACTCGTTTGCAGGCAGCGGCACAACGGGACATGCTGTGATGCAGATGAACAAGCGTGACGGAGGGTCACGTCGGTTTATCATGGTCGAGATCGACGACAAGATCGCCGGCGGAGTCACGGCGCAACGACTCACTCGGGCGGCCGAAGGCTACCACCCCGGAGGCGATTCAGCAAAGGATCACGTGCCCGGCCTTGGCTCCGGCTTCCGCTTCTGCCGCCTCGGCAAGCCGCTCTTCGACGAGCACGGCGACATCGCCAAGGAGGTCACCTTCGCCGACCTCGCTCGCCATGTCTTCTTCACCGAGACCGGCTCGCCCATGCCCAAGGAGCCGCGGAAGAACAACCCACTGCTCGGCGCGTTCGAGGACCGGGCGATCTATCTCCTGTTCAACGGCGTGCTGGGCGACAAGCGGCCCGACGGCGGGAATGTGCTCACCGCGGCCGTACTCGCCGAGTTGCCCGGACCGCCGGCCTCCGCCGTGGACGCCGCGGGCGGTGGGCGTCCGACGCGCGTGGTCTACGGCGAGGGCTGCCGCCTCGGTGCCGCGCGGCTGAAGCGCGAGGGCGTCGTGTTCAAGCAGGTCCCCTACGAAGTGAAGGTGAGCTAGGGCATGCTTGAACTGAAGCACTATCAGGAGGAATGCCTCGACGCCCTGACGCGGTACCTCCGCGGCGTGAGCCAGCACGGGCGGGCGGACACGCCGTTCGCCGAGATCACCGGACGCGACTACCTCACCGCGTCGCTGCCCGAGGACCTGCGGGGCGTGCCGTACGTGTGCCTGCGGGTGCCGACCGGCGGCGGCAAGACGCTCATCGCGGCGCACGCGGTGCCAATCGTCACAAGCGAGCTGCTGCGGGCCGAGCACTCGATCGTGCTCTGGCTCGCGCCGAGCACGCCGATCGTCGATCAGACGCTCAAGGCCCTGCGTGACCCGAAGCACCCGTACCGGCAGGCACTGCAGGAGAAGCTCGGCGGTCAGGTCGAGGTGATGTCGCTCTCCGAGGCGCTCGCTATCACGCGGGGCACGCTTGACGGCGCGACGACGATCATCGTCTCGACGATCCAGGCCCTCCGCGTCGAGAAGACCGACGGGCGGAAGGTCTACGAGCAGAACGGTGCCCTGATGCACCACTTCAGCGGTCTGGCCGACGAGCAGGTCGCCCGGCTGGAACGGCACGAGGGTGCCGGCGCCGTGGAGTCATTGGCGAACGTATTCAAGCTCCGACGCCCGATCGTGATCGTGGACGAGGCCCACAACGCCCGGACGGGGTTGTCGTTCGAGACGATCAGCCGACTCGACCCGGCGTGCATCGTGGAGTTCACGGCGACGCCCGACCAGAAGAAGAACCCGAGCAACGTGCTGCATCACGTCTCGGCGCTGCAGCTCAAGGCCGAGCACATGGTCAAGTTGCCGATCCGCCTCGTGAACCGACCGCAGTGGCGCGAGGCGGTGCAGGCGGCGATCGCGAGGCAGACGAAGCTCGAGAAGATCGCGAAGGAGGAAGAGGAAGCGACGGGCGAGTACATCCGCCCGATCGTGCTGTTCCAGGCGGAGGCGAACCGGGGCGAAGATCCCGTGACTGTCGAGGTGCTCCTGAAGGCGCTCGTCGAAGAGTTCAAGATCCCCCGCGAGCACATCGCGATCCGCACCGGTAAAGACGACGAGCTCGATGACCGTGTGCTCACACGCGAGTCGGAGCAC
>CAZSBR010000346.1:0-2006 GCA_964605165.1 uncultured Phycisphaeraceae bacterium
GCGGTTTCGGACTGGGCCTGGTCCTGTGCGAACCACTGCGGCACGCTTGCGTAGGCGAGGGCTGCGTGCAGCACGATGCCCAGCAGCATGGCAAAGGCACGAATGGCGTCGAGATCGTGCCGGCGCTGGGCGGGCTCAAGAGGAGGCTGGTCAGCGCCGAGAGGGGCTGGATCTGCTTGCGTCGTCGTCTCGGTCATGGGGGCACGGTAGCGGGCTGGAGCACGCCGTCTGCATCCTCGGGGGCGGGACTAAACTCGTGACCTTCCCGTGGTGCGTTGCACCCGACTTGTTGTCTGTCTTGATGTGGTGATTGGGATGAGCCTCTGGAGGAGTGTGAGCAATGCCGACGGATCTCGCAGCATCTCGCGTCGTCGTGACCGGCGGCAACGGCTTCCTGGGGCAGGTGGTGTGCCGAAAGCTCGGAGAGCGCGGCTGCACTGACATCCTCGTGCCTCGCTTTGAGGAGTACGACCTGACCAAGGAGCCGGATGTTGCGCGCATGTACGCCGACATGAAGCCCGATGTCGTGCTTCATCTGGCGGCGGAGGTCGGCGGCATCGGCGCCAACCGCGACAACCCCGGGCGGTACTTCTACGCCAACATGGCCATGGCGCTGCACCTCATCGAGCATGCGCGCGAGGTCAAGCTCGACAAGTTCGTGCAGGTGGGAACGATCTGCGCGTACCCGAAGTTCACCCCCGTGCCCTTCAAAGAGGATGATCTCTGGGCGGGCTATCCCGAAGAGACCAATGCGCCCTACGGCGTGGCCAAGAAGGCAGCGATGGTCATGCTCGATGGCTACGAGCGCCAGTACGGGCTCAAGAGTTCGTACGTCCTGCCGGTGAATCTCTACGGCCCGGGCGACAACTTCAACCTGCACTCGAGCCATGTCATTCCGGCGCTGATCCGCAAGTGCGTCGAGGCGATCGATGCCAAGGCGGACCACATCGAGTGCTGGGGCACGGGCAGCGCCAGCCGCGAGTTCCTGTACGTCGAGGATGCGGCCGAGGGCATTCTGCGTGCAGCCGAGGTGCTCGATGAACCGACGCCCGTGAACCTCGGCGCGAGCTTTGAGATCACCATCAAGGACCTGGTTGAACTGATCGTCAAGCTGACCGGGTTCGAGGGCGAGATCCGCTGGGACGCGACCAAGCCCGATGGCCAGCCCCGGCGATGCCTTGACACAAGCAAGGCAGACCAGTTGCTGGGCTGGAAGGCGCAGATGCCGTTTGAAGAGGGCCTGAGCCGCACGATCGAGTGGTTCCGTGCGAACAGGGGTGTGGAAGGCACGCGGCTCTAGACCGCTTCGCTCGGCAGCTTGCGATCCCAGCGGAAGGCTGCGGCGGACATCAGCGGTGGATAGGTGAGTTCTGCGATCGTGATGACCCAGTTCTCGGCGTGGTGGCCGATGCGTTCGAGCAGCCATTGCAGCATCTCGCCGAGCCGGGGGTCGCCCGCGCAGACGGCATCGGCATCGGTCACGTGGATGGCGAGGTCGATCGGGAGGCGGTCGCCCTCTTCGAAGCTGGTATCGCCGCGCCACATGGTGGTGAAGACCTGCGTTGTGGGGATGTCGCTCACGAAGAGATCCGCCGGCGCGCAGAGGACCCATCGCGCACGTTCGCAGGGCACCCGCATGCGGCTGATGAGGCGGGATGATCGATCATCGGGGGCTGGTGCAAGAGCCGGTTCGCACTGCTTCCAGTGATCGGCGAAGACCAGGTCCTGCCGGCCCTGGATGCCCAGCGCGCCGGATCGCAGTTCATACTCGACGTTGCCAGACTTCAGGCGGTGGGCGGTGAAATCGGGAATCGGTGATGAGCACAATTCCTCGACGATGTGCAGGCCCGTGCGGTCGTTACTGGTCGGCACCAGCGGCTCAACGATGTGCGTGCGGCTGGCGATGCTGCGATCGTCTGTGTAGGGCACCGCGATGCGCCACGGAACACGCGGCCTGAGCAGTTCGAGGCCCATGGTCGCTCTCAAGCCCACGACATCGAGCTTCT
>CAZSBR010000347.1:0-2004 GCA_964605165.1 uncultured Phycisphaeraceae bacterium
GGTAGAACGCCAAGAGCGCGATGAACGTCCAGTGCAGTTCGCCCCGCGCAAACGAAGCCCCGGGCACGAATCCCACCGGCGGCACCTTGATGTCCCGCAGGTCCACGCCCGCAGCCCTCAGCGCATCGGGCATCGCCAGCCGAACCCGCTTGCCGCGATGGTCCGTGGTCCTCGGCTTCATGCAGAGCCTGCTTCTTGCGATTGAGTCCGCGTCCATGCAGCCCCGCACTCCGGGCAGACAACGCAGCCGTCGCTTTCCACCTCAAGCCCATCGAGCGAGAACGCGCACGAGGGGCAGTGGCCGGCGTTGGCGATCTGGTGAGCATGGCGAGGCATGACAAATCGCCACCACAGCGCGGCGTACACGACGTAGCAACCCATGACCGCAGGCGCGACCGCGAATAATGGGAACCAAGAATCCGGAACACCGATTCGCATGCCCAGTGCGACCAGCACGGCCGCGCTGGCAGTCACCGCAAGCACCAAGACCGGATAGGTCCAATGGAGCCGCGACCAGAAACCACCCCAGCGGGGAAGGTGACCAACGTCCGGCACTTTGAATGGCTTCGGATCAATCCCGCGATCCATCAACTGAGATGGACTCAGGAGCCTCACCCGCCGCCCGCGATGGTCACGTGCGCCGCGCACTCATCAGGTCCACGTATCCACTGGCGCATCGGGCGAGCGAGCCACGCCGTTCTGCAGCGGCGCGTGATGATCTTCACGCCACGAGTCCGGATACTTCTCGTCGTCCATCTCGATCGCCGCCTTGGTCGGGAACATCGGGCGGAACGTGTCGCACATCACCGCAAGCTCATCGGTGTACGTCTTGCCCAGGCTCTTCTCCACCGTGCCCGGGTGCGGCCCGTGCGGGATGCCCTGCGGATGCACGCTGATCGAGCCCGATGTGATGCCCCGCCGCGCCTTGTAGTTGCCCTCGACGTAATACAGAATCTCGTCGGAATCCACGTTCGAGTGGTTGTACGGCACCGGGATCGCCTCTGGATGGAAGTCCAGCATCCGCGGGCAGAACGAACAGATCACAAAGTTGTGACCCTCGAACGTCTGATGGATCGGCGGCGGCATGTGCAGCTTGCCCACGATCGGTGCGAACTCATCGATGTTGAACGTATACGGGTAGTAGCACCCATCCCACCCCACGACATCCAGCGGGTGATAGCCATACATGTAGCTGTGCACCGTGTCGCGGGCCTTGATCCGAACCTCGAACTGCTGACCATCATCGCCATCAAGCGACGCGCGGCACAGCGGGTTCGCCTCATCCTCAAACGGGATCTCGAGATCGCGCTCACAGTACGGCGCATGCTCGAGGAACTGGCTCGTCTTCTTGGAGATGTACCCCGGCGGCGGCAGGATATGGCTGCCATTGACCGTCTCGAAGGTCACCATCTTGCCATACGGCATGTCCGCCTTGCTGTACCCGCCGAAGGTCTCGTCATCGCTGCCGTCATCGGGGCGCTCGTCAAACTCCATCTGGTAGATGGTGCCCTTGGGAATGACGATGTAGTCCTTGCGCCGGAACTTGAGCGTGCCGAACATCGTGCGCACCGTGCCGCTGCCGAAGTGAACGAACAGGCACTCATCGCCCTGCCCATTCTTGAAGTGGTAGCTCATCTTCTCAGCGGGGTTGCACACGCCCATCTCGACATCGCTGTTGCCGAAGAGCACGATGCGCCCCGTCACCGGGTCACCCTTGGGCTTGACGTGCTGCGTCATCGTGTGCCGCATCCGCATCACGTCCTGCTCGACGTACTCGGGCTTGGTCTTGTAGACCGTCTTCCAGCCCGAGACCTGCGTCGGCGGGTGCACGTGGTAGAGCGTGCTCGTCGGGCCGACAAAGCCCTCCGTGCCGAAGAGTTCCTCGCTGTAGAGCGCCCCATCGGGCCTGCGGAATTGGATGTGACGCTTCTTGGGGATCTGGCCGAGCTTGGTGTAATACGGCATCGGTCGTTCAACCTCGTTCTTCCCAGCGAGCGATCTCAC
>CAZSBR010000348.1:0-1999 GCA_964605165.1 uncultured Phycisphaeraceae bacterium
CTCGCCCGCGTCCTTGGTGGCCTGTCGCTGCGCGTCATTGAAGTACGCGGGGACGGTGATGACTGCGCGGTCAACCTTCTCCCCAAGGTACTCCTCGGCAACCTTCTTGAGCTCCTGGAGAATGAACGCGCTGATCTGCTGGGGCGAATAGCTGTTGCCCGAGATCTTGACGGACACAGCCTCGCCAGCCGCGCCGATGACCTCGTAGGGCACGTTCTTCTCCGCCTCGGAGACTTCCTCATGCCTGCGGCCCATGAAGCGCTTGATCGAGTAGATCGTGTTCTTCGGGTTGGTCACCTGCTGGTGCTTGGCGGGCTGGCCGACGAGCCGCTCGCCCTTGGCGGTGACCGCGACGACCGAAGGGGTCGTGCGGTTGCCCGATGCGTTGATGAGCACCTTGGGCTGGCCCGCTTCCATGATGGCGACGACGGAGTTGGTCGTTCCGAGGTCGATGCCGATGATTTTGGACATGATGTACCTCCGCTTTCGATGTGAGCCGCTGCCGAGCAGTCCCCCGCCCCGCCCACGGACATGTGTTGCTTGACGCAGGATCCCCTTGGCAAGCCCCATGCCAGAGCCCTACGGGCCTCTGAGAGGGATGAGAAGCGTTCAAACGGGCTCTCGGCCGTTCCATGCTGCCGATCTGGCAGCGGGGGACCGGTTTGGCCGTCAGGCCCCGCGTTGTCAAAAATCAAATTTCAGAATAAATTGAAACCTATCCCGTGGTGGGCGAACAATAAAGCATGATCGCTGCACCTACGCCCACGCTCGCCGATCCAGACCTTGCCCCTGTCCGCGAGGCGGTCCTTGCTGGTCAGCGGCTCACGCTCGATCAGGGGGACGTGCTCTACCGCACGCGTGACATCTGGTCTGTGCTCGAGATGGCGGACCTCGTCCGTCGCCGGCTGCACGGCGATGCGGCGTTCTACAACATCAACCGCCACATGAACTACTCGAATGTCTGTGCCCTCTCGTGCTCCTTCTGCGAGTTCCGGCGTTCCAAGGGCGAAGACGGCGCGTACACCCGCGACATCGACGAGGTCAAAGCCCAGGCCATCGAGGCGGTCGAGCGCGGCGCGACGGAGATGCACATCGTCGGCGGGCTTCACCCATATCTCCCCTGGTCGTACTACCCCGAGATGCTCAGTGCGATCCGGGAAGTGGCGCCGAACCTCCACCTCAAGGCGTTCACCGCGGTGGAGGTCGTCCACCTCGCCAAGATCGCCAAGGTCTACAAGAACGCCGATCGCCAGGCGGGCATTCGGTGGGTCCTGAACGAACTCAAGCAGGCCGGCCTTGGTTCACTGCCCGGCGGCGGGGCCGAGGTCTTCGACGACCGTGTGCACGATCAGGCCTACAAGGGCAAGATTCGTTCGGATGTATGGCTTGATGTTCACCTCGTGGCACACGAACTCGGGCTCAACTCCAACGCGACGATTCTCTACGGCCACATCGATCAACGCCGAGAGCGGCTCGTGCACATGGAGATTCTCAGGCGCGCGCAGGACCAGGCGCTTGCACGCATGGGCTACGCGGGCGAGCGCGGCGGCTTCGTGGAGCCCGGGCTTGCTGCCACACAGAACATCGAGGCGCCGGTCATCACGCTGACGCGCGATGGTGTGCCCCTGCCCACGCCGGAACTCGCCGAGCGCACAGCGGGCTACTTCCAGACGATTATCCCGCTGCCCTTCTTCCCCGATGGCTCGCCGCTGGAGGCGCTGCCGGGACCCACAGGCCTCGAGAATCTGCGGACGCTTGCCATCGCGCGGCTCATGCTCGACAACTTCCCGCACGTCAAGGCGTTCTGGATCATGCAGACGCTTGCGATGTCGCAGTTGATGCTGCAGTGCGGTGCGGATGACATCGACGGCACGGTCGTGTGGTATGACATCACCAAGGTTGGCGGCTCGACCACACACCAGGAGACGAGCGTGGTTGATCTGACCAAGGCCATCACAGAGGCCGGCTTCAGGCCCGTCGAGCGTGACACGCTCTACCG
>CAZSBR010000349.1:0-1989 GCA_964605165.1 uncultured Phycisphaeraceae bacterium
AGAAGCTCGACAGGTGCAAGCAGTTGCCCCACAGGCCACGCGTGCTGCTTGGCAAGATGGGTCTCGATGGCCATGACCGCGGCGTCAAGGTCATCGCGCGGGCGCTCAGAGACTCGGGCATCCATGTCATCTATTCCGGCCTCTGGCAGACACCCATGAGCCTTGCGATCAGCGCCCGAGACGAGGACTGCGACGTGATCGCGGCGAGCATGATGAGCAACAGCCACATGAAGCTCGGCCCGATGCTCATCGATGCGCTCAAGGAGGTCGGCAGGCCCGATCTGCCGGTCTACATGGGCGGCATCCTGCCCCAGGAGGACACGCAGAAGCTGCTCGACTACGGCGTGGCGGCGCTCTTCCCCACGGGCACGGGCCTGCAGGACATCGTCGATGCGGTGTGCAAGGCGGTGAAGGTCCGCAGCCAGACGATCGAGGGCGTCAGTGGTGGCAAGGGCGCAGTCTCGCAGCTTGCACGGGATCTTTCGCTCGTGCATGCCAGCGGCAGGGCCGAGACGGAGCACGCCCAATCTGCCAAGAGCCAGCCGGTGCGGAGTGATGCGAGGCGTGCCCGGCCCGAACGGATCATCGGCGTAACGGGCTCGCCCGGAGCGGGCAAGAGCACGCTTGTTGCGCAGCTCGTGGGCGAGTTCAGCCGCAGGCAAGCGGCTGCGGGCACCAAGGAACGCTGCGCTGTCGTGGCGTTCGATCCCATGAGCCCCATCACGGGCGGTGCGCTGCTCGGCGACCGGCTCCGCGTGGACTTCAACAACCTCGGTGAGAGCGTGTTCTACCGCTCGTTTGCCATCCGTGGCGAGGACTACGTCTCGCTCGATGAGATCCTGGAACTCATCGGGGGCGTTGAGTTCGAGGGCGATGGACGATTCGGCACGGTGTTCGTCGAGACGGTCGGTGCGGGTCAGAACGAGACGATGATCCGTGACCATGTGGACTCGACCATGGTGGTGCTCACGCCCGGCATGGGGGACGCGGTGCAGATGGACAAGGCGGGCATCCTCGAGATCGCTGATCTGTTCGTGTGCAACAAGGCCGACCATCCGGGCGAGAACGAGCTGGTGCGTGACCTCCGGGAGATCGCGGGACGCAGGCCGGTCTTCGAGACGGTGGCCACCCGAGGCCAAGGCGTGCCGGAGTTGCTGGATCAACTCTTGCAGTGATGCCGCGTTGATCGCTATCTCTGCGAGATCAGCGGTAGTAGAAAATCATTAAGAA
Organism: uncultured Phycisphaeraceae bacterium; assembly: GCA_964605165.1. Classification (GTDB taxonomy): domain Bacteria; phylum Planctomycetota; class Phycisphaerae; order Phycisphaerales; family UBA1924; genus OFTM382. The sequence continues at coordinate 1,231 of CAZSBR010000349.1, forward strand.
AATCCACGCGAAAGCATCACTCAGCAATGTGATAGCCGCAGCGACGCAGAGTACACCTACCGCGTTTGCTATCCAATTCGAAGTGCCGCGAGGTACGGAGTCGAGGCTCACGATAGTGAGCAGGACCGCCACGAGAAATATACACACCCGCCAAACGACGGTTGCCGGATCAAGAGGAAGCCCGAATTCGCTACGCTCAGACGAAGAAAGATGCATGGCAATCATGCAGACCGGACAGACAACAAGAGGCAACACCACTCTTGAAGTGACTGCTGGTGTCGACTTGTCGCCTGCCATGCTTGGCATTGTACGACTGGCCATCGGATTCTGAAAGACGGGACCTGCCCCCACCTAAGAGTTCATCGGGGCGTGATTTCACACGTCGAGCTCCCTGCGCATCCTACCATCCGCCCGCTGAGGGATCGGCGTGGAGGCACGGATGCTGGGCGAGCGCAAGAACACACCCTGGCGCAAGCGGCTGCCGATCATCAGTGACTGGCGGGGCGTGGTGCAGCGCGTCGCGATGGCGCCGGACGCTGCGGACGCTCCCGGGCTCGACGAGCAGGGGCGTCTCCGCAAGGGCAGGCTTCGCGGCCTGACCATGAGCGGTGCGATCTGGGTGCTGAGCTGGCCCATCCTGATCGAGTCGATGCTCAACTGGCTCGTCGGCATGACCGACACGCTTATCTCCGCGCAGGTCGGCGTGGCGGAAACCGATGCGATCGCGGTGGCGGGCTACCTGCTGTGGCTGATCAGCCT
>CAZSBR010000350.1:0-1974 GCA_964605165.1 uncultured Phycisphaeraceae bacterium
CTGCAATCCAATGAGGGTGGCGGCCAGTCGCCCTTCCAGGATCAGGACCAGGACGTCGAACGCATCACCAAGCAGGAACGCGCCGAAGCACTGATCGATCTCATCACCGCCGTGGTCGAACCCGAGACGTGGGACATCGGCGCGGACATCCGCTACTACCAGGGCACGCTCATCGTCAGCGGGCCCGACTACCTGCACCGCGCGCTGGATGGCTACCGCTGGTGGCCAGCACGCGCGACACAAGCCAGCGCGCTCAATGGCCGGCGCTACGTCACCTTCAACCTCGACACGGGCCTGTCAGACGTGGTCGACATCGCGCGCGACCCGGTGCCCGGCGTGGTGCCCGGCAGCGGCGGCGGTGGTGGCGGGCCCGGTGGTGGCGGCGGCTGAGGCAACTCACACCGCCAAACCGTCAGTTGGACATCCCGCCCATCTCCTCAACGCTCGGGCACGAGCACATGAGGTTGCGGTCGCCGTAGGGGTTGTCGATCCGGCCCACCGGCGGCCAGAACTTCGCATCCCGCAGCCAGCTCAGCGGATACACCGCGCGCTGACGTGAGTATGGCCGGTCCCAGTCATCGCAAGCGATGGCGCTGATGGGATGCGGCGCGTTCTTCAGCGGGTTGTTCTGCGGGTCCATCGTGCCAGAGCGGATCTCCTCGATCTCTCGGCGGATCTCGATGAGCGCATCGCAGTAGCGGTCCAGCTCCTGCTTGGATTCGCTCTCGGTCGGCTCGATCATCAACGTGCCCGCGACCGGCCAACTCATCGTCGGGCCGTGGAAGCCGAAGTCCATGAGCCTCTTGGCGACGTCATCAGGTGTAACAACATCGTCGACCGGGCGGAGATCGATGATGAATTCGTGGGCGACGGTGCCCGCCTCGCCGCTGTAGACAATGTCCCAGTGACCCTTGAGCCGCTTGGCCATGTAGTTGGCGTTGAGAATCGCCACCTTGGTCGCGTGCGTCAGGCCCTCGGCCCCCATCATCGCGATGTACATCCACGAGATGGGCAGGATCAGGGGGCTGCCCTGCGGCGCTGCCGAGATCGGACCGATCGCCTTCGGACCAGCCGAGCCCGGTGCCTGCACCGGGTGCGAGGGCAGGAACTCGGCGAGTTCCTTCGTCACGCCGATCGGGCCCACGCCCGGGCCACCACCGCCGTGGGGAATGCAGAAGGTCTTGTGCAGGTTGAGGTGGCAGACATCGGCGCCGATGTCGCCCGGTCGGCAGAGGCCGACCTGTGCGTTCATGTTGGCGCCGTCCATGTACACCAGGCCGCCCGCGTCGTGGATGATGTCGCACATCTCGCGGATGTCCGCCTCGAACACGCCGTGCGTCGACGGGTAGGTCACCATCATCGCAGCGAGTTGCTCGCGGTGCTTGTCGGCCTTGGCCTTGAGGTCTTCGAGATCGATATTGCCACGGTCATCACAGGCGACTCCGACGACGCGCATGCCCGCAATCACAGCCGAGGCCGGGTTCGTGCCGTGCGCACTGGTGGGGATGAGGCACACATCGCGGTTGCTCTCGCCCTTGGCCAGGTGACGGGCACGGATGACCATGAGCCCCGCGTACTCGCCCTGCGAGCCCGCGTTGGGCTGCAGACTGATGGCAGCAAAGCCCGTGATCTCGCTGAGCCACGCCTCGAGATCGCGGTACATCGCCTCGTAGCCCTGCTGCTGATCTCGCGGCGCAAAGGGATGGATGTCCGTGAACTCGGGCCAGCTCACCGGCAGCATCTCGCTTGCCGCGTTGAGCTTCATCGTGCATGACCCCAGCGGGATCATCGAGTGAGCGAGCGAGAGGTCGCGTCCCTGCAGCTTGGTGATGTATCGCAGCAGCTCCGTCTCGCTGTGATGCGTGTTGAAGACCGGGTGCGTCATGTACGCGCTGGTGCGCTCAAATGCCTCGGGCACCTCAACCGACACCTCACGCGCGAGCTTCTCGACATGCTCAACCGTCGGCGACGCGT
>CAZSBR010000351.1:0-1945 GCA_964605165.1 uncultured Phycisphaeraceae bacterium
GTGCGCGGGCGGCACGATTGAGGGGGCGTATCTCAGCGGGGTGGCGGCGGCCGGGAGGATCATGACGGCTCATGCTCTTGAGCGCACGGCGGCGAACTCTTCGGTGGGCGGGCGAACACTGTTCGACTAGGCGTGTGCGCTCGTGGCCCGGGCACAGATGGGAGCGGCGGGTGGTGTGCACGTGCGACAGCGGCGCAGTGGTCACACGGTGTGGCGGAGTAACGGGGAAAGCTGCGTCGAACTGATCGACTGCGTCAGTCTTCGTCCGAGGCGGCGTTCTCGATGGCGCGGCCGCCGGCCTGGATGTCCTTGCCCGCGCCTTCGATGGTGTTGCAGGCTGCGAGGCAGAACAGGGGTGCGAGGGACACAGCGATGATTCCGATGAGACGGCGAATGCTGCGGCGGTTCATGCGTGATGCTCCAGTGCCCCGTTGGGGGCTGGGTTCTCAAGCGAGATGAGTCTACTTGGACTTCGCGAAGTTCAAGGGTGGCGGAGTCAATTGGAACTTCTGGTGGTCTGGATGTCCTTGCCGGGTTGCCGAGGGAGAGCACTGGTCGCGGCCTCCTCGAGACGCTCGGGATACTCGGCGGTCATGCCGTAGACGTGTGGCAGGATCTCTTCGATGAGCCCGCGCTCTGAGCCTGGGCGGTTGGTTCTGAGGGCCATGATGACGTCCGAGACAATCCAGGGCTGGCGATACCAGTAGCCGTGGCCTTTGACCTTGAAGCCGCGAGACTGACGGCCATAGGAGACATCAACGAACTCGACGTGCGGCAGTTCGCGGAGCATCTGGAGTTCTGCCTCCGTTGGCCCCGACCAGTACTCCCTGCCGAGTCGCTGGCCCTCTCCCTTCAGGAACTCCGAGAGGACCAGGGCGTGATCGCGCTGCGACATGGTTACGACGATGTGATCGGCGATGTCGTGGATGTCCGGCACTTCGTTGAGGAAGCGGTCGATGGGTTCGTCCGCAGCGGCAAAGACGACGGTGCCAAGACCGAGCCTGCGGTGGGCCTGATCGTCGGTCTCGCTTGCGTGGCGTTCACGGAGGTGGCTGAGGCCGATGGAGGTGACTCTGCCGCCGGCGCTGTAGCTGAGGATATGGATGCGTTCGGCGCCGGAGTGCTTGGTGAGGTAATCCATGACCGCGGCGAACGGGTAGCCGGCCGCATCGGCTCGCTGCTCGTCGCTGCCCCATACGTAGGAGTAGATCTGTTGGTGCGAGGGCCACACGAAGGTGAGTACGGGCATCGATCGGCCGAGCATGTGCCTGGCCTCCGCGGCGAGGGCCGATGAGCGGTAGAAGTTGCCCTTGGTGCCATCGACGAAGACGAGCAGGTCTCGCGTCTGCGATGCAGCAACCGCTTCGCGAAGCGGCGCGATGAGCGACCCCGTGGGGTCGGTGATCGTCCAGTCGTCGTGACCGGCGTGGGCGATCTGCCCGTGGGTCTCGACGTTGACGAGATCGAAGCCCGGCTGGATGTCTCGGTCGGGGTTGATCGTCGCGTCACGGACGATATCTGCCGTCAGCGGCTCACCCTTCGGGCCATTGATGCGGAGTGTTGCAAGGCCGAACCTGACAGACTCGCTCGGGACGTTGCCGTAGGTGCTGGGCTCGTCGGGATCTGGTTCACGCGTGGTGGCGAAGAAGACCGCCACTTCCGGGTCGTAGGCATCGGGCGCATCGCCTGCCTCGAATCCGCGTTGAAACACGAGCGGCGCTGTTACGAGCTGCTCACGGGGCACGCCGCACGCAGAGAGCAGGATGCTCCCGGCGAGGCAGAAGACGATGGTGAATGCGCGGTGCGTGTGCAAGTGATGATGCCTCATGGCTCGTTTCCAGTGGTGGAGCCGATGATAACTGCCTGGTCCGATTGGCGGCAGCGTGCGCCTGCTTTAGGTGGGTGAGGCCGATGCCTCGGGCGGGGCTGGCGGTGAGTCGTCCAC
>CAZSBR010000352.1:0-1922 GCA_964605165.1 uncultured Phycisphaeraceae bacterium
CTTGGACATCTCCTCGGGATTGAACTGCACGGTGATCCAGAAGTAGCTGAAGAAGAACACCATGACGATAAAGAGCAGCACGTAGAGGTACTCACCCATCGTCAGGTTGTCGGCCAGCCACGTCGTCACGCCGAACATCATGCCGTCGCTGCCGCCCGAGACGCGAGCCGCGTCCGAGAGGTACTGCAAGCCCACCATGGGGAAGACCATGAGCGAGCTGGCGAAGATGATCGGCATGACGCCGCCGTGGTTCACGCGGAGCGGCAGATAGCTGCGCTGCCCGCCGAAGACCTTCCGCCCGCGGGTGTGCTTGGCCTGCTGCACCGGGATGCGGCGCTGGGCGACGGTCAGAAGCACCGATCCCGCACACACCAGCACGAAGCCGCCAAGGATCATCAGCAGACCCATCCAGCCCATCTTGTCCGAGTCGCCACCGGGCTCGAAGTTACGGAGCACCCACTGCACGGCACTCGGCATCTGCGCCAGAATACCCGCCATGATGATCATCGAGGCGCCGTTGCCGATGCCGAAACGATCGATCTGCTCGGCGAGCCACATCAGGAAGATCGCGCCCGCGGTGAGCGCCATGATCGCCATCGCCCACCAGAACGGATTGTTCGCCCACATGGGGTAAACGAGGCCCTGGCTCGAGATGAACTGCAGCCACGCGAAGCCCTGAATCAGACACAGCCCCACCGTGGTGTACCGCGTCCACTCCTGGATCTTCTGCCGGCCCGTCGGGCCCTCCTGCTGGAGCGCCTTGAGCTTGGGCGAGACGCTCGAGAGGATCTGGAAGATGATCGCTGCGGAGATATACGGCATGATGCCAAGGCCGAACACCGTCGACTGGCCGAACGTGCCGCCCGTAAACACCGCGACGAACTGGCCGGCCTTCGCCAGGGCGTTGCCCTGCTCGCTGGCCTGCTGGAAGTAGTCCGCCAGCGCGCTCTGGTTCACGCCCGGGAGCGGAATCCAGAAGCCGATCCGGTAGACCACAAGCATCCCGAGCGTGAACAGAATCTTGTTCCGCAACTCGGAGATGCTGAACACATTCAGGAGTGTCTTGAGCATCGTGCTTTGCCGCTCCAGCCCGTGCGGGCAGTGCTGCCTGTGCGTCGTCGTTGCGAGTCGAGCCCGTGGCCCGCGTCAGCCCGCAGGGCCGATCAGCCCTTGGACTTGTTCTTCGCCCCGCCGCGCTTGAGCTTCTTGGTGAGGTTCTTGGGGCTCCGATCGTCAGAGTTGCGATCGATGCCACGCACGCGGTCACGGCGGGTGCCGGTCTCCGTCACGCTGCCGCCCGCATCGGTGATGAGCTTGCGGGCCGAGTCGGTCACGCGGCTGGCAGTGACGTCGAGCTTCACGCTCAGGCCACCCTCGCCGATCGCGCCGAGGATCTTCAGGTCGCGGCTGTCATCACGCACCAGGCCGGCCGCGATGAGCTTCTGCGCGTTGACCTCGCCGCCCTTGGCAAACTCGGGATGCGCCACGATGTCGCGGAGGTTCACGATCCAGAACTGGACCTTGAACTGCGCGTTCGTGAAGCCGAACTTCGGCATGCGGCGGAAGTACGGCATCTGGCCACCCTCGAACGCGTGACGCGTCGAGCTGCCCGTGCGGCTGCCCGCACCCTTGAAACCGCGGCCCGAGGTCTTGCCGCGGCCGGAGCCCTGGCCCCGACCGATGCGCTTGCGTGCCTTGTGCTTTCCAGCCATGGCCGTGATGTCGTGGATCATCATCGCCAGTTACTCCCGAGCCCCGCAGGCTCCCAGTCCGTCGTGATTCGTTCGGCCCGCCAGCCCCGCTTGCAAGCCGGGGGCGAGCCGGATGTGTTCGTTCCAAGTCATGCCCGGCCGCCGCATCACAGCGGGCCGAGCGGAGATCGCCAGCCGATCAGCTCGCGGGAGCACCGCCCTCGGCCGGCG
>CAZSBR010000353.1:0-1903 GCA_964605165.1 uncultured Phycisphaeraceae bacterium
GAACTGAAGGCATCAGAACATGCTCTGCTGAGCCTTGTGGACGAACTCTTCCGTCACTGGATGCTCGATGTCGATGCGGTAGTCAGCGTTGAAGCAGGCTGTGCAGTATTCGCTCGACCGCTGCTGCATCACGCTGAGCATCCCTTCGAGGCTCAGGAAGTAGACGCTGTCCACGCCGAGAAACTTCCGGATCTCCTCGACGCTTCGCTCGTGCGCGATGAGTTGCTCGCGGGTAGCGAAGTCCACGCCGAAGTAGCACGGGTGCTTGATGGGCGGGCAGCTGATCCTGAGGTGGATCTCGCTGGCACCCGCATCGCGGAGTTGCTTCATCTTCTCCCGCGTCGTTGTACCTCGCACGATCGAATCATCGACAACGATCAGCTTTCGGCCACGCACAATCTCCGCGATCACGTTGAGCTTGAGACGCACCGCCGATCTGCGCTCATGCTGCGTCGGCTTGATGAAGGTGCGACCGACATACCGGTTCGGCACGATGCCCTCGCGGTACGGGATGCCGCTGGCCTGCGCATACCCATTCGCAGCCGAGCGGCCAGAGTCGGGCATCGGCATCACGTAGTCCGCCTCGACGGGCGCTTCCTCCGCGAGCTTGGCGCCCATCGACTCGCGCGCCACCTGCACGTTCTGGCCGAAGACATAGCTTGCCGGGTTGGCAAAGTAGACGTGCTCGAACACGCATTGCGCCAGCCGCTTGCTCGGCGGGGCAAACGTCCGGCTCGTGACGCCCGCGTCGCTCAGCGTCACGATTTCGCCCGGCTCCACCTCGCGCACTGCCTCGGCGCCCATGACATCCAAGGCAACCGTCTCGCTCACGACGCAGTCGCGGCCATCGGGCAACTTGCCCAGCACGAGCGGCCGCCAGCCCCACGGGTCGCGGGCGGCTTCGATGCGGTCCGGGAACAGAAACACGAGGCTGAAGGCACCCTGCAACCGTCTCAGGGTCGCGGCCAGCGGATCAGGCGATGACCGCTGCTGGGGCGAGGCGAGCAGGTGGATGATGACCTCGGTGTCGCTTGTGCTATGGAAGAGATGCCCGATCTCGGCAAAGTGCGCTCGCCACGCGTCTGCGTTGACGAGGTTGCCATTGTGAGCCAGCGCGACCTGACCATCAGCGGTGGTCTCCAGGATGGGCTGAGTGTTGCAGCCCTGCGAGCCACCCGCGGTCGAATAGCGGTTGTGCCCGATCGCCCCGAAGGTGGCCCCGCCCCCGAGTTCGTCCGCCGCCTCTCGAGCCCTCATGGCTGCCGTCAGCCGCTGCAGCGCAGCAGCGTCGAAGACGTCCGAAACGAGCCCCATGCCGTGGTGGACGCTCAATTCCACGCCGTCGCTCACCGCGATGCCCGCGGACTCTTGCCCGCGGTGCTGCTGGGCGTACAACGCCAGATAGCACTGCTGGACCGCGTCCTGATCGCCCCACACCCCCACGACGCCGCAGGCCTCACGGGGGCCTTGGTCAGCCTCGAGCACGGTCAGCGGGAAGCGATCGCTCATGGTGCAAGTTTATCCCTCGCTGGCCACCGGCCTTGATCCGCCGGGCGGAGGCTGCTTTGATTCTCTCTCAACGGGCACGTGCCCGGATCGATTCCGCCACCCCGAAGCCTCGGATCGTGGCACGGTCGCCGACCCCCCTCGGCACCCGCGACAGCCTCGCCCCTGTGGATGAGTCCCTGCCGCGGAGACGGATGAAAGAAAGGACTGTCGTATGGCCCGTTACACCGGACCCAAGGTCAAGCTGTCCCGCCGAGTCGGCGTGCCGATCGCGGACATCCCCAAGCACACCTCCAAGCGTGCGCTCAACCCCGCCGGCATGCACGGCTACCGCGGTCGCCGGCTGCGGGACTACGGCCTGCGCCTCAACGAGAAGCAGAAGCTCCGCTTCCACTAC
>CAZSBR010000354.1:0-1896 GCA_964605165.1 uncultured Phycisphaeraceae bacterium
CGAGTGCTCACCGCTTCTCGGCGGGCGTGATCAGATCGGCCGTCTCCGACGACAGATACAGGATGCACCGGCAGCTTGGGCACCGAGTCAGCTTACCGCTCAGGAGCGAAATCGCCGACTCCATCGGGATACCCATCATGCAAGAGCCGCAGGTGTACTCATGCCTGCGACGATCGGCAACCTCGAGCTCGGCCATCGCCTCATCATCAAGCTGCATCACCATCTCGTCGTAGATCATCAGCACATCAGCCGGCACCTCTTTGAGAAGCACCTCGCGCTTGGCGTGCAGCTCTTCGACGCGGTCCTTGATCTCCGCTGACCGCTCGGCCCGCTCCCCCTCGGCCACGCCGCGCATCTTCTCCCGTTCGGCCCGAGCCTCAGAGAGTTGGCCCCGCTGCTCGGTCAGCTCGTCGATCTTGCCGAGCAACTCAAGCGCCTCCTCTTCGCGCTTGTCCCGCTCGGCCTTCAGCGTGTTGACCTCCGTCAGCAGCGCCTTGTACTCCTTGTTCGTCTGCGCGTTGCCCATCTGCTCGCGGTGACGCTCGATGTGCCCGTCGAAGCCCTTGATCTCGGTTTCGAGATTGCCCGCGCTCGCCTTCAGTTGGCGAACCTGCGAATCGATCGATTCGATCTGGGTTTCGATCTCAGTCAGTTGCCTGGACTGCTCGGCCAGAAACCGCTCTGCCTTACGCAGCCGGCCCTCAAGCCCAGCAAGCTGGCGATCAACCTGAAACACCCGAAGCAGCTTGGAAGTCACATCCATCTGAGCGTCCGCCTCCGATCATTGCAACGCTTGCTCAAGCGCTGAGCATATGCGCAGCGACCACCGCCCGTTGCCGGCTACATCGCCACCTTGAGCATCCAGTACGCCACCGGGATCGCCAGCAGAGGAGAATCCAGCACATCAAGCCACCCGCCAAACCCCGGCACACCCCGACCAGAGTCCTTCAGCCCAGCGTCCCGCTTCAACAGACTTGCCATCAGGTCTCCGAGCTGCCCCACCCCGCCCAGCGTGATGCCGATCGCCAGCCCCCACGCAACCGACAGATCACTGACCCACTGGCTGCCCAACGCGCCCACCAGCCCGCTGAGCACCAGCCCCCCGATCAGGCCTTCCCAGGTCTTGCCCGGGCTCAGCCACTCGATGAGCTTCGTTCGGCCGATCAGCCGGCCCGTGAAGTACGCCCCGATGTCGCAGCTCTTCGTGGTCACCAGCACCCACAGCAGCATCCATGCCGGCTGCTCACGCCGAAGCAGGAGCACAAAGCCAAGCGCGATGCCCATGTACACGAACGCCAGCAGCGTCGCACCCGTCGAGGCCACAATCCCATCGGGTCGCTCGTCTCGCGCCGAGTACACCATCGATGCAACAAGCACCAGAATCGCCGCCGCTCCCGCTATCCCCACCGCCTCCACCGCCATCGCCCCCGAAGGCACAAAGCCGCAGACCGTCAGCCCGGCCCACCCAGCCAGCACCATCAGAATGCGCGAGGAGGCGATGCCCTTGGCTCGGTACATCGCGCAGAGTTCGATGCTGCCCATCGCGCTCAGGAACGCGACCACCAACGCCGCGATCACTCCCGGAGGAGCCGTCCCGTCGCCCAGCCCCCACGCCCAGCCCTCCAGCGCGTCATCAAGCCATATCGCGCCAACAAGACAAGCGATGAGAACGATTCCCAGCGTGATTCTGGTTCTGAGCAAGGCGCTTCGGTCCGAATCTGGGACTGAGCCGTCAGCCCGGTTGGCGTATGTGTGAAGTCGCCGCGGGGGGCGAAAGCGCCCCGAACCGACGCTCGCGGGAAGCGTAGTCGCGAACCGCTTCGTGCAGGTGTGCGATCCCAAAGTCCGGCCACAGCACCGATGTCACATGGATCTCGGCGTAGCTCAATTGCCACA
>CAZSBR010000355.1:0-1884 GCA_964605165.1 uncultured Phycisphaeraceae bacterium
CTTGCGTTCCAGATATCGCCCGAGCCAAAGACGGGGCAGTCGGGCCGGCGCTGGCACACATCGCGAAGCAGGTCCCACCGGCTTGGACCGATGTATTTCTGCTCGACGGTTCGGCCGTGGACCGTCACCCACGCGCAGCCGAGGTCAAAGGCGGCATCGAAGATGCGGTTGAACGCGCTGACCATCTCCGGCGTGTCGTCAAAGCTCCGGCGGAGCTTGAGCGTCAGCGGCATGTCGCCCGGCAGCGCTTCGCGCACCGCGCGGATGATCTCGATTGCGCCATCGGGCGCTGCCAGCCAGTGACCGCCGCGGGCCTTCCTGCTGATCTTCTTGACCGGGCAGGCAAAGTTGAGATCGATGGCAGCAAAGCCCTGGTCGGCCGGGGCCTCGGCTGCGGGGGGCGGGGTTGCAGCGTCTCCCGGCGTGTCTTGGCAATTGATCTCTTCGCTGCCCGGTTGGCGCAGCGGCGTTGAAGCCACATCGCGGGCGAATGCCTCATCGCGGCCCGCGTAGGCCATCGCGCGGTAGTCCCGGTCGCTGCGGGCCCGTTGCTCGACAGCCTTGAGGGCGGCGGCGGCCATCTCCTGCGGATCGCTGCCCATGATCTGGCAGACCAGGGGCTGATCGCCCCGCCCGCCGGGGACGTTGTCCGCAAGATCGCCCAGATCGGCCTTGGCAAAGCCCCTGCCGCCAGCGAGCAGGGTGCGGTCCAGCAGGGCCTCGGTGACGCACAGCGGGCAGCCGTGACGACGCGCAATAAGCCGCATGGCAGCATCGGAGTAGCCCGCCAGGCCCGCCTGGTAGAACGGCGCATCCATGGCTGGGATGTGGGCCCGCACGCGCGGATCGACCGCGCCGCCCGGTCGTGAGCCGAGCTCGGCAGCGATCGCCCGGGCGTCGAGGTGTTCGCCGCCGGGAGCAATCGCGGGGCTGGGTGGGGTGGCGTTGTTGCCGTGACACGCCATAGAGCAGAGGATAGGTCCATGCTCCGCACCTCCAAAGACGTTCTTTCCCGCCGACATGCCCGCCTGCTCGGGGTGGTCAGCGGCCTCGGCCTTGCCAGCTCCGCCGTGCTGCTGGGTGGGTGCGGCATCCCCACCGCCCTGACCGGGGGGCCCAAGGCGACCTACGCCCGCCCCTTCCCGCCGGATCTCCAGCAGTTTGAACAGGTGGACATGCAGGCCAGGCGCGACGGGCACATGCTCACGATCACGAACTCAACCGCCCGGCGGTTCGACGCCTCGACCGTCTGGATCAACCAGCGGTTCAGCTATCCGCTTCAGTCGCTGGACATCGGCCAGCGCGTCACGCTCGACCTGAGGCAGTTCGTCGATGAGTACAGCGAGGCCTTCAGGGGCGGCGGCTTCTTCGCCACCGAGCAGCCTGCCGACGCCATGCTCGTGCAGATCGAGACCGAGCGCGACGGCGAGACCGTCCTCGTGGGGCTCGTGAGCGTCGGAGAGACGCCCAACTGAGCCGGACGTGTCCCCGGACAGCGGGCGAAATCAGTCGAGCGGAGAAATCATGACTGGTTTTGCGCCTGCCCATGGCGGCCCGCTCGCCTGCGAGCGACAATACCTCTATGGCAGACACCCACGAGACGGCTTCGGCCCAGGACGCTCTCACCCGCTTCCACTTCGAGCCTCAGCCCGAGGGCCAGGCTCTTGTCAACGAGCTTCTCAGCGAGTTTCTCGACAAGTGCCCCCCCGCGCAGCGGCTCGCCAAGCGCATGAAGGACGAGACCGCCACCCGCTTTGGCGACTGGGTGGACACGATCTTCGTCGATGAGAAGCGGTCGGGCCTGATCCACCGCCTCAGAACGACCGGCTTCGAGCCCTACCAGACGGACCTCGCAGCCGATGTCACCGGCTGCTGGCACCACCC
>CAZSBR010000356.1:0-1884 GCA_964605165.1 uncultured Phycisphaeraceae bacterium
GGATCGGCGCTCGCGCCCGTGGTCAGCGCCGCGGCGGCGAGCAGGCTGGCAACGCGGCGGAAGTGGCGGCTGGCGTGGGTGGCATCGGTGGCGTGCAGCATCGGAATCGTCTCCTGCCCCGCCCTGGATCTCGGGCGGGTTGCGTGCAGTCTGCCGATGCCGGTGCCCCGCTCCAAACACATGTGGGATTCCACATATGTCGAATCCGACATATGTCGCGTTCAACATATGTTGAAACCAACATATGTCGGATCCCGCATACGTTTGGTCCCGCGGGCGGGGCGTGCTACACCATCGGCGGAGGGTGCCCAGGACGCACTGGTCGCCCGCGACAGTCCCCGATCGCTGACCCGGAGATCACGCCATGCCCGAATTCGCCAAACGCCTCGGTGCGACCATGCCTTTCATCGCGGCCTTCATCGCCGTGATCGTTGTCTCGGCCGGGGCCGTGCTCACGACCTCGACCGGCTCACAGCCCGCCGAGCCCTTCACGCGACACCACGCCTTCCGGCTCATGGTGGACGCGGGCCTCACGCCCGGAGCCCTTGCTCACGCGGGGTACACGGGCGACGAGGTCGATCTCATCCTTACTGCAGCCGAGGACCATCTGGATGGGCCCGGCCGCACGACACTCGATCAGATCGAGCAGCTCGCGGTCTCACAGAGCCAGTGCGCCGATCTGGAGCGGACGATCCGCTCGGGCATGGCGATGGACGGCGACACGAGCCAACTGGCGACGCTTCGCTTGCAGTGCGCACAGCTAGAGGGCGCGATTGCCGCCGCACGCGCCGACCTGCGCGACGCGGCCCTGGCCGGCACCGCCGCCAACAAGCGCGCCGTGGTCGAGAGCATCGTCGCCAATCGCGATGTCGATGTGCCGACCGAGTACAAGGTCCTCAGCCGCACGCCCGAGGGCTGGAATGAGATCCGGATGGCATTGCGTCATGCTCGACTTCTAATGGAGGGGAATGCCGAGGAAGACGCGGAGCTCGTGCAGATCGCAGAGGATCTTGATCGCAACGCCGCGGTGATCTTGGCCGCGAACTACGGGCAAGACCGCTCCCAAACCATCGACGGACGCATCACGCAGTGGCTGACGAGCGAGTAATGAGAGCGATCGAACCCAGCTGGGGGGTGAGCTGGCGCGCGCCATTAGGTAAACCCACAGACCCGCTACCGGGGATTGACGCCTCGAGCTTCGTTTGCATGCTTGTGTCGATCCGAAAGGGCGGCCGCGTGCAACACCTCACGACCGAGACGAAGCCGGGCGCGACGCGTGAGGGGACTGTCGCCTCAGCGTGCGAGCGGCTGGCGCTGCTGGCGAATCCCACGCGACTAAAGATCGTGCTGGAGCTTGCGACCGGGCCGTGCTGTGTGCGCGTGCTCACTGAGCGGCTGGGACTAAGCCAGCCGAGTGTGAGCCATGCGCTGTCAGAGCTCAAGAACGCGGGACTGCTGCGAAAGCGCAGGATCAAGAGCAAGCACTATTACAGTCTCGCCGAGGTATTTGCGGAACACACCGACTCCGCCGGCGAGCCGAGCTCGCTCACGCTTGGCCTCACGGACGACGTCTCGATGAAAATCGTGCGCGGCAACTCGCGTGAGCTTGAACCACCTTCGAAGTGATCCGGCCTTCGCGGCTAGGGGCGTAAGTCTCAGCAGCTCGCCATCTACTCGATCATCCTTGGCTTCACGACAGGCCATCCGGTATCAACGCCGGTTTCTTCTGCCAAGCCGTCGCTGATGTACCGCAGATCCGCGAAGTTCGTCGACCGCAGCACATTCGCCCGGATGAACACAAAGAACCGCTGGCGGCTCTGGGACTGCGATTGGTTCTTGAAGAGCTGCCCAAGAATGGGGATCTCGCCCAACACGGGCACCCGG
>CAZSBR010000357.1:0-1879 GCA_964605165.1 uncultured Phycisphaeraceae bacterium
AGATCCAGCTCTTCCGCGCGGTCGCGGACCTGCTGCTTGTCGGTGTAGTCGCCGATGGGCAGCAGGGTCTGGCTGAGCTGCGCGCGCGGGATGCCAAAGAGCACATAGGACTGGTCCTTGCCGATGTGCCGAGCGCGTGCGAGTGCGGGCGATCCCCCGTGGTCAGTGATGCGCGCATGGTGGCCGCTGGCGACAGCGTCGCAGCCGAGCTGGTGCGCATAGTCGTGGAGCTTGCCGAACTTGAGCCAGTCGTTGCAACGAACACAGGGGTTGGGCGTTCGTCCCCGGGCGTACTCATCGACGAAGTAGTCGATGATGCGTCCGAAGTCCTTCTTGAAGTTGCAGACGTACAGCGGGATTCCGAGCTGTGCCGCAACGAGCCTCGCGTCCGCTGCATCATTGATCGAGCAGCAGCCCTGATGACCGATCTTGGGCTGCTTCTTCTGCCGGCCTGTCGAAGCGGGCGTCTTGCAGGCCTCGTGGTCTTCGGCTGCGATCGGAACGTCGAGGCTCTCGCCCGGTGAGCCGAGGCGCATGAAGACACCCACGACCTCGTGGCCCTGTTCGAGCAGGTCGGCGGCCGCGACGGACGAATCCACGCCGCCGGACATGGCAACCAGGATCTTTCGGCGCTCAGCCATTGCCTCACAGTACGGGCCTGCGAGGCGGGGGGCTTCTCAGTCGTCCGCAAGCTCGTAGGGGTCGATGTCGCCGGCCCGCGGCACATCGCCGTGACGGCTGGCGGGGGGGCGTTTTGGCTGGGTCTCGGGCTCCGGCTCGTCGCCCAACGGGATGGGCGTCTGGTCGATCTTCGGCGGTGGGGGGATGCGTGCCGGCCGGCTGCTGAGCGCACTGATCTGGCTCTTGTCCCCGCATTCGGGGCAGGGCACATCGCTGGGCAGCCCCGTGAGGTCATAACCACACTTTCGGCAGGGCAGCTTGGTGCCCTCGGGCCTGCGGATCTCGCCCGGGCTGCTGACGCCGGCACGCTGCTCCTGCTGGAGTTTCTTGAGGCGGAGGCGTTCTTCGCGCTGCTCGATATGGATCGCGCTGGACGTCGCGTTCTGCACGAGCACGGAGAACTGCAGCAGGCACAGCAGCAGGAGAGCCAGCCCCGCCAAGGCCAGCGCCGAGCCCCAGAACGCCAGGACGGACAGGAAGCCCCCTAGCGCGCCGCCCAGCCCGACGATCGCTGCAACTTCCTCCACAAACAACAGCCCGACGAGCGCGATGAGCCATGCCGACGCACGGAAGCGCATGCCAAGGCTGCCATCGCGCCCCCAGTCGCTCAGTTCGCCGAGCCACACGCTCAGCGGGATGAACCCCACCAGTGCGCACAGCATCGAGAACTGGCCCGTCACGGAGAGAACCGACGCCACGGTGCCGCTCGCTGCGTGGCTCAACAGGATCAGGCCCGGAGCGGCCAGCCACCCGAACTGCGTGAGCCGGGCGATGAGGCGAGTGCGGGGCATCTCGCTGCTCGGCGGCTCCTCGAGCCCGGGCCGATGGGGCTTGGGCTGTGTGATGACGAAGACGCACCACATCCAGAGACAAGCGCTGCCCACACAAAGCAGACCGCCTGCGACCGGAAAGAACACGGACACAAACAGCCCGATCATGTACGCGAAGGCACCGAGGCCCAGCGCAAGCGCAACGGGCCTGAGCCGGTGGAGGTACTCCACGCCGGCGTTGGTCAGCGAGTCATCCCGCGAGCCCGTGGACTTGTTGGGGCCGATCGTCTTGCCGCACTCGGGGCAGGGGCTGCCCACGGTCAGGCCATCGAGCGTGTAGCCGCACCCGCCGCAGAGCCGGCCGCGACGCACGGGCGCGTTGAGCCCGCGGTGCGCATCGAGCATGGTCTCATCGATGGGCATGGCTG
>CAZSBR010000358.1:0-1868 GCA_964605165.1 uncultured Phycisphaeraceae bacterium
CCGTTCTCGTCGGTGTACTCGGCCTCCTGCATTTCCAGCCAGAGGTCGTTGCCCTCGCGGGTGCGCTCGCCGACGCCGCAGAACACGGAATAGCCACCGAACTCACGCGCGACACGGGCAATCATCTCCTGAATGATGACCGTCTTGCCGACACCCGAACCGCCGAACAGACCGATCTTGCCACCGCGAACGAACGGGCACAGAAGATCGATGACCTTGATGCCCGTGGGCAGCACCTCGGTGTTGGGGTTGAGCTGATCGAACTCGGGCGGAGCACGGTGGATCGGCTTACGGCTCACGCCCTCGGGCGAAGGCTTGTTGTCGATCGGATCGCCCAACAGGTTGAACACCCGGCCGAGGACCTTCTCGCCCACCGGCACGGAAACCGGCTCACCCATGTCCTGGCACTCCATGCCGCGACGCAGGCCGTCGGTCGAACCCAGCGCAACGCACCGCACGCGACCGCCGCCGAGGTGCTGCTGCACTTCGCCCGTCAGCGTGACCTTGCCAGCGGGCGTTTCAGCCTCGACCGTCACCGCGTTGTAGATCTCCGGCAGGTTTGCCTCGGGGAACTCCGCGTCGTAGGTCGAACCGATGACTTGCGTGATGATGCCTTTGCTGCCCTGGGCCATTGGAAGCGTGTCCTTGGATTGGTCGGCGGAGGGGCTCCGCCAAGCGTGATCGAAGTCGCCCCGTCCACCTTGACAGAGGGCCGCAAATGATAGGCTCGACGACCCGCCAAGACCGCTCCACTCAACGGCCCGAACCTCTCTCCCAGCCATCCGCCGCTCCCGCCAGCGATGCGGCTGGTACCATGCCCGACTTACCACCGACTCCCCCGGAGATGCTGCATGAAAGTCCACGAGTATCAGGGCCGCGACCTCCTCGCCTCCTTCGGCATTCCCGTCCCTTCGGGCCGCGTCATCTCCAGCGTCGAGGACGCCACCGCGACCTACAAGCAGGTCGTTCAGGACGCCGGCCTGCCAACTGACGGCGGCCTCGTCGTCGTCAAGGCTCAGGTCCACGCCGGCGGCCGAGGCAAGGCAGGCTTCGTCAAGCTGGTGCGGTCCGCCGCCGAAGCCGAGGAAGCCGCCCGCTTCATGCTCTCCAACCGCATGGTCAGCAACCAAACCGGGCCCGAGGGAATCGAGGTCACCAAGCTCCTCTTTGCAGCGGGCGTCGATATCGCCAAGGAGTACTACCTCGCCATCACCACCGACCGCGCCTCCCGCCGCAACATCCTCATCGCCTCCTCCGAAGGAGGCGTCGAGATCGAGGAGGTCGCCGAACGCGACCCCTCAGCCATCATCAAGGTGCCCCTCCACCCCGTCGGTGGGCTCGAACCCCACCAGGCCCGCGAGGTGGCCTTCCGGCTCGGCTTCAAAGGCAAGCAGGTCAACCAGGCGATCAAGATCATGCTCGCCCTCGCCAAGCTCTACGTCGCCAAGGACTGCTCGCTCGCCGAGGTCAACCCGCTGATCGTCACGCCGCCGTCAGACAGCCATCCCGATGGTGAAGTCCTCGCCATCGATGCCAAGTTCAACTTCGACGACAACGGCCTCTTCCGCCACAAGGACCTTCAGGCGCTCTTCGACCCCTCCGAAGAGAACCCCGCCGAACTCACCGCCCAGAAATTCGGCCTCAGCTACATCGCCCTCGATGGCAACATCGGCTGCCTCGTGAACGGCGCGGGCCTGGCCATGTCCACCATGGACATCATCAAACATCACGGCGGCGAGCCTGCCAACTTCCTCGATGTCGGCGGCTCTGCCAGCGAGGAAGCCGTCACCGAGGCCTTCAAGATCATCCTCAGCGACGAAGCCGTGAAGGGCATTCTCGTCAACATCTTCGGCGGCATCATGGACTGC
>CAZSBR010000359.1:0-1863 GCA_964605165.1 uncultured Phycisphaeraceae bacterium
TGACACGTACGCCGCTTTAGCAAAGCGGTGCCTTCAGCCGCTCGGCCACCTGTCCTGAATGAACCATGAGGATAGCCCCGGTTGGAGAACGCCACCAGTGGCGCGGCCATGGGCAGCCGTCAATGGCAGCATGGCCGGCTTCTGGGGGCTGGAGGCGGGCGAGGGAGCCCCTGCCCAAAGGCACAAGGCCCCGAACAGGGCCTCGCCGCCTTGGATCTGGCACGCACCTGCACAGCAGCGGACAGGCTGCGGGTGGAGGCGCGAGGTGTTGAAATGCTGACCTTCGAGGCTCAGGAGTCGGAGGGCTTGTCCTGGTCCACGAGCGTGCGGAGGTAGGTGTTTTCCCGGCGGGTGGCTTCGAGATCAAAGACGAGGTACTTGACGCTGAGGCGGAGGTGGTCGAGTGAGTTCTGGAGCTCGCCGAGGTTCTTGTGCATCAGTTCGTGGCGAGCGCGGGTCTGGGAGGCGAGTCGTTCGAGTTCGACGCGTTGCTCGGGGGGCAGGCCGTCGATCTTCTCGAGGAGGGTCTCCAGCTTGGCCGTGAATTCATGCTCTTGCATCGCGCTCTCCTTGAACAGACGTCTGAGGTTGATGGCCCGAGCAGCCTGGCTGCGGGCTGGTGGAGACAGATCAATGGGTGGGCCAGAGCGCCGCAGCAGGCGCTCACCGGGCCAGCCGGGGCGCTTCGTCCGAGAAAGACGGAGCGCAGAGCCGCTGCGTGGCGATACCCGATCGGCGTGCAGCATGGGGGGACGCGGCGGGATGCCCGGGCTGTGGCGTAGCGGCAACGTGGGGCGTTGCTGGCACGCAGCGCCGAGACGGCGCCGGTTGACGCTCGGGATCAATGCTTCACAGGTTCAGCGCTGCGCACGGGCCGCGAGGCGCTGGGCCTCCTGCGGGGCAGCAGCGAGCGCCGACGAGAGATCGGCCGGGGACTCCTTGCGGAGCGTGCGGAGCAGATCGAAGAAGTGGTCATCCCGAAGGCGCTGGAACCTGCGAAAGGCCTCTTCGAGCTCGTGGCGGCTGAACTGGGTGAGGGGATCTGTGAGGCCGGTCTGGGCCGCGGCCCAATCGAAGACCGAAGCGGGGGCATCCGTGAAGCGGTAGAGCCGGCAGGTCTCGTTGAATCGCGCGAGCACGGAGCGGAAGGGATCGGTCGCGGGCTCGGGGAGCGTCCTGAGGAGTTCCTTGTACGACGGTGCATCGTCGTCGAGGCCTTCGAATGGATCGGTGGCTGGCAGCGTCGCGACAGCGCTGGGCTGGGTCGCCTCGGCGAGTTCGGCGACCGCTGTGGAGAGGGTCTTGAGCCCGCCTCGCTCGAAACGGACGCTCAGCCGCTGACAGACCTTGCCCTCGATGGTGGCAGCCTGGGCTGAGAGGACCTCACCTGCGCCCCATTCGGGTCTATTGGGGTGCATCACGCGGTCGCCACGTGTCCATCGCTTGGTCGGCATCCTTCATCTCCCCGATGGGCCAGCCTTGGCCGGGTTGGTTCTCTGCTCTCGATGTGCTGCGGGCGTGGCGCTGGCCTCATGCCGACGCCAGCGGTGCGGGCAAACTGTCCTTGGCGGCGAGCCGGGCCACAGCTATGCATCGGCGTCGGGGGCTGGTGGCCCCATCGTCGGCTGCGGCGGCTGGGCTGGCTCGCAGTGCGGAGGCGGTCAGGGCCGAGGGCGAGTTACTCGCCGCCGGGGCCTCTCCACGCCTAGTATAGCCGTCCGGGATCCGTGTGAGCTTCGGATCGCTGACCCATACGCTCGCCCCTGTCATTGAGTTCGCCCGCCGCCCGGCTCGAGCTCCAAGGATGCTGCGCCCGATGATCGAACACCTCAAGAGTGACGCGCTGGTCGAAAAAGTTGGTGG
>CAZSBR010000360.1:0-1851 GCA_964605165.1 uncultured Phycisphaeraceae bacterium
CCTGGTTCCTTCGGCACCCCGTGTCGGCCTGGTGCCTGCTGAGCACCGGGCTGAGCGTGCTGTTGATCGGGCTCAGCGCGTTCACGGCTCGGCTCGGCGGGCTGTCGTGGCTCGCCAGCCGGGGCAGCCGGGGCACGGTGCCGTGGTATCGCAAGATGTTCGGGCTCGGTGCTGCGGGCAGCGACTATCGCCCGCCGCGATCGGTGTGGCACAACCCGATCGCGTGGCGTGAGGCTGCGGCGCGGAACGCGACGCTCGGTCGGATTGTGGCGCGGTGGGGCTTCATCACGGCGGGGCTGGCGTTCGGTATCGCGTTGGTCGTGGGCTTGCACACCGGGCAGCTCGGCGCGGAGGAGTTCAGGCTGGCGCTGGCGGTGACGGTGTGGGCCGAGGTCGCGGTGATCACGCTGATCGCGCTGAACATGGCGGCGACGGCTGTGACGCGCGAGCGTGAGGACGGCACGCTCGACCTGCTGCTCGCCACGCCCATCACGCCCAAGGACTATCTCAACGGCAAGCTCCGCGGCATGATCGCGTATCTGCTGCCCCTGCTCGCGGTGCCGATCGGCACGCTGGCGGTCGCGGGGCTTTATGTGCTGGTCGCGGGCAGCCTGCTCGGCGTGCCCGAGCGGGTCGAGGTCACGCGGCAGCTGCTCGGCGGCACGGTGCAAGCGCCGGTGATGCTGCCAGAGGGCGCGATCGTGGCGGCGCTGGTCGTGGTGCCGTTCATCGCGTTCTGCGTGATGGTCGGGCTGATGTGGTCGGTCAAGAGCAAGGGCACGATCGGCAGCATCGTGTCGGCGGCTGGGGTGGTGCTGGGGGTTGCGGGCGTGGTGGGCCTGTGCGGGTGGCAGTCGGCCTCGGAGATCGAGTTCGCCGGAGCGTTGCTTGCCGGGCTGAGCCCCGCGAGCGCGTTGCGGGCGATCGTCGATCCTGTTGGGGCGATGATGGGGACGGTCGGCGAGGCCGGGCTGACGCCCGCGCGGGTCTTCCTGCTCATCGGCGCGGCGGTCGCGGCGGTGGGGCAGGTGTGCGTGGTCTGGGCGATCCGCGTGAGCGTCGTCAAGGGCTTCGACATGACCGTCCGCCGGCTCGCGGGAACGCGCTAAATCCTGCTCTGGCTCGGCGGGCAAACGCATAGACTCACCCTCTACCACGGAGGAGCCCCATGCCCACGATCGAGGAAAATCGCAACTACTGGTCGGCCGACTACGACTGGTCGAACCGCGGCCAGGAGTGGAACCAGGGCTATGGCGGCACGCAGAACTGCTGGGAGTGGTGCGTCCACCCCCGCATCCGCTCGATGCTGCCCACCGGGCACATCCTCGAGCTCGCGCCCGGCTACGGCGTGTGGACCAACTTCCTCCGACCCTTCGCCAAGAAGATGACGCTCGTCGATCTCGCGCCCAACTGCATCGAGCACTGCCGGGCACGCTTCGGCGATCGCGATATGTCGTACCACACCAACGACGGCAGCGATCTCTCCTTCGTCGCCGATGGCTCGATCGACATGGTCTTCAGCTGGAACAGCCTCGTGCACTGCGAGGCCGAGACCATGCACGCCTACGTCACGCAGATCTGCAAGAAGCTCCGCCCCGGCGGCGTGGGGTTCATCCACCACAGCAACCTCGGCGCGCACCGCAACGAGGCGGGCGAGCAGCAGGTGCCCGAGGGCGACCGCCACTGGCGCGGCAGCAACATGACCGCCGAGCAGTTCCGCAACGACTGCAAGGCCGGCGGCGTGTGGTGCTACAACCAGGAGATCATCCCCTGGGGCAGCGACCACCTGATCGATTGCATCTCGGTGTTCATCAAGCCCGAGGATGGTGTCGTCCACGAGACGCAGATCCG
>CAZSBR010000361.1:0-1837 GCA_964605165.1 uncultured Phycisphaeraceae bacterium
GCCGAGCCTTTCGGCGTATGCCATGATGGCGTTCTCGGCCATGGCGCGCTTGTCCGCGGGCATCTGATCGAGCTGGCGGACGGCCTGCTCGCCCATGGCTCGGTACCAGTCCATGTTGCCCTCGATCCGGGGCATGGCGGCCCGGTAGGCGTGCACTGTGGACCGATCGAGGAAGGCGTGATTGCCGGCGGTGTGATCGCCGTGATGGTGGGTGTTCACGACGTTGAGATCGTCGTTCATGCCGAGGGTCATGGCGTCGCGGAGGAGCACCTCGCCAAACGGAGCGTTCTTGCAATCGACGATGAGCGACGCGTTGCCGCTGTTGAGCAAGAGCGAGTTGCCGCCTTCGCCGAGAATGGCATGGGCGTTGCCGCTGTCATGGAGAGTTTCATGGTCGAAGTAGGTGCCGTCTCTCTTGGTGGGCAGACGCCCGAACGCTGGCAAAGCGGCGGCGCCGCCGGCAGCCAGGGCGAGGGTGAGAAAGTCACGGCGATCGAGCGTGTTCATGGCATACTCCACGGGTGTGGTCTCGGCGACCACGAAACGACCCGGGCCTGCGTACGATCCGCAGGCCTGGATGGCGGGCTGACAGACTGGAACAGGATATCGTGCGGCGGGCGAAGAATCGGCCCGCTGATTCAGGACAAGGGATTCTGCGATGCGAGCGAATGAGCTTCGGCCCGGGATGGCGATCAATCTGGATGGCAAGCTGTATGTCGTCATCAAGACGGACCACACCAAGCCCGGCAAGGGGCCGGCATACGTCCAGGCCAAGATGAGAGGCGTTGACGGCTCTGGAACCGCGGAAAAGCGGTTCAACTCGGACGCTCAGGTCGAGGCGGCCACGCTGGATCGCCGTGACATGGAGTATCTCTACTCCGACGCCAGCGGCGCGACGTTCATGGATTGTGAAGACTTTGACCAGAACGTGCTCAGCGAAGACCTGCTCGGCGACGCGTTGCTCTACGTCAAGCCGAACACGGTGATCACCGTGCTGTGCCACGAGGGCTCACCGGTCTCGATCGAATTGCCCGCCGCTGTGGAACTCGAGGTGACCGACACCCCACCCGGCATCAAGGGCGCGACCGCGACGAACCAGCTCAAAGAAGCCACGCTCGAAACGGGCCTGAAGACGCGCGTGCCGCCGTTTATTGTGAACGGAGAAGCGGTCAAGGTGTCCACAGAAGACGGGTCGTACATGTCCAGAGCCAAGAGCGAATGAGCCTGGCGAGCACCTTTGCGAGCTGCCGATGTTCACCATTGGATTGATGGGACTTCGCGGCTCGGGCAAGAGCACGATCGGTCCGACCGTGGCGATCCGTGTGGGCAAGCCCTTTAAAGATCTGGATCCGCTCACGCTTGCGTGGGGCGGCGTCAAAACAGTCCGCGAGGTGGTGGACTCGGGCGGATGGCCAGCGTTTCGGGAGATGGAACGTGCTGCGCTTGATCGCGTGCTCCGCGGCGAGACGTGCGTGCTGGCGCTGGGAGGCGGCACGCCGACCGATGCCGGATGCCTGACACTGCTCAAGACATGGCAGCAGACGCAGGCCTTGAAGCTGGTCTACCTCCGGGCCACGCCCGAGACGCTGGCGGAGCGGATCAGTCCGTCGGACCACCGGCCGAGCCTGACCGGCGGGAATCCCGCAGCCGAGATCGGGAGGGTCTTTGCCGAACGAGACCCGCTGTATCAAGAGCTCGCGGACGAGATCCTGGAATGCGACGGGCTCGACATCGATGCGCAGGTTGCCGGTGTGGTTGAGCTTGTTTCTTAAAGCCCGGCTTGGCTTACTGCGCATCCGCGGCACGGACTGCCCGGCAGAAGTCGTGGATCTTGTCG
>CAZSBR010000362.1:0-1834 GCA_964605165.1 uncultured Phycisphaeraceae bacterium
CGGTTGCCCTCGTTGTCGATCTCGATCTCCTCGCGCTCGTCCTCGATCTTGCGATCGGCGACGACGTAGACCTTGATGACCGTCTCGAGGTCGGCATCGAGCTTGATGGTGACTTCGAAGTCGCCGAGGTGCTTGATGCCGTGGGGCAGGCGGACCTCGCGGGGCTTGACCTCAAAGCCCAGCGTGTTGAGCGCACGGCTGAGGTCCTGCTGGGTGACCGAGCCGTAGAGCACGCCCTGGTCGTTGACGGCGCGCTCGAGGGTCATCTCGAGGTCTTCCATGCGCTTGATGAGCTCCTCGCGCTGCTTGCGGAGGGCGGCCATCTCCTTCTCGGCGACGGCGCGCTTGTCGGCGAGCTCGGCGAGCTTCTCCTTGCTGGGCGTGGTGGCAAAGCCCATGGGCAGGAGGAAGTTGCGGGCGTAGCCCACGCGGACGCGGACGACATCACCGACGATGCCGAGGTTGTCGACGTTCTCGGTGAGCAGAAGCTGAACGTGCTTGGAGGCCATGATGGCGCTTCCTTTCGCTGTCCTGGCCCGGGCGGTTCATGAGAAGAAACGCTCGGGCGAGTTGAGGAGCGGTGCTGAGCCAAAGCCAGTCCACCGCCCCAACGAGTGCCGACCCGCTCACGCTGAGCAGGATCGGAAGGGCCCCGATGCTAGGCGCCCGTGAGACGCTGACGGCTAGAACGGGATGTCATCGTCGGGCGGGGGCGAGTCGTAGTCCTGCCGTCCGCCGCCGCCGCCGGAGTAGCCGCCTCCGCCCCCCCCGGAGTAGCCGCCGCCATAGCCGCCCTCTCCCCCACCGCCACCCCCCCCGCCCTCGCGGGAGTCGATGAACTGGAAGGTGTCGATGACGACCTTGAGCTTGGAGCGGTTGTTGCCTTCCTTGTCCTGCCACTGGTCGAGCTTGAGGCGGCCCTCGATGAAGACCGGTCGGCCCTTCTTGAGGTACTGGGCCATGGTCTCGGCGGTGCGGCCCCACGCCTCGCAATCGACGAAGGTGGTCTCCTCGCGGTTCTGGCCGTCCTGCGTGCGGAAGCGGCGGTTGACGGCGAGTCCGATGTTGGCCACCGCGTTGTTGCCGGTGGTGTGGCGGACCTCGGGGTCACGGGTGAGGTTGCCCATCAGGAAGACTTTGTTGAAGCTGCCAGCCATGGGGGCCTTTCGTCAGAGGACTGCGACGGGTGCGGAGATGCCTTGATGTGCAAGCGTACCGCAGCGAGAACAACCGCTGGGGATCACTCGGCGGGCTTGTCCTCGGACTCGGCGGTCGCTTCGCCGCTTGCGGGCGCTTCATCGCCCTCGGCCTGGGGCTCGCTGTCGTCGACCTCGTTGGGGTCTTCCTTGCGGCCGAGGGTCACGGAGCCATCGCGGCTTGCGGCTTCGGCGGCACGCTCGGCGCGGAGCTTGGCCTCGATGGCGAGTTCATCGCGGGCGTCCATGGCCTGCATCTGGTCCATGTCCATGTGGTCGGCGCGGATGAACATGTGGCGCATGACGCGCTCGGAGAGGTTGAGGTCGCGCTCGATGTTCGTGATCTCGGGCCCCTCGCAGGAGAAGTAGGCGAGGAGGTAGACGCCGCGGCGCTGCTTGTCGATCTCGTAGGCGAGGCGACGCTCGTCCCACTTGCGCATGGAGATGAGCTCTGCGCCGTGGCGGGTGAGGCAGTCGGTGATGTGCTGAACGACGCCTGCGAGGTCAACTGCCTCGCCTTGGCTGATAAGGAACATGGCTTCATATGCGGGCTTGGTTGCGCTGGACATGCAAGGAACTCCTGGTGTATCTGATTGCTTCTGCTTGAATGCTTCTGGTGATTGGGTGCAATGAGCCGC
>CAZSBR010000363.1:0-1810 GCA_964605165.1 uncultured Phycisphaeraceae bacterium
CTCTCTCTCTCCTCCAGACGGCCCCGGCATGAAAGCCAGGGCCGTCTTGTTTTTGGCTCTCGGTCCTCCGATCAGTCTCGCAGCTCCTTGATCCGTTCGATCATCGCCGCCGCAGCTTTGGCCCGGTGGCTGATGGCGTTCTTGACGACCGGTTCAAGCTCGGCGCTGGTCTGCGTGAAGTCGGGCGCCACGAGAAAGAGCGGGTCGTAGCCGAAGCCTTCATCGCCCCGAGGCACATCGCCCTCCAGACCGATTCGGCCCTCGAATTCGCCGCGTGCTTGAGCGATCACGTCCGCCCCACCATCGGTGGGCACCGCGAGCATCATGACGCACACGAAGCGAGCCGTCCGCTGCTCCCGGGGCACTGCCGCCATCTCCGCGAGCAATCGCTGGTTGTTGGCCGAATCACGCTCATCGCGGGTGAGGCCCGTCTCGGCGCCGTCCGTGGCGTAATGGCTTGAGATGACGCCCGGTGCCCCGCCCAGCGCATCGACGATCAGGCCCGAGTCATCGGCCAGGCAGGCTCGGCCCGTCTGGCGGGCATAGCTCAGGGCCTTGAGCGAAGCGTTGGCCTCGAAGCTCTGGCTGCCTTCCGCAGGCTCCTCCCACGGCCCGCCCGGAAGGTCGCTCAGGGCTGTGAAGTGCGTGCTCTCGCCAAGGGGTGTGTGAGCGAGCAGCGCGTTGAGCTCGGCGACCTTGTGCGGATTGCCTGTGGCGACGACGATCTGCTCAGGGATTGATCTTGGGTGCTGCATGGCCGACGGTACGCCCGGGGCATGCCGACGCAACGGGCATCATCTGGGAATCGCGGTGGCACCGGCGGAAGTTGCTGCGAACGATCCGGGCTTGCCGGCCGCCGCCTATACATGGCTGGCTTCGCATTGCCCCGGGAGAACGCCATGACCGATCAGCAGACCGCCGATGCCCTCGCAGATGCCGCAGTAGCCCCCGTCGAGAACGGCATGGTGGTCGGTCTGGGCTCGGGTCGCACCGCGTCGCGCGGCGTGATCGCCTTGGCCAGAAGGCTCAAGGAGATGTCCATGAGCGATGTCCGGTGCGTGTGCACAAGCCACACGACCGAAACGCTCGCCAGGTTTCACAGCCTGCCGGTGATCGACTTCGCCGAGGTCCGCGAGGTGGACTACCTCTTTGACGGCGCAGACGCGGTCGACCATGACCTGCGGATGCTCAAGGGCGCCGGCGGCGCGTTTACCCGCGAACGGGTGGTTGCCTGGGCTTCAAAGCGGTGCGTGTACATGGTCAACGAGGACAAGATCGTGGACCACCTGGGAGCGCGTGCCACGCTTCCGATCGCGGTCATGTTCTTCGGCCTCGCGTCGATCCAGCATCACCTGGAGGAGATCAACCTTCGCGGCAGCCTTCGTCACACGATCGAGGGCAAGCCGTTCTTGACGGACAACGGCAACCTCGTCATCGATGTGCCGCTGTCTGCTGAGCACGATCTCGAAGAACTCGCTGCGGCGCTCAACGACATCCCGGGCATCATCGATCACGGGCTGTTCCTGCGCGAAGCAGATGAAGTCCTCGTTGATCGCGGGGGCGAAGTGCACTGCCTCTCACGCCAGGGCTGACCCCCCCTCCGGGCCGCTGCTGCGGTCGAAGAGTGCTGCTGCTCGCCGTTGCACCGACGACAGCCGCATGATCAGGGGCAAGGTCCGAGCCGTGGTAGCAGTGCGAGCAGATCACCGAAGCTGACCTGCCCATCGGGCCCGAGTTCGCCGAGGTCGTCCGCGATATCGCCGCGACAGCCCACGCCACCGATATCGCACGGTCCGAGCAGAGCGAGCAT
>CAZSBR010000364.1:0-1803 GCA_964605165.1 uncultured Phycisphaeraceae bacterium
ATCGCCGATGCGGTAGGCGGCCTGGATGACCTCGGGGCTGTACCCGATCGCCATGAGCATGGGCACGAAGATGGGCGCGGTGACCGCCCACTGGGCGCTGGCCGAGCCGAGCATCAGGTTCACGAAGCAGCACATCAGGATGAACGGGATGAACACGAGCGGGTTGTCCAGCTTCATCGCAACGAGCGCGTCGGCGCCGAGCACGGCGAGGATCTGGCCCAGCCCCGAGTAGTTGAAGTACGCGACGAACTGGGCGGCGAAGAAGACGAGCACGATGTAGAGCCCCATGCTTCGCATCGCGCCCGCCATCGCGTCGATGACGTCGCGGTCGTTTCGCATGGTGCCCACGACCCGGCCGTAGACGAACCCGGGCACGACGAAGAAGATCAGGATCATCGTCACAACGCTGCGGAGTAAGGGCCTGAACGACTCGGGGCCCGTGACGCTCGGGTCTGGATTCCGCAGGACGCCCCAGCCGGGAATCCAGCCAGGAGGCTGGAACGGCCCCGCGACGTACACGATGCCGGCAATGACAAGCAGGCAGCTCAGGCCGGCCCAAATGAGTCCCTTGATCTCGAGGCGTGTGACGCGCTCCATGCCGGTCTGCGAGCCGAGGTCCTCGGAGGCTTGGCTTGGGTCGTAGGTGCCGAGGCGCGGCTCGACGATCCTGGCGGAGACGAACCAGCCCGCGGCCGTGATGAAGAACGTGCTGGCGATCATGAAGTACCAGTTCACGGCCGGGTGCACCTCGTAGGCGGGATCGAGGATGCGGGCGGCCTCCTCGGTGATGCCCGCGAGCAACGGGTCGACCGTGCCGATGAGCAGGTTGGCCGAGTACCCGCCCGAGACGCCCGCGAACGCCGCGGCCATGCCCGCGAGCGGATGGCGGCCGAGCGAGTAGTAGATCGCCATCGCCAGCGGGATCAGCACGACATAGCCCATCTCGCTCGCGGTGTTGCTGATGACCCCGGCGAAGACGATCACGGCCGTGACGAGATTCTTCGGTGCCCAGAGCACGAGCGCACGGACCGCGGTCGTCAGCAAGCCGGATCGCTCGGCCACGCCCACGCCCAGCAGCGCGACGAGCACCGTGCCGAGCGGGACGAAGCCTGTGAAGTTCGTCACGAGGCTCTGGCTGATCCAGCGCACGCCGTCGCCATTGACAAGGCTCCGCACGGTGAGCATCGCGCCGTCGGCACCCGGACGCGGGTCCTCGACCGCAAGGCCAAACGTGGCGGCGATACCCGAGATCACCACCACGCCGAGCGCGAAGAGCGCAAAGAGCGTGACCGGGTGCGGCAGCAGATTGCCGAGCCACTCGACCGCGGCAAGGAACTTCGCGAAGGCACCGGAGTTGGCTCGCTTCGGGCGGCTTTGGCCGGTGTTTTCATTTGGGTTGTCCATCTGGCGAGCATATCTGCACGGCACCGGGCTGCTGTTGTGGACGCATCGGGCCGAACGCCGCGAGCCATGGCGAGGGTTCGTGCCGAGCCGTCCGCGTCCGTTCGACCTCCCACCCATCCGGAGGGTGTGCGCGCGACGCGGGTGCGGAATCGAGGGGCGAGGCCGTAGTCTCCCGGACTGATTGTTCATCAGGGCTCATGACGCGGCCACACGGCTTGGCGTGCTCGCGCATGGCACGAAGAGAGGCTGAGCAATGCGATCGCGCCCCCCCTCCCCCTTCTCGCGCCGGCGGATGGCTGGCACTCCGATGGACATCGAGCAACTCGAGCCGCGCATCGTGCTGAGCGCGCCGGTGCTGAAGATCATTGAGACGTCGGGCGTCCGCAACGACAACGAGGT
>CAZSBR010000365.1:0-1794 GCA_964605165.1 uncultured Phycisphaeraceae bacterium
ATGCCCGGGGCTGTCGGCATGTCCTGACTTGCCCCAAAGGTTCTCCACCACGACGCAGGGCAGTGCCACGGCCAACGCCGAAGCGCTGCCCTGCGTTGTTGCGCGCTCTACCCTCTGTCGAGCCTCCCGCTTGCAGACGCAGACACGCAGGACACCCACACGATGAAGATCACCTTTCTCGGTCACTCGGCGTTCCTCTTCACCAGCGGCGACCACACGCTCTTGGTCGATCCCTTTCTCACGGGCAACCCCGCTGCGCCTGATCAGGAGGGCCTGCGAGCGAGCGACCTCGCACCCACCCACATCGCGCTGACCCACGGCCACGATGACCATCTCGGCGACACGGTTGCCATCGCCAAGCGCACGGGCGCGACCGTCATCGCGGCGTACGAACTCGCCAACCACGTCGGCGCTCAGGGCATCGAAGCGATCGAGCCCGCTGCGCCGGGCGGCACCATCAAGACGCCCTTTGGCTCGGTGAGCTTCACGCAGGCGTTTCACAGCTCGAGCACCGGCGGGCAGTACATGGGGCCCGCGTGCGGCCTTGTCATCGAGATGGATGGCCAGCGCGTCTACCACGCGGGCGACACCGCGCTGTTCAGCGATATGGCCCTCATCGGCGAGCTCTACAAGCCCGCGGTCGCCATCGTGCCCATCGGGGATCGCTTCACGATGAACCCCGAGCACGCATCAAGAGCGGTGGACCTCATCAAGCCGTCCAAGTGCGCGATTCCGTGTCACTACAACACCTGGCCGCCGATCGAGGTGGACGTCGCGCGCTTCAAGCCCACCAGCGCCGAGGTGTGCGTGCTTGAGCCGGGCGAGTCCATGGACCTCTGACCGGCGAGAGGGACCTACGCTCGCGCGTGCGATTCACCTTCCTCGGCACCGGCACCTCTGCGGGCATTCCATGCCTGGGGTGCGACTGTGACACGTGCCACTCGAGCGATCCGCGCGACAACCGCACCCGCACCAGCGCGATGATCGAGTGGACGGACCCCAGCGGGCAGGACCGCGTGGTGCTGATCGACGCGGGCCCGGACCTGCGCCAGCAGGCGCTTCGGCACGATCTCAAGCGGCTGGATGCGATCCTCTTTACGCACAACCACGTGGATCACACGTTTGGCCTCGATGAGGTTCGGCGGTTCAACATCATGATGAACGCGCCCATCGAGCTCTACGCCGAGGCGCCGACGATGGCCCACCTTCGGCGGGTGTATCAGCACATCTTCGACCGCGCGTCCAACGTGCAGGACTCGTTCGTCGCCACGCTCATCGCCCACACGCTGGAGGCGGATCGGGAACTGCTGCTCTGGGGCATGCGGTTCACACCGATACGGCTGCTGCACGGCAGGCTGCCCGTGCTGGGCTACCGGATCGAGCCGATGGACCCGGACGCTGAGGCAGGGGGGCGTGACCGATGGTGGCCTTTGGCGTATTGCACGGATGTCTCGGCCATCCCGCCGGAGAGCTGGGGGCTGCTCGAGGGCCTGAACACGCTGGTGCTCGATGCGCTCCGCCGGCGCAAGCACCCGACGCACTTCACGCTGGGCCAGGCTGTGGGCGTGGCCCACGAGGTGGAGGCGGCCCAGACGTACTTCGTCCACATGGCCCACGACCTGCCCCACGAGGCGACGATCGCCGAGCTGCCCGACACGATGACGCTGGCCCACGACGGGCTGGTTTTGGGGCCCTAGACTGACGCCCTATGGGTAAGACGCGCGAGATCAAGAAGCGGATCAAGGCTGTCGGCAACATCAAGCGGATCACCCGCACGATGCAGATGATCGCCAC
>CAZSBR010000366.1:0-1790 GCA_964605165.1 uncultured Phycisphaeraceae bacterium
ACGTGGTAGCCAAAGGCCTCGAGCAATCTGCGGGCATCGTCGATGAGCCATGGCTCGGTCGCATTGGCAAAGCTGTCGACGTACAGCACGACGGCTGGCTGATCGGGAGAACGAACAGCCCGCTTCCATTGCGACTTGGCGGACGCATGCACGGGCGGCAGCGATCGGCCGGGAGCGAGGCCCAGCAGCAGATTGATGAGCCGTCGCGTGGGAGGCTGGGCGTTGACCCAGTTGGCAAGCCCGGGCGTGAGGGCGGCGAGCGAGAGCAACTCGCCCGCGTGACCCATGATCCATGAGCGCAGCGGCGTGCCGGACTCGCGGTATCGCTGAGCGGTGTACTCGGCCTTGAGGCGTGCGACATCGACATTGGAGGGGCACTCGGCCTTGCACGCCTTGCAACTGAGGCAGAGATCGAGCGTCTCGATGGTGTGGGCATCGTCCCACGCGGGCCATGCGTCCTCGTCGCGTGCTTCACTCAACTGGCCGCTGATGGCAAGGCGCAGCGCGTTGCCGCGCCCGCGGGTCGAGTGACGTTCATCGAGGGTGGCCATGTAGCTGGGGCACATGGTGCCCCCCTGCTTCTTTCGGCAAACGCCCGCACCATTGCACATCTCGACGGCGTGAGCGAAGTCTGTCTGGTCGGCGAACTCGAAGTAGGTCTCGATGGGCGGGATGTTTGCTTGAGCGCTCCTGGGCTGGATGCGTGTGCGCTCGTGGATGGTGGCGATGGCGCCCGGAGCGACGATGTTGCCCGGGTTGAGGAGGCCTTTGGGGTCGAAGATCCGCTTGATGTCGCGGAAGGCGTCCATGAGTTCTGGGCCGAAGTGTCGCTCAAGAAGCGGGCCACGCGCCTTGCCGTCGCCGTGCTCACCGCTCATCACGCCGCCGAGTTCTCGTGCAAGGTCGGCCATGCCGATGGCGATGCGTTCCATGGCCGCCTGATCCTCCGTTGAGCGCAGGTCCAGCAGCGGGCGAACGTGGAGCACACCGACAGAAGCGTGGGCATAGAAGCTCGCGCGGGTGTGCTCGGCGGCAATGAGCGCACGGCCGCGGGTGACGAACTCGCTGAGCCGCTCGGGCGGGACCACATTGTCTTCCACGAAGCCCAGCGGCTTGCGGCTGCCGGGCACTGCATGCAAGAGCGGTTCGCCCGCCTTGCGGAGTTTCCACGCCTGGGCTACCGCACCTGGGTCACTGAAGACGGCAGCGGGCGGGAAGAGCTCTCGCACTTGCTCGACCTGCTGCTGTGCGTCGTCCTCCGTGTGGCCCTGGAACTCGACGTAGAGCACCGCTGCGGGGGCTTGCCCCGTGGGCGTGTTCGGCAGAAGCGCGACGTACTTGCGGTACTCGATGTTGTCGCGGGCGAGCGACATGATCAGGTCATCGAGCAACTCGACGGCTGATGGCTTGAGCTCGAGCAGCGGCAGCAGTGCATCCATTGCTTCATCGAGCGTGCCGAAGGCGAGCACCGCCAGGCGGGTGGCCCGCGGAACCGGGTGGAGCTTGAGATCAGCGCGGAGTGTCGTGGCGAGGGTTCCCTCGCTGCCGCAGATGAGGTGGGCGAGGTTGACACGGTCGAGCGTGCCCGGCGTGGAGGCCTCGACCTGGTTGAGCATGACATCCAGCGCGTAGCCGGCGTTTCGCCGAAGCGTCTTGGGGAAGCGGTCGCGGATCATCGGGGCGTGACGCCGAGCGACAGCGGCGACGGCGCTCGTCAGTTCGGCGACGTGGGCGCTGGATGCAGCGCTGTTCTCGGCGAGGGTGACCACGCGCCCGTCGGCCAGACACAC
>CAZSBR010000367.1:0-1784 GCA_964605165.1 uncultured Phycisphaeraceae bacterium
ACGGCGTGACCTCCGCCGAAGCCATCCGCTTCCGAGGCGGACCCAGCAACACCAGTTCCGGCAATCCGCAGGCCGACCCAACCATGGCTGGTGTGCTGGCAGTCCCAGCACCACCCGCCGTGATCGTCCTGGGTATAGGGTTCTCGCTCACCGGTCGCCGCCGACGCGATGCCTCCCCGATGCAGAAGTAAACAACAGCGGCTTGCACCTCGGCAACACTTCAATGCAGCGCAGACCAGACAACAGAGCCCCGTCTCCAACAGGCGCTGTCCAAACTAGCGTGGAGTGTCAGCTGACAGTTACCGCTGAAAGGCGTACAAGCCAGGCAACCCGAGAATCCCGCTCAACGCATCGAGCGCATCCCGAGACTCACGCACCAGCATCGGGTCCGCCAGATCCGCCGGCGACAGGTCCTCGCGGTAATGCCGCTCCGTCCACGCGCAGAGCTCCCTGTACAGAACATCATCCAGCAGCGTCCGCCCGACCAGACCCGCCCGCTCCTCGTCGGTCAGAATCACACGCAGCCGCAAACACGCCGGCCCGCCCCCGTTCCGCATCGACTCTCGCACATCCACATACCGCACGCCGCTGACCGCATCGACCTCGGCCACCAACCGATCCGCCACCGCCCGCGCCCGATCGTGCTCCTGCACCTCCGTCGGCGCCACCAGCAGCATCGACCCGTCCGGCATCGTCACAAGCTGCGAATTGAACAGATACGTCCCGACAGCCTCCGCCACCGAGAGCTCTTCGCTGCTCACACGAAACACCGCGAGCGATCCGCCGGTCAGCCGCGCATACGCATCACCGATCCGCGCGATGTGCGCGTCAGCATCCGCAAACGCCTCATCGTGCACCAGCAACACATTGCCGTTGCCGACCGAGATCACATCATTGTGAAAGACGCCCGCGTCGATCGCCGCCGGGTTCTGGCGGACGAACACGGCCCGCTCCATCACCCCGTGCCGACGCGCCACCGCGATGCTCGCGTCCTCGCTCTGCCTTGCCGAAAACACCCGCGTCCCGCACGACTCGTCCGTCGTCGCCCCAGCCGGCCTGCCATAGCAGAACACATGCAGGCCGGGTCCATCATGCGACGCGCACAGCCTGGTATGGTTCGCCGCGCCCTCGTCAAACAGCCTCGGCGTCGCCGGCAACGCATCGTGCACCGCGAACCGCTCGCCATCCGCAAAGATCCCGCGCAGCACCCGCGCCATCTGCCCCGGCTCGATCGACCGATGCAGGTTGTACGCCAGATTCGCCGGCGTCAGGTGCACGCGGCCGTCCCCACTGTCCACGCTCGGGCACACCGTCGCCGCGTTCGCCGCCCACATCGCGCTCGCGCTGCTTGCCGCCGCAAGCAAGTGGGGGGCCTCAGCAGCGACCGTTGCGATCACCGCCGCGTCATCACCGGCAAACCCGAGCGATCGCAGCCATGCCACATCGGGTCGCTCCAGCGGCGGCAGCACATGCTGCGCCAGCCCAAGATCCGCCAGCCCCTTCGCCTTGGCCAAACCCTGAAGCGCCGCCGCACGCGGATGACTCACATCCCCCGCGTTGCTCTGGCTCGCCACGTTCCCAGGGCTCAGCCCCGCGTAGTTGTGCGTCGGCCCGACGATCCCGTCGAAGTTGATCTCGCGCGTGCTCACGAACCGAGCCTCACGCGTCGTCCAACAGGTCCACAGCCTCGAACGCCTTGCCCTCGAGCATCTCGAGGCTCGCGCCGCCGCCCGTGCTCACGTGGCTCACCTTCTCGGCAACATCACACTTCTCAGCCGCCGCGG
>CAZSBR010000368.1:0-1773 GCA_964605165.1 uncultured Phycisphaeraceae bacterium
GGCGACCTGCTCGGCTCGGGCACCATCTCGGGGCCATCGCGCGAGAGCCGGGGTTGCTTGCTTGAGTTGACGTGGGACGGCAGCCCGGACAACCCGGTGCCGGGCACGCAGCGCACACCCATCAAGCTGCCCACGGGCGAAGAGCGGAAGTTCCTTGCTGATGGCGACGAGGTGATTCTCAAGGGATACTGCGAGCGCGAGGGGTATCGGCGGATTGGCTTCGGCGAGTGCCGGGGGATCATCGAGCCGGCGCGTTGAAGCGAGGCTTTGCAGTACACTCTCTGGCGCGATGCCTGGCAATGTGCTCGTTGATGTGGTCGTCTGGACGGTCCTGATCGCAGGCCCAGTCCTGGCCGTGTGGTCAGCGGTGCAAGTGAGCCTTGCAAGGCGACGCGCGCCAGCGGTCTACCGCTTCTGTGCGGTGTGCGATCATGATCTTCAGGGGCTTGACGGTGATGCAACCTGCCCTGAGTGCGGCGGAGTATCCCGCTGGAGGTACTGTGCCTCGTGGACCAACCGCCGGCTGCTGGCGACCGGTTTGCTTGCGGGGGCATTCTGCACACTCGCCACGGTCGGCCTGGTCGCGTGGGCCTTTGCACCGGTCGAGGCTGCCGGGGTTTTGATCGCCGTGCCGTGCTCGATGGTGCCGGTCTTTCTTGGGGTGTTTCTCGGCATCTCGCTGAGGCACTTGCCCAGAAGGTTCATTGTTGCTGCCATCGGCTGCGCGTTTGGAGGTGCCCTACTCGCCGGGGCATGGGCGATCTATGAGGGCGGTGTCCGCAGCAGCGACCCGCTCGGGGGCTTGGTCGTGCTGGCCCTGCCGATCGTGCAGAGCGTCGGCGCGGCGTACGGCTTCTGGCTCGCGTTCCTGCTCTTCAACCCGCGCAAGCAGCTCAGTGCGCTGGCGGCCGCCTGAACACGCAGCCATGCCGACCTTCAGTCGTTCAGCCGCCGCTCCATGAAGAGCGTGTCCGGATGGGGATCGTCGTTGTAGCGTTCGCACTCGACGAAGCCGCAGCGGTGGTAGAGAGCGTTGGCTGCGACCCAGCGGGAGGACGTATCGAGCTTGATGACCTCATAGTGCTCACGGGCACTCTCGCAGATCGCTTCGACGAGCGCTCGCCCGATGCCACGCCCTCTGGCCTCGGGCAGCACGACCATGCGCTTGAGTTCGCAGGCGTCACCCGTGAGTGGCCTCATCGCGGCGGTGCCGACGGCTTGGCCATCACCATCCAATGCGAGCAGCAGGGCGCCCAGCGGCGGGGCGTACACGCCCGGCAGGCCGGCAAGCTCTGCCTCGAAGCCCTGATGGGCGAGGCTCTCATCGAGCTCTGCTTCGTACGCTCGCCAGAGTTGCTGGACGAGGCCGATGTGGCCAGCGGAGGTCGCCCGCTCGATGCGCGTCATCGCCCGGCGTTGGATGCGAGTCCCGCCTCGACCGATGCGAGGACTCTTGCGATGACCTCGTCCATAGGCACAAGCTCGGCCTTGCCTTCATCGGAGCGGAGCTTGTACTCGACAGCATTCTCTGCCAGAGCCTTGTCGCCAATGGTCAAGCGGATCGGGAGCCCGAGCAGATCGGCATCCTTGAACTTCACCCCGGGTCGCTCTGCGCGATCATCGATCAGCACATCGACGCCCGCTCGGCGAAGCTCGTCGGCAAGACGCTGGCCGTGCCCCGACTGTGTTTCATTCTCGGGCTTCATCACCACGATGACCACGTGGTATGGCGCCAGCGCCATCGGCCAGCGGATGCCCGCCTCGTCGTGGTTC
>CAZSBR010000369.1:0-1753 GCA_964605165.1 uncultured Phycisphaeraceae bacterium
GACATCACGTTCGTCATCAACGAGCTTTTTGAGGAAGTCGCCGAGCCGAGGCTGGATCCCGCGCGCCCGACATGGATCGTGGGCTACCCCGCGGCGCTCTCGCCTCTGACGCGCGCTTCGCGCGAGGATCCCTCGCTGGCGGACCGCGCAGACCTGTTCATCGCGGGCATGGAGATCGGCCCCCACTACACCGAGCTCAACGACCCCGATGTGCAGGCCCAGCGCTTCAGAGAGCAGCTCGCGGGCGTGGACGATGAAGAGCAGACCTTCCGCACGTTTGATGCGGACTTCATCCGTGCGCTCAAGGTCGGCATGCCTCCGGCGGGTGGCATGGGCCCGGGCATCGACCGCTTGATGATGCTCATGGCCGACCAGCGCTCGATCCGCGATGTGCTGCTCTTCCCGTTCATGCGGCCAGAGTGAGCGCGCATGAAAGCGCCCAGCGAGTTGCTGGGCGCCTTGTGGTTCGATGATGGGTGCGGGGCGTGTTGCTGCCGAGCGGTCTTAGTCCTCCTCGGCAGCTTCTTCGGCGCCCTCGTCGGAGGCGGCGTCCTCGATGACGTACGCCTGCCAGTTAAAAGGCTTGCCGGCGTAGGCGTGGATGAGCGCCCGGGTGCGCTCTTCGTTGGTCATCTCGCGGTAGCTGAGGCCGTCAGCGGGCGCGGTGAGCGCATCGGTCGGCCGCTGGGTCATCGCGTAGTCGTACAGCGCCTTGCGCTCGGTCATGGTGAGCTGCTGGAAGGCGGTGAGCGCGGCGCTGGACTGGGCAGCGAGCGAGGCGCCGGGATCCATGGTGGCTTCGGACTGACGGAGCAGCGCCTCGGAGGTGGCGGAGACCTCCGCGTTGGCGAGGGCAGCATCGAGATCGGCCATGACGCTTGCAGCAAGCAGGCCCATGGCGAGCTTGGGCTCGCTGATGGCGTACTCGAACACGATGCCGCCGACCGCAGCGTTGGAGGCGCCGCGGAGTTGGTCTTCGCCCTCGGCGTCGGGGTTCTCTGCTCGCACGCCGGTGATGAGCGCGTTCTGGTACTCGCCCGCGATGGCCTGGTTGACGCGGCGCATGGTCGTGTCGAGCAGGCGGGCCTCGTTGAGCGCCTGGCTCAGCGGGCCGATGTCACGCAGCTTGCCGAGCACGGTCTGGGCCTGCACGAGCGTGGAGGGATCGCTCAGGTTGATCTGGGTGAAGGTGGGCGAGAGCATCTGCTCGGTGTTGTCGAAGGTGGACACGAGCAGGTCCTGCATGGCGATGCGACGCTCGCTGAGGAGGGGCGCCATCTTGGCGACGACGCCCGCGTTGACAAGCGGGTTATGCCCCATGGCCAGCAGGTCCGTGGGCTCTGGCCGAAGCCGCGTCTGGCCGTCGACGATGATCGGCTCGGGCGCGGTGAATTCGGGCATCGGGGGCGGGGTGGGTGCAGCGGGCCGGGGCGCGGGCGGCGGGGGCGGGGGCGCGGGGGCGGTGCGCTGGGGCATCGGCGGGGCCTGCACAAGCTCTTCGGGCTCGGGTGTAGCGGGCGGCTGGGGTGCGATCTGAGCGACCGCAGCGGGGGCGGTGAGCGTGCAGGCAAGGCTCGCAATCAAGACACGGGGAAGGTGGATGGACATGAGCAGAAGCTCTCCTGAAGCAAGGAATCGGAACCGGTCGGCCTGATGCGCTTCGAGTGTGAGGCCAGCCATCACGGCGACCGGCCAACACGCGCACGTCC
The DNA here is from genome assembly GCA_964605165.1 of uncultured Phycisphaeraceae bacterium. Classification (GTDB taxonomy): domain Bacteria; phylum Planctomycetota; class Phycisphaerae; order Phycisphaerales; family UBA1924; genus OFTM382. The sequence continues at coordinate 1,710 of CAZSBR010000369.1, forward strand.
GTGGGTGTACCGTCGGTCATGCACACGGATGACAATAGGCCAAG
>CAZSBR010000370.1:0-1737 GCA_964605165.1 uncultured Phycisphaeraceae bacterium
GGCGGTTCATCGTGTGGGCGATGGTGTCCCAGAACTTCATCAGGGCCTCGGGGTCGTCGAGGTCGCGGATGGCTGCGCTGGGCACGGTCAGTGCGATCTCCTTGGTTTCGAGTTCCGCCCATGGGCCGGGCGCAGTGCGCAGCGAGCGCCATTGCTCCGCGGTGGTCATGCCGAGCACGAAGTGCGGCGACTGCACAGCGCCCTTGCTGGACACCAGCGTTGCGATCGAGCCAAGATCGTCGCCGGGGTCGCGCTTTGGAATGTCGAGATAGATCAGCCCGCCGACGGGATTGGCAACTTCGATCTGGTGGCCATCAACCTCGAACCTGCGCACGACTCTTGGCAAGCGATTGAGTTCGCCCCGGCTCTCGGGGTCCAGATGCGCACCGATCTGAACCGCCGAGCCCGCGGGCAGGTTGTCGAAGCTGAGTGTCACGACTTCGCCCGGCGGCGCGTAGAGCCCCGTGCAGCGCCAGCCGGGAATCGAATTGATGACCATTGTGGTAACAGAGCCGCGGTCCGCGTCGTCGGGCACAGCGCCGGGAAAGCCGTCAGCCGAGGGATGCTTGACGACAGCATCAACCGGCGCATCAAAGCCCCGGGCTTCGTCGATCATGAACCGTTCGATGGCAAGCCGCGCAAGCGCATCATCCTGCCATGTCAGGCCGTCTTCGTGCATGGTCGCAAGGCGATCATCCATCGCCGGCTGCTGTGCCAGCAGCGCATCGAGCTTGCGGATGAGGGTCGAATCACCCGCGCCGAGCGTGCGCAGCGCGCTGGTGATCGAAGCGCCCGCCGCGGCGCGCTCGTCGCGCGGAAGTGCCTCCATCGCCAGCGCATCGATGGCTCGGCCCGCGTGCGCCCAGGGTGAGGCAGGGCCGGTGATCTTGAAGCGATCGCCCGGATCTTCGGGCACGATGCCGTCGGCGAAGGCAAGGCCCATCTCGGGCAGGATCAGATTGCCCGGGTGCTCCTGGAGCGTGCGCCCGGGATTGAGCTGCAGCCAGCCCCACGCAAGCCCTGAGGTGATCCAACCGCCGCCATCTCTGACGAAGGCCCGCACGAGCGCACGGTCAGCCTCGGATTGCAACTGATGCGTATCGAGCACGAGCAGATTCGCCTCGTGCAGCGTTGTGCGCCAGTCGCCCTCGACGGCGTGCCATTCAGAGCCCGCTTGTTCGAGTCCTCTGGCCATTGCGCGCGGCATGTTCAGTGCGCGCAGCGATGTCTGCGTTCCCGCAGCCCAGAGCGCCACGTGCGCGAGCAATGCTCGATGATCGTGCGCTTCGGCGGTGAGCATCCCGCCGTGGCCCAGCACGACGACACGGCCCTTGCCCCACTCGGCAGCAGCGACCACCGCCTGTCCGTCGCTGGCGGTGACAATCGGCATCGCGTCACGTCCGAAAACCGCGATGGGTCCCGGCGCTCCGGGCGCAGCGATGGCCTCGATGCCCGAGAGATCGATCGAGGGCGCGGCTCGTTCGCTCTGCTCGACAAGGGGAGCCTGCTGTCCGGAAAGGCTCGCTGCCGGCGCGCAGATGAGACACAGGCTCAACACGAAGCGTGCAGCGGGCATCAGGCGAGGAGTGAGTGCATCACGCGGTGCGAACCGACCGATAGAGCTTGAGGCTGATGGCATCCGCAGAGTGTGGACGCGGCACGCCGAATCGGCAACCATTGATCGTGGGTGGCGAACGACCCTTTGTCACCGAGGCACGCTTCATATCCGCGGCCGCA
>CAZSBR010000371.1:0-1737 GCA_964605165.1 uncultured Phycisphaeraceae bacterium
TTCAACAACACCATCCAGGACAGCCTCACCCGTGCGCACCGCATGAAGGGCTGCGAAACCCTGTGGATGCCCGGCACGGACCACGCGGGCATCGCCACCCAGGCCGTCGTCGACAAGCGCCTGCTCGCCCAGGGCGAGAAAGCCCTCGCCGACTACAAGCGCCAGGAACTCGAAGACGGCACCGGGCGCGAGGCCTTCCTCGGCAAGGTCCTCGAATGGAAGGACGAATACGAGCAGCGGATCACAGGCCAGCTCAAGGCCATGGGCTGCTCGTGCGACTGGGACCGCAAGCGATTCACCATGGATGACATCTGCGCCCGCGGCGTGCGAGAGGCCTTCTTCCGGCTGTTCAAAGAAGGCCTGATCTATCGCGGCAAGCGGCTCGTCAACTGGGACCCCGTCACACAGACCGCTCTGGCGGACGACGAGGTCGAGATGGAGGACGTGGACTCGTTCTTCTGGTACATGAAGTACCCCATCGTTGATGATGCCGGCAACGAGACGGGAGAGCACGTCACCGTCGCGACGACCCGGCCCGAGACGTACTTCGGCGATACGGCTGTGGCCGTCAACCCCAAGGACCCCGAGCGCGCGCACCTCATCGGCCAGCACGTCAAGCTGCCCTTCGTCAATCGCATCATCCCGATCATCGGCGATGACTACGTCGTCATGCCCGATCCGGAGTCTTCGGACAGCAAAGCCAAGTACGCCTCGGGCTTCTTGAAGGTCACGCCCGCGCACGACCCCAACGACTACGACATCGGTCAGCGGCATGATCTGCCGATCATCAACGTGATGGCGCCGGACGCGAGCATCAGCGATGCGCACGGCTGGGAGGATGTGGGCGAGGCCACTTGGGCGGTAGGCAAGAGCCGCGAGGATGCGCGACACGCCGTCGAAGCCAAGTTCAGTGAAGCCGGCCTGCTCGCGCAGAAGAAGCCCTACACCCATGCCGTGGGCCACAGCTATCGAAGCCACGCTGTGGTCGAGCCCTACCTGAGCGACCAGTGGTACGTGAAGGTGACGGACGATCGCCTCCGCGGCGAGGCCCAGCGCGCGCTCAAGCCCAGCCAGCGCACCGACAAGAGCCTCAGCGAGTGGCCCGAGAGCAGGGCCTCAGGCGAGTCCGAGGCCGCCGACGGCTCGATGACCTTCCACCCGCCGAGGTACGCGAAGAACTACGAGACGTGGCACGACAACCTGCGTGACTGGTGCATCAGCCGCCAGCTCTGGTGGGGACACCGGATTCCTGTGTGGAGCCGCTTCGTGGGTGACTACATGTCGCTTGTGGAGGAAGGGGCTGACGCAGAATCGACCCCTTGGAACACCAAAGGCGCAAAGTTCACAGATGACCTGTGCCACCTGCGAGACACTCTTGACGACCAGATCGAAGTACGTCATTGGTCAGCGGGCCGGCCAGAGACGTTCTTCTCTGATGACGGAGTCGATCTCAACACGACGGATGATCTGGTTATCACAGTCTGTGCTGTCGCAGATCGGATCGTAGATCCTGATTCTGGTCGCGAGTACGACCTAGAAAAGTGGCTGGGCGAGTTTGGCTTCAAGCTCGACCCCGACGTCCTTGACACGTGGTTCTCTTCGGCGTTGTGGCCTCTGACCACCATGGGCTGGCCCGAGCCGCAGGGCGCTGAGGCCGGGCTGCTCGACGCGTTCAAGCCGACGAGCGTGCTCTGCACAGCACGCGAGATCATCACGCTGTGGGTCAGCCGCATGGTG
>CAZSBR010000372.1:0-1734 GCA_964605165.1 uncultured Phycisphaeraceae bacterium
GCACGCGAGGAAGTCTTCGGCCCGGTGCTTGCGGTGCAGACCTTCCGCACGCCCGAGGAGGCGATCAGCCGCGCGAACAACTCGCCCTACGGCCTTGCTGCGGGCGTGTGGACGGACAAGGGCTCGAAGATCTTCGAGATCGCGGGCAAGCTCAAGGCGGGCGTCGTCTGGCTCAACACCTACAACCGCTTTGATCCCTCGGCCCCGTTCGGCGGCTACAAGGAATCAGGCTTTGGCCGCGAGGGCGGCATGCAGGGGCTGAGGGGGTATGTGACGCTTACGCGGGCCCAAGCGAGCAGCCGTGCATGATTCTGTTTCGATGGGCCTTGCCTGTAAACCGGCTGGAGCGCTGGATGGCCTTTGGCGGGATAGCGATGCTTCCCGCGCTTATCTGGTTGATCGTGTCGCACAACTGGTTGAATGGCGCCGGCTTTATGACCGCATTCTTCTTGGTCTTTCTCGGTGCGTGCTGCGGCTCTCTGGACAAGTACCGGACCGAGCCGGGACTCTGGATGCTTGCTGCTCTTTGCTTGTGCTTCACGGGGCCGGTATGGGTGCTCAGCAGTTGGTCAGCATTGCAACAGCCTCCGAGCTCGAACGTCCTTTCCATCATCGATGTGTCTCTCGCCACGCTCGTCATGGGCATCACAACGCGCATCCTCGTAAGCGTGTGCGTGCACAACCGCCAACTCGGTAAAGCCTGACGGAGAACTTGCTTTGACCAATCGCCTGCCCATTCTCAAGACGTACAAGCTCTACATCGGCGGTGCGTTTCCGCGCACGGAGAGCGGCCGGTCCATCGCGCTCAAGAACGCATCGGGCGAGGTCGTGGCCCACACCTGCCATGCGAGCCGAAAGGACCTCCGCAACGCGGTTGAGGCGGCAGCCAGCGCCCAGCCGAAGTGGGCCGGGGCCAGCGCGTACCTCCGCGGGCAGATCCTCTACCGCATGGCCGAGATGCTCGAGGGCAAGCGCGATGAACTCGCCGGCGCGATCGCGGCACTGGGCGATGTGGACCTCGAAGCGGCGCGCACCGAGGTCGACGAGGCCACGGACCGTCTCGTGTGCTTTGCGGGCTGGGCGGACAAGTACCCGCAGGTGCTGGGTTGCCACAACCCGGTCACCGGGCCGTACTACACGTTCAGTGTCCCGGAGCCAACGGGAATCGTGGGGGTGCTTGCCCCTGATGCGCCGAGCCTCATGGGTCTGATCGCGCTGCTCGCTCCCGTGCTCTGCGGCGGCAATGCGGCCATCGTGCTTGCGAGCGAGACCAATCCGATCCCCGCGTGCGTGCTGGCCGAGGCTCTTGCCACGAGCGATCTGCCCGGCGGCGTGGTGAACATCCTCACGGGCCAGCGCGATGAACTTGTCGCTCACTTTGCTTCCCATCGCGAGATCAACGGCCTGTTTGCAGCGGGGCTTTCTGGCGAGCACACGACCACGCTGGAAGCGGGTGCGGGCGAGAACCTCAAGCGCGTCCGCGTGCTGACGGCGAACGACCTCGCCGATGCCGAGGCCATGGCCAGCCCGTGGGCGATCGAGCCCTTTACCGAGACGAAGACGATCTGGCATCCCTCGGGCGCGTGATGCGGCACGCCAGCGCCGCCGGCTTTCAGAGAGCCCGGGCCGGTCCCTATACTGACCGTGCACGCCCTCGTAGCTCAGTTGGATAGAGCAGCGCTTTCCTAAAGCGCAGGTCCCAGGTTCGAGCCCTGGCGGGGGTGTTGGCCGATG
>CAZSBR010000373.1:0-1727 GCA_964605165.1 uncultured Phycisphaeraceae bacterium
CAAGCCCCTGGGCCAGCGCCATGTCGAACTGGTCGAGCACGGGCAGGAGCTTCTCTATCACCGAGCCCTTGCCATCCTCGCGCGCACGCTGCTGATCAAGCACCGCACGCCGCTGGGTGTTCTGGCAATCCGCCATCGCGCGGAGATACTTGCCCTCAAAGTCGTCACGCTCAGCGCGCACACGGTCAAGTTCCTCGGCCATCGGGTCGGCCGGGGCCTGATCGAGATCGTATTCGCCCTGCGGTTCGTTCTTGCTCATGTCTCGTACCTGTCTGCATCGTGCTCACGCCGGAAGACCTGGCTACCCGGGCTGCGCGTGCGCCAAACATATCCTGTTAGAACAAGTCCTTGATCTTCTTCCAGAAGCTGTGGCTCTCGGGCATGACCACATGGTCTTCAGTGGCGGCAAAGTCCCGGAGCAACTGCTCCTGCTTGCTCGTCAGCTTGTTGGGAATCTCAATCTTTGTGACCGCCACCAGGTCACCCCGCCGCCCGCTGCGAAGATCGGGCAACCCCTGGCCCGACAGGCGGAACAGCTTGCCGTGCTGCGTGCCCGCGGGGATCTTCAGTTCCTCCTTGCCCGTCAGCGTGGGGATCTCGACCTCGGCGCCCAGCGCCGCCTGCGAAAAGCTGATCGGCATCTCCATCAGCAGGTGATCGCCCTCGCGCTCGAAGAAGTCGTGGTCGTCCACCCGGACAAGCACGTGCAGATTGCCTCGCACGCCCGCACCTTCGGGGCTCGCCTCCGGTGGCGGGGGCTCTCCCTCTCCCTGCACGCGCACCGCCTGGCCGTCGTGAATCCCCGCGGGGATCTTGACCGTCAGCGTGCGGTTCTTCTTCATCCGCCCAGAGCCGTGGCAGGTGCTGCACTTGTCCTTGACGATCGTGCCCCGGCCCTTGCACTGCGGGCACGCGGTGACCATGCGGAACATCCCGCCGAGCCCCGCCTGCTGCACACGCCCCTGACCATTGCACGTGCCGCAGGTGTCGGGCGTCGAGCCCGGCTTGGCACCGCTGCCCGTGCACGTTTCGCACACGTCCAGCCGCGTGAACTTCACATCGCGCTCGCACCCGGTGAGCACATCATCGAGCGATACGCGGACCTCGGTCTCGAGGTCGTAGCCTCGGGCAACGCGCTGTCCGCCCCGGGCATTGCCAAAGCCGCCCGCCCGACCTCCAAAGCCCCCGCCACCACCGCCGAAGATATCGCCGAACATCGAGAAGATGTCCTCGACGTTCATGCGGCTGAAGTCATGGGCCGCGGCCCCGCCGCCGCGCAGGCCTTCCTTGCCGAACTGGTCGTACCGCTGGCGCTTGGCGTCGTCGCTGAGCACCTCGTACGCCTCGGCGCACTCCTTGAAAGCAGCCTCGGCCTCGGCATCGCCCGGGTTGCGGTCCGGGTGGTACTTCATCGCAAGCCGGCGGTACGCGCGCTTGATCTCATCCGCCGAGGCGGACTTCTCAACGCCGAGAATCTCGTAGTAGTCGCGTGTGGCTGGCATTACGGCGGCCTGTTCCCCTCATCCAAAGTGTTCAACTCTGCGATCTCTGCCTTGGACATCGCTTCCAATTGCTCAACGCTCATTCCTCGTGCCCGATTCACGGCACATGCTGCTGCCGGTCCGAAGCGGCGTGTAACCGTCCTCGCAACATTCAGACTCACATAGTTTGGGCCCATCGTCGCGTCTGGATTTTCGTGACAGACCGGGCAGCACTCCCATCCGCAG
>CAZSBR010000374.1:0-1725 GCA_964605165.1 uncultured Phycisphaeraceae bacterium
GCACAGGCAGCGTGCGGTCAGCGGCGTGAACTGGAGCATGCCGTCAGCGTACCGCAGGCTTGGGTCTCACGGGCATGGCCCGAGGATGGTCAGGGCGTAGAGGAAGTCACCGAAGCTCACCTGGCCGTCAGCGCCCTCGAAGCCGAAGTCGTCCGCGATGTCGAAGTCACAGCCGGGAGTGCTGCCGGGGCAGGGGCCAAGGACGGTCAGGGCAAACAGGAAGTCGCCGAAGCCGACCTGGCCGTCGGGGCCCGCAAAGCCGAAGTCGTCGGCGATGTCGGCAGGACATGCGGCTGCAACTGGACGGATGCTGATGTGTGAGTAACCCTCATTGATCGTGCCGCAGGCGTTTCCTCCGGCAGTGATAGCAAAGATTGTGTAAGTCCCCGGAGGAAGCTCACCCGGATTGTCTCCATTTTGCTCAAAGACAACAAACGGATGATCGGTTTCGAAGGTGAGCGGACCATCGCTGGCATCGCGAAACTCGAAGCCAGCCCAAGACATTACATTCGTGCCACAAAAACCTCCCGCTGGCCTTCGAAGCCATGGCTCTGTCTCAACAGCTTCGAGAGCTGTAAAGCACGCGAAGCTACCTACCCCGGCTTCGATCGATGCCCCTCCGACACAGTCATCTGAGCCCGAAGCCTGCATCTCGTTTTTGATCTCATACTCGATGGATACAGGGGTGCTCAAGACGATCCCTGTATAGACGAGTTGATAGGCTGTTCCACTCGTGCTGCCTTGAGGATCAGGACCCCTTGTCCCTTCCCAACTCGCGAACATGTCGATGTTGTTGACGATGCGAAGGAACTGATAGTCGACACCGATGGTTCCGCCTCCCTCTGTGGCTGTAGGAAGTGCGGTGGCGCTAGCACTGCCAACAAACGGCAGGCCGTCCACCGGTGTGACCACGAACTCTTCACCGTGAATCATTCGGTCGCCACCGACATATGCCATCGCACGAACGGCGAGTACTTCGATGTTTGACTGGGCCAACGCGGGTGCAGCATGTACGGCATACATCAACGCGGCAAAGGCTCTCAGGTTCATTTCGGGCTCCTCTGCGGACCGGACCATCAGCGTATCTGAACGGGCATGAGCTACCAAGCCCGGCGTGGCGGACCCGCTTGAGCGTTCGGGTTATCGATCCCTCCGTCACCGCCGCTTTCTGCTCTGTTCGTGGCACCAACTGCTCCAGAAGAGCCCTGCATCATGCCATCGTAGGGCAGTGGTGCGGTTCTGCTGGGATGCGAAGCGCTGCTGCAGGCGTGCGGAGCCGTTCTGCATGCCTGCGCCGTCGTGGTGCATGGCCGCGATGCGATGGTGCAGGGCTGCAGCGCCCCAGCGCAAGCCTGCATCGGGGCATCGCATGGCTCTTTCGCGGGCCCATCCTCAAGTTCAAGCCCGCCAAGGCCGATAGAGGCACAAGTGGGCGGCGTCGATGGCGTGCCTGGCCGGCGCTGGCCGACCTCGCCTCAGCGTGACCCTCGCCGCCCGCGCCTCGCCCGAACTGTTTGCAGGAAGGATGCTCTGCCATGACCACCGTGCCCCGCACCCTCGATGAGCGCATCCAGTTCTACGAGACCCGCTTGCCCGAGTGGGCCGCCAGCGCTGCCGCCATCGGGCTCGAACCCCAGCAAGTGCAGGCTTTGGAAGACGCCATCGCCGCCGCGCGCGAGGCGCAAGCCCAAGCCGAACTCGCGCGGGTCGCCGCCGCCAGCGCCA
>CAZSBR010000375.1:0-1690 GCA_964605165.1 uncultured Phycisphaeraceae bacterium
TCGAGGCCGGCATCCCCGAGGACGACCCCCGCAACCCCGCCACCATCGCCGACAACGTCGGTGACAACGTCGGCGATGTCGCCGGCATGGGCGCCGACCTCTACGAGTCCTACTACGGCTCGATCCTCGCCACGATGGCCCTGGGTGCTGCAGCGGCCTTTGCCCTCTTTGGCGTCGCCGATCCCGAAGCCCTGGCGCTTCAGCTTGCCGCGGCGCCGCTCGCGCTGGCCGGCGTGGGCATCGTCTGCTCGATCCTCGGCATCTTCACCGTCAAGGCCAAGGAGAACGCCAATTTCAACCAGCTCCTCAAGGGCCTGCACTTTGGTGTGTACGTTGCCTCGGCGCTGATCATCGCTGCCTCGGGCGGCCTGCTCTACGTCCTGCTCGGGGGCGAGGCCATCTCGGGCTATCTCGCAACCGCCGGCACGTCATGGTGGCAGCTCTGGCTTGCGATCATCGCTGGCCTCGTTGCGGGCAACGTCATCGCCTACGCGACCGAGTACTACACCAGCTACGAGCACAAGCCAACACGCCGAATCGCTGAACAGGCGCTCACCGGCCCGGCGACGGTGATCATCTCCGGCATTGCCGAGGGCATGAAGTCCACCTGGGCCTCGCTGCTCGTCGTCGTCGTCGCCATCATCTCCGCCTTTACGCTTGCGGGCGGCAGCGACAGCTTCCTCATGGGTCTCTACGGCGTGGGCATCGCTGCTGTGGGCATGCTCAGCACGCTTGGCATCACGCTCGCCACGGACGCCTACGGCCCGATCGCCGACAACGCCGGCGGCAACGCCGAGATGACCGGCCAGCCCCCCCACGTCCGCGAGCGCACGGACATGCTCGACAGCCTCGGCAACACCACCGCTGCGACTGGCAAGGGCTTTGCCATCGGCTCGGCAGCGCTGACCGCGCTGGCGCTCTTCGCGGCGTACGTCCAGATCGTGCAGGTGCAGATCACCACGCAGTCCGTGACGTTCCACGAGCGAGGTGCCTACGCGACCAACAACGAGTTCGTGTCCAGCGGCGAGGCCTACGCGGTCTACGAAGGTCACGGCAAGTTCATGGTCTTTATCCCCTCGGAGAGCGAGGATCCCGAGATCGACGGGGCCATGCTCACCAACCGTGAGCAGTTCAACGATCGCAACGCGTACGCCTCGCTCACCAAGGGCGCGACCTTCGGCGTCGTCAGCGATGAGAGCAAGGAGCTTGCGAGCACCCGCCGCTATCTCCTGCAGCCGGGCGAATCGTCCGAGCTGCCCGAGTTCACGGTCATCTCATCGACGCGCGGCTCGATCAAGGACGTCATGGCCTTCTACGACGTCACCCTGCTGAACCCCCGCGTGCTGGGCGGCCTCTTCATCGGTGTGCTGCTGGCCTTCCTCTTCTGTGCGTTGACCATGAACGCGGTCGGCCGCGCGGCCTACGCCATGATGGGCGAGTGCCGCCGGCAGTCCGCCAAGATGCGAGAGGCCTTCCGCGCCCAGGGCATGGATGAAGCGACCATCGCCGATCCCATGAACTGGCCCAAGCGCGTCGAGCACGAGGGCAAGGAGTATCCCGACTACGCCACCTGCGTCTCGATCTCGACCGCGGGTGCTCAGAAGGAGATGGTCTTCCCCGCGGCGCTCGCCATCGTCGTCCCGATCGTCGTGGGCCTCGTGCTGAGTGTTCCCGGTGTGATGGGCATGCT
>CAZSBR010000376.1:0-1689 GCA_964605165.1 uncultured Phycisphaeraceae bacterium
GGCCAAAGCCATCACCTTGCGGGCTCGGTCGGTGAAGCGTTCAAACATGGCACGCCCTTCCAAATAGCAGCCTTCTGTCGGCTGTTGATACGTCAACTCGGCGCCTTTGGGCGCATTCTCGGACGGGTTTCCCCTCCGCGACCGTACTCCGACGACCGGCGGGTTGTTCAGAGCAAGGCCCGTCACCACGACGCACCAAGTCCTGACCTCCCTATCGGCTGCGAACGCGGGGCCACTCCGCTGAACTCGCAGACTCTGTCGCTGCAACGCCCTACGGGCGATTGATCGCCCTCGCGAGCACCCGCTCTGGCTGCCACATACCGATCATTCTCCTATCAGGCTGCCATCTCGGCAGGCCCCAAATGAAACGGGGCAGCCACGCTCAGGGCACCGCGGTCACCAGGTTGCGGTCCGCGACCACCCCGATCAGCACCGCCCGCTGGTCCGTGGTGCCGCTGGTCTCGTCGGTGACCGTGACCTGCAGCTCGTAGGAGCCCACCGTCAGGCTCGGCGGCAGGTCGATCCGCGTGACGAGGTAGAAATCCCGTCGACGGTTGCGCGAGGTGTCGACCACCCGCTCGGGCTGACTGCTCCAGGCAAGCCTGCCGTCAGCCTTATGAAAGAGCCTGATCTGCTGGGTCAAATCCACCGCCCACTGATCGCCCGGCGTGTTCAGCGCCTCGTTGGCCTTCGTCGGCCGGTGGGTGTAGCCCTCAACTTCCACGTACACCAGCGCGGCGCTGGGCGCCCCGGCCATGAACTCCCGGCCACGGAAGGGCACGAAGCTGCCGAACTTGTCCACCCGGCTGCAAAGCTCGACGCGCCCGATGCGCACGCCGACTGCCTGCTGAAGCTTCTCCGCCGCAGCCTGCAGCGCGCTGGCCATATCGCCCCCGCCATCGGCCGATGCCGCCGCCACCTCGCGGAGTGAATCGCGCAGCGTGTCGAGCGTCTGCCGCTCCGACGCGGACAACGCGTCGAGCGTCTGCTGGTCGATCGCCGCCTCGCCGCTGGGCCCGCCGGGCCTGAGCAGATCCGCTGCGATCAGCGCCAGCGCATCGCGCATCGGGCTTTCCGAGGCTGGCAGCCGGGTCGCCACGACGCGCTCGATCTGATCGGCCAGTGCTTCCGCCGCTGCCGAGCCCTCGAGCGAGTCGCCGCCCAGCACATCGCTCAGCGAGATGCCCATGCCCGTGTCGGACTGGCCCGCGGGCAGTGCCTGTGGCGGCGCGTCGGCACTGCCGCTCACCGCTGCAGCCTGCACACCATCGCCCTGCAGGGCCTGTCCAGCGCCCTGATCGGCCGCTGAGATCGCCTCCTCGCCCGCCGCCGGCCGCCCAGACTGTGCGGTGATGCGGCTGATCTCGTCCATCATGTCGCCCAGATCGCGGGCCTGCTGGGCGATCTGGTCGGCCTGGCTGCGATTGCCGCTGGCGACCACCGCATCGGGCAGCGCGGGGCCGGCAGCCGCATCGTCCTCACTGGCCACCACGTCCAGACCGACGTTCACCGGCTCGCGATCAGAGCGGGGGTTGTCGCCGGCGCCGCCATCGCTCGTGCAGCCCGCCAGGAGCATCCCGAGCAGCCCGCCCGCTGCGAGCACCAGAGCCGACGCTGCAAGCCATCGCCCGCGTGATTGCATTCGCCTGTGCACTGCCTGCCTCCTGCATTCGGCGGTTTGACCGCGCG
>CAZSBR010000377.1:0-1685 GCA_964605165.1 uncultured Phycisphaeraceae bacterium
GAGCACATGCGCCACGAGAATCTCAGCGCACAGACGGGGGCTGTCGATGCCTTTTTCCGTGAACGCCTTGCCCATCCACGCCAGCAGCGACCGCGTTGTCCATGTCTGCGTGGTGGTCATGGACGATCGTTGCCGCATTCCGGGCATGAAGCGAGCCCTTCGAGGTCATAGCCGCAACGGGTGCAGTGCCCGCGAGAGCTGCGCACAGTGTGTCGCACGACTACTGGGATCGATAGAACAAGGTAGATGAGAGGTGCGAACAACAGCCAGTTGAGAGCTAGTCCTGTTGGACTTGCCCGAAGCGGAATATGTCCCGTTCCGACAAGATGATTCCACCACCCCGCAGGCAGGCGAATGGTACTCGTGTAGATCGAATCACCTTCGAAAGGCATGGTGATTGTTCGCACTAGAACGTGGGCGGGCCAACCATGCATCTCTCGATGCCACTGACCAGTATAATCTGGAATATCCATTGGTACATCTTCGAGATCGACTTGATGACTCTCAGAGAACACGGACACTGCCTTCTCGGTCGATAGTCGATCACCTTCGAAATAATTAAATACTGTAAGCATCTGATTCACAGGGCTGCGCCTGTTCAAGCCGACCATATTGTCGGTTATGTAATAATTCTTTTGATCGAAGTGCGTGAGCCCGAAGTCGATCCTTGGAGAGCTCGCGACCCACGCCGCGAATAAAAGCGGCAACGCGACCCCCAGCACAGTGCTTGCAATGACACGCTTCACGCCGAGCCAACGGAGTGCTGACCACAGCCGCCCCATCACTTCGCCTCGAACCAACTCGGGCCGCGACTGGCATCCACGACCAGCGGCACCCTGAGATCCATCGCCGCCTGCATCCGCGCCTTGATCACCTCCGTTGCAGGCTCGGCCTTCGCATCGGGCGTCTCGAACACCAGCTCATCATGGATCTGCAGCAGCATCTTCGTGCCCTCAAGCTCCGCGTGATCCCCCGCCCTGAGCCGCCTGTGCAGGTCCACCATCGCCAGCTTGATGAGGTCCGCTGCTGAGCCCTGCACCACCGAGTTGATCGCCATGCGCTCGGCCAGTGCACGCCTCGACGGGTTCTTCGCATCGATCTCGTTGATGGGCCGGCGGCGCTTCATCATCGTCTCAACGTAGCCGTTGGACCGTGCCTGCTCGATGCACTCCTCAAGGAACGTCGTGATGCCCCTGAACCGCTGCTTATAGCCCGCGATGATCTCGCCCGCCTCGGTATTCGAGATGCCCAGCCGCTCGGCGAGCCCGTAGGCAGTAATGCCGTAGACAATCCCGAAGTTCACCATCTTCGCACCGGATCGCTGCTCGCCCGTGACCTCATCCAGAGGCACGCTGTGAATCTGGGCTGCGACCGCGCGGTGGATGTCTTCGCCCCGCTCGAATGCCTCGATCAGCGCCGGATCCTCACTCAGGTGGGCGAGCAACCGAAGCTCGATCTGTGAATAGTCCGCTGCGATGAGCACATGCCCGGGCTCAGCGACAAACGCCCTGCGGATCTCCCGCCCGACCTCCGTGCGGATCGGAATGTTCTGCAGGTTCGGATCCGATGACGACAGCCGGCCGGTCGCAGCAACCGTCTGGTTGAAGCTCGCGTGCACCCGCCCCGTGCGCTCGTTGATCTCATCTTTGAGCGATCCGAGGTAGGTGTTGACGAGCTTGGTGAGC
>CAZSBR010000378.1:0-1639 GCA_964605165.1 uncultured Phycisphaeraceae bacterium
CAGCGGATGAGGTACCCGACCGGGCTCTATGTGAAGAGCCCGGATGAGATGTGGGACCAGTTCGCGGGCGAGCAGTACAACAACGACGAGTTTGGCGAGGCGGGCATCGAGTCGCTGCGCAACACGCAGCTGATCGCGGATCGGTGCAGCGTGGAAGTGCCGATCGGCGCGAATCACGCGCCGGTGGTGGTGGTCAAGTCGCCGCCCAAGAGCAAGCTGCCCAAGCACTCGGCGAAGGAATACAACGGGGATCTGACCACCTGGTTCAAGGCGTTCTGCGACACGTTTGCGCTCGAGCCGGCGAACGACCCGGATCTCGACCAGGCGCAACTGAAAGACGAGTGCGACAAGGCGCTGCGGCTGTTGTGCCAGGCGGGCATGGTCTGGCGGTACGGGCCGGGGATCCTCAAGCACGAGCACGACGGCATTGAGGGCACCGAAGAGATGCCCGAGGGGCTCGACGACGCGCAGCAGCTCGGCTGGCTGCGCTGGGCGCGGCTCAATCGAGAACTCAAGATCCTCGCGGACAAGCTGATCTCGGCGTACTTCCTGATCGTGTGGGACTTTGTGAACTGGGGCCGGCAGCGGGGGATCCCGGCGCTCGCGCGTGGTTCGGGTGTGGGCACCATGGTCGGCTACGTGCTCGGTCTTTCCAACGCGTGCCCGGTTGATTACGGCCTGCTGTTCGAGCGGTTCACCGACCCTGATCGAAGCGAATACCCCGATATCGATATCGACCTCTGCCAGGACGGCCGGGGCGACGTGATCGAGTACGTGCGGCAGAAGTACGGGCACGTCGCGCAGATCATCACGTTCGGAACGCTGAAAGCGCGTGCGGCGGTGCGCGACGTGGCGCGCGTGCTCGAGGTGCCGCTGCCCAAGGCCGACGCGATCGCCAAGGCGATCCCCGAAGCGCTGGGCACGACCTTCGACAGCGCGCTGCGTGACGAGCCGGACTTCAAGAAGCTCTACGACACCGACCCGGACGTGAAGCGGATCGTCGACAACGGGCGCGTGATGGAGGGCCAGGCCCGGCACGCGAGCGTGCATGCGGCGGGCGTGATCGTCGCGACGCGCCCGCTAGATCAGATCGTGCCGCTCTACAAGCAGGCGGGCGCGGGCGACAACGAGATCGTCACGCAGTGGGACGGGCCGACCTGCGAGAAGATGGGCCTGCTCAAGATGGATTTTCTTGGGCTGCGCACGCTCAGTGTGATCGAGCGGGCCAAGGCGCTGATCCGGTCCGGGCTCGACGAGGCGGCGATCTACGCCGGTGTCGGGCGCGAGTACCGGGGCGGACGCGGCGACGGAGGGCCCCACCCGCTCGATCTCGAGCGCCTCACCTACACCGACCGCAACGTGTTCGCGCTGTTCCAGCGCGGCGACACTTCGGGCGTGTTCCAGTTCGAGTCGGGCGGCATGCGGCGGCTGCTCGTCGAGATGAAACCGGACCGTTTGGAAGACCTCATCGCAGCGAATGCGCTGTTTCGGCCGGGCCCGATGGACCTGATCCCCGACTACAACCGGCGCAAGCATGGCAGCGAGCCGGTGCCGAGCGTGCACCCGATCGTCGACAAGTTCACCGCCGAGACGTATGGCGTGATGGTCTACCAAGAGCAGGTCATGCAGATCGTGCACG
>CAZSBR010000379.1:0-1634 GCA_964605165.1 uncultured Phycisphaeraceae bacterium
GGGCCGAGGTCCGCAATGGGGTAGTCGCACTCTTTACAGATGAGGCCGAGCCTGTGGCGCTTGAACCGCACAAGGTCTTGATGCAGCGACGACACGCCGCTGATAGTGATCAACAAGAACCAAGTGCCGTAGATCACATAGGTAAGCGCATCTGATCCACCGCTCGATCCGCTGTATCCATAAGCGCTGAGGGATATCGGGAGGCAGCACATGAAACCAAAGAGGCTCGCGACCAACGTCGCAAGCACCCACGGCTTGCCAAGGAACATGTAGAGGCGATTGAAGAGGTCGCCCATCACGCATCCGATCCGGGCGAGTGTTGCGGCGGTTCCCACACGTTGCCGCACTCGGGGCAGGTAACGGGGCCCGGGCCGAGAGCGGAAAGATCGTAGTCGCAGGCTGCGCAGAAGCGGCCTGTTGCAAGGCGGTGCGCTCGTTCTCGGCGCTGATCGAGAAGCGATGTGAGGCTGATAGCGTTGAGCACCAACAGCGCGAACCCCACGACGCTGGCGAGGTCTTCGAAAGGGCCATAGTTCTGATACTTGGCGTTGTGATAATGCGGCGTACA
The DNA here is from genome assembly GCA_964605165.1 of uncultured Phycisphaeraceae bacterium. GTDB lineage: Bacteria > Planctomycetota > Phycisphaerae > Phycisphaerales > UBA1924 > OFTM382. The sequence goes on from CAZSBR010000379.1 coordinate 569, forward strand.
GCACACCGCCAGATGGAAGAAGAGCGACAACGCAAACACCCACGGCTTGCCGAGAAAGCTGTAGATGTTGCGGAAGGCTTCACCCATCACGTGTCTGATCCGGGCGAGTGTTGCGGCGGTTCCCATCGGCTGCCGCACTCGGGGCATTGCAGCGCGTCGCTTTCAAGGGGCACACCCGAGAGGTCGTATTCGCACGATGGGCAGGTGTGCCGCTTTGTCGCTGTGAGGTAAAGAGCCATCGCGTTCTGATATCGGCGCTCGCGTCTCAGACGGATTGTGTTGTGGTAGGAGACTCTGAGGTTCAAACCGACGCTCACGACCGTGAGCAACACCCAGAGCCACCGCATGGCGTGCAGCCAGAAGGGCCCGCCCTTGAGGAGGTCTTCCGGCATTTGAGTACCGTGCGCGTACACCCAGTGCGGCAGGCAGCACGCTCCAAAGACCCAAGACGCGAGCAGGATGCCCATCACCCACGGCGATGCAAGCACGCGGATAATGCGCCGAACGACCTCCATCATGCTTCGGTCCGGGCGGGCGACATGTGAGGGTGCGTACTGGTCGTCCCACCAACTGCCGCACTCGGGGCAGGAGGTGTAGGGCTTGGCATGACCCAGCAGGTCGTATCGGCACACGGGGCACGTGCCGCGAGCGAGGCGCTTTCGGCGTTTGTGACGACGAAGGTTGACCGCGATCTGCTTGAGGGCTTTGGCGGTGCCGATGGCAGAGACAATGAGCGCAAGCACCACGATGATGTTGAGCGCGAGCACAACCGGGTCGAAGGTGTGGCGGAGGTATTCGCCGTCGAGCAGCTCAACGTAGAAATCCGGATGGATGACATCTTCCCAGTGGGCGACGATCCATGCTGCGAGTTCGGGGTCGAGTTCTCTGGGCGGCGCATCGAAGAGCGGGCTTATGCGCACGCGGTAGGTCTGGTTGAGCGTGTGGGCTGCGGGCCAGCCTCGGTTTTCGAAGGAGAAGTCGAGCGTGGCGACGTAGACCGTGTCCCACCGCTCGATGGCGTCGAAGCTCTCGGTTTCGATGTCGGTTGATTGCCACTGGTCCTGCT
>CAZSBR010000380.1:0-1634 GCA_964605165.1 uncultured Phycisphaeraceae bacterium
ACGCACCTTCTGAGCGTGCTGTCGGGTGTAACGCCGGATGTGCGTGCGGCTCTGGTGGAGAACCTCGGTCGCGTCTGGAACCGAGAACGCGGCCCCGGACCTGCGGCGCGTCTGCTGGAGGCTTGGTTGGACTTGCGTCCAGGCACGCTACCTGAGCACGATGCGTTGCGGGCGCACCTGCAGGATGCACTGTCGGATGTCATGGTGAGCAGGCAAGCCAGTCTTGTCGAGATCCTCGGCGTTGTCTGGAGCCAGATCCCCGATCGCGGAGCGTTGCTCGGTCTTCATCTGATCGAGGCGCTGTTCGGAGGACGCCCCTCTAACGACGCTGCATGGGCGATCGCGAAGCGCGGTTTGTCGCTTGCCCCAGCGCTGCTACTGGCGAATGCATGGTCGCGTTTGGTCCTGCAAGCCGGCAGGAACCCGATTCAGATCGTTCTTGCATTCGATCTCGCAACAATCGTCTCGCGCGAGCACCTCTCGCAAGCACCTCGGGGCAGGGCTAGGGGCGACGCGCTCACCGCTGTCGTCGCTAGCCACCTCGAGGAGTTCAAGTCTACAGCCCGCTCTGCGTGGGAGCAGGCGGGAGAGTCCGGGCGTCGGCACGCCGGCCTCGATGAGCATCTGTTACTTTTGTGCATCGAGCGCGTGGAGAACATTACGCTCGTTCGAGACTGTCATGAGTCGAGGGTCGCCATGCCAACAGGGGCGTCAGCGGTGTTTGCCGAGGCGCTGGTTACAGGCCAAGCCGAGCGGACGCCGTTTGAGGACTTGGACGATCCGGTCGGATCGGCTGCGGAGCCTTCCGTCGCGAGCCTTGGTTTCTTGCACGCGATGCCGGCGGGGGAGGCCGTGGCCGAGCAGGATGCTATCGGAGTAGAAGCTGCCGCTGAGGCGGATCCAGACGATGCGACCGAACAGAATGAGCCACCGCAGCTGTTCGAGCTGAAGTCGAGCAGGGATCTCGCTGTCATGCTCGGCGAGGACGAGGTCTGGCTGCGCTGGATGACACTTGGCACGGGCACCATGCAATGCTGGGCGCTGCGACGTGGGGCCGACGGGAACTTGGAGACGATCTGGGAACGCGTCACGAGCGATGGAGCCGAGCTCCGCCTGCGGGAAGCTTTGTTGCGTTTCGACCTCGAAACTGACCGCATCCGCAACGACGCCGCGCTGCACGCGGTTGCTGAGGACGCCATCGATTTCCTCAACCGACCCCCGACCAACACTTCAATTGAGAACGCAACGTCCATTCTTCAACGTGACGGGTTTGCTGGCGGCGCGCTGTCAGCTGCGCTGAAGCAGCTTCTAGATGAGATTGCTGGCAAGGGTCGTGTGGCCGACTCTCACCAGTGGATGATCGACGTTGTTGCCGACGAAGTCGCGCAGCGGTGGGGGGGGCAAACCACTTCCGCAATCACGGTGCAGACCCCGGCGGCGGAGACTGCGGGCCCGCGCCGTTGGCTGCCAGGTTGGCTCGGCCGTCTTCGTGATCATCCGAGGCAGACGGACACGGCCCGGCCTTCCCACGTGCCGACGCCGTCCTCATCCCCATCTCCGACGCCGGTCGCCGAATCGTTGTCCGTGGAACCGCTCGCGTGGCTTGACTCGTGCGTCGATCGGCTTGTGACCGC
>CAZSBR010000381.1:0-1614 GCA_964605165.1 uncultured Phycisphaeraceae bacterium
GGAGACGGTTCTGTGGGCGCTTAGAGGGGGTTGTGCCTTCGAAGGCCTCGCACATGGCGGCGATGTGCTCGGGTGATGTGCCGCAGCAGCCGCCGACGATTCCGACGCCGTGCTCAGCGACGAAGCGCTCGAGTGCTTCGACCATCTCGCTGGGCTTGAGCGGGTAGACGGTCTCGCCTTCGATGAGTTCAGGAAGGCCCGCGTTGGGAACGACCGAGAGCGTGCGGTCCCAGTGCTGACCGAGGTAGCGGACGTGCTCGGTCATCTCGGCGGGGCCGGTCGCGCAGTTGAGCCCGAGCGAAGAGATGGGATAGTCGCGGAGCGCGTGCGTGGCCGCCTCGATGGAACTGCCCACGAGCATGGTGCCGGTCTGTTCGATTGTGACCGAGACCATGAGGGGGAGATCCTCGGGTGTGCGGCCGGCCTCATTGAGTGCATCGAGCGCTGCGTTGATGACGCACTTGACCTGGAGCAGGTCCTGGCAGGTCTCGATGAGCAGCGCGTCGGCGCCGCCCGCAATGAGGCCCGCGGCCTGCAACCGGTAGCTTTCGTAGAGGGTGTTCCAGTTAATCTGGCCGAGCGTGATGAGTTTGGTGCCGGGACCCATCGAGCCAAGGACGAACCTCGGCTTGTCGGAAGTTGAGTGCTCGTCGGCGACGCTTCGGGCGATCTCCGCAGCGGTCTTGTTGAGCGTGAAGCACTCGTCCTGGAGATCGAACTCGCCGAGGGTGTGACGTGCCCCGCCGAAGGAATCGGTCTCGATGCAGTCGGCCCCCGCGTTCAGGTAGGCGGCGTGGATATCGGTGATGACGTCTGGGCGGGACCGGACGAGGATGTCGGTGCAGTTCTCGCAGCCGCAGTAGTCGGTCTCGACGGAGAGGTCCCGGCTGTAGATCTGGGTGCCCATGGCACCGTCGATGATGAGCAGCCGGCGTTGAAGGGCCTGAGCGAAAGACTCTGGCATGAAAGCTCCCGTGGCGGAGGTGATAGTTCGATCATCCGGATGAACGGATTATAGCGTAAGAATCTGGTAAAGCGCGGATCGACGAGCCCTTTGGGGCCATCCGATCCGCTGGCGTGTCAACGCACGGCAGTTGCGTGTTTGGGTCAGCCCTGCTTGTGGACCTTCTTGGTCTTGCGACCCTTGAAGTAGTCGCCCTGGAACTTGCGCTGGAACTTCTCAACGCGTCCCGCAGCGTCCACAAAGGCTTGGCGACCGGTGAAGAAGGGGTGAGAGCCGGACCAGACTTCGACGTGCAGTTCAGGCACGGTCGCACCGACCTCCATGACGACCTCGCCGTTGTGGTAAACCTTGCAGTTGTAGAAGCCCGGATGGGTGTCCTTCTTCATGGCGTCGCCTCGTCGCGGAGATTCGGGTGTCTGTGAGGGGTGGGTTCAATCGAGCGATGATGATAGCCCTTCGGCTGCTGGGGGCGAGCGGGCTTGGGCAAATTGGCTGGGTTGGTGGCTCGGTCACCAGATCTGCTCAAAGCCGGGCGTGGGTGGGGCCGATAGGGTGTTGACGAGGCGGTTGGGCGGGCTAGTGTTACCGCTCAGTTTCCCCGATAGCTCAATTGGTAGAGCGAGCGGCTGTTAACCGCTAGGTTGCTGGTT
>CAZSBR010000382.1:0-1582 GCA_964605165.1 uncultured Phycisphaeraceae bacterium
GTCGGGAGTGGTTGAAACCGCGATACACTGGATCGAGAGGCTTGGCTGCGCGAGCTTCGTCTCATCGCTCTGGCATGTCATGCAAACACACCGCAAATTCCACCAAGACTGTATCGCGGCACTCAGCAGTTGCCTCCGAAGGATTCTCAGCGAGGCCATGGCATTGGCCGGGGACCGCGATGCCATTCACTCAGAGCTTCAATCCCATGCGGCAGCAACCAAGCCCTTGCGTGCCGAAGTCCTCTTGGCCGCGCGAGGCGCCAAACAGACTGTTCTCTCGGAAGTCATCTTAAGGCTCGAAGCCGCAGATGATGCGGTCAGGGTTGCTTCCCGTGCTTGGGGCATGACCGCGGTTGAAATCAGCCAAGCCGGCACTCTCAACCCAACAGCTTTGATGCGTCGTGCGCACGAGAAGATCGATCACTTCGAGGAACTCGCCGTGCTTGTGGGGCCTTCGGGCCTTGAGGGCGAGCGACGAGCTCCATTGACAGACGACCAGCAGGAGATTTGGACTCTGCTGGATGGACATTGTCTGTCTGCGAAGGAGTTGATCGCACAACTTGGAATCTCATCCGAAGAAGCCGTACGGAAGCGAATCTCCAGGATGCGGAAGTCAGGCTTCGAGATCGTCAATGTCAGCGGCAGGGGCTACTACCGCCCTGACAGGCCACCCAACGACTGATTCTACCTGCAAGCAGTGGCGGTCACACCCGCGTCCGGATGACGTCCTGTTGGCGGGATGGCCGAGATCTGTCGCAACGCGATCCTCATGTGCAGAGCGTGGGCCCTTGCCCGCTCCGAAAGTCCCGAGCCCGAAGGGTTTGGGGGCATCACACAACCCCTGCACGCCGAGGACACACCATGGTCGAGTTCGCCAAACCACAGTGGGTATCCATCAAGCGGATCAACCCCGCCCCGTACAACCCCCGCAAGCCCCACCACCCCGATTCCAGAGCCGGCCGACAGCTGAGGGCGAGCGTCGAGGCGTTCGGCGTCGCCCAGCTGCCCGTCTGGAACAAGCGGACCGGCCACCTCGTCGCCGGGCACCAGCGGCTGAGCATCCTCTTGGCTCAGGGCCTCCAAAAGGTGCTCGTGTCGGTGGTCGACTTGCCGCTGGAGAAGGAGAAGACCCTCAACCTCGCCCTCAACAACATCTCCGGCGAAAACGACCACGACCTCCTGGCATCGCTGCTGAGCGAGCTGACAGCGGATTCCGGATTCGAGGCGGACCTGACCGGGCTGTCGTCGGGCGAGATCGATCAACTCCTCGCCGAACACGACTGCGGCGTGGAGGCCGAGTCCGGCAAAGACGCCGGGGCGTTGAAGCCACAAGCCGAGACCGAGCCGATCACCCAGCCCGGTGAAGTTATCGAACTCGGACCCCACCGCATCGCCTGCGGCGACTGCACGGACGCGGACCTTGTGGCGCGGCTCTTCGGCGACGACCGCTACCACATACTCCACACCGACCCGCCGTACAACGTCGCCTACAACGCGGCGGATCGGCCGACGCCGAAATCATCCACGGGCTCGCGACCGATCGTGAACGACAGGATGTCCGGCGCCGAGTACCACGCGTTCA
>CAZSBR010000383.1:0-1576 GCA_964605165.1 uncultured Phycisphaeraceae bacterium
CCATGATCCGCACCGAGACGCCAAAGCGTCCCACCAAGCTCGATGAACTGCTCGATGCCAAGCTCATCGCGCGCGTCGGCCGACTCGATGTCACCAGCCGCAAGATCTTCAGCGGCAAGATGCGAGGCGAGCGCCGCTCCAAGCGCCGGGGCGAGAGCGTCGAGTTTGCAGACCACCGTCCCTACGTCGCGGGTGATGACCTCCGCCACGTCGATTGGAACATCTTCGGCCGCCTTGACCGGCTCTTCCTCAAGCTGTTCCTTGAAGAAGAAGACCTCTGCCTGCACGTTGTCATCGATTGCTCGGGCTCGGGCGATACCGGCGAGCCGGGCCGCTTTCTCTACATGCAGCAGGTCGCGATGGCGCTGGGCTACATCGGGCTCGTCAACTACAACCGCGTGGCCATGACCGCCATCGGCACCCAAGACGCCGAGATGGTCGACGGCCAGTCACTCTCCACCGGCATTGTCTCGTCCATCCGTGATCTCAGAGGTCGGCGGCGCACCAACGAACTCGCCCAGTGGCTCTGCAGCCTCGAGCCGGGAGGCGGCAGCAACTTCGGCGAGGCGGCCAAGCGCATCGCGCTGTCCCGCCGCGGCAAGGGCGTCATGGTCGTGCTGAGCGACTTCTTCTTCAAGGAGGGCTACGAGGATGGCCTGCGCCTGCTCATGGGCCGAGGCTACGACGTCTTCGCGCTGCAGTGCCTCACGCCCGACGAGGTCGACCCCGAGAAGGCCGAGCGCTTCCGCGGCGACCTCCGCCTGCGCGATGTCGAGGATGGCGACTACGCCGAGATCACCGTCGCAGCCCCGCTTCTGAAGCGATACAAGGCGAATCTCGCAGCGTACTGCGACACCCTGCGAACGTTCTGCGCTCGCCGGGACATCAACCTGCTGACCGTCCAGACAGACACGCCCATCGACACACTCCTGCTCGATTACTTCCGGCGGAGGGGGCTGGTGCGATGAGCTATGAGCAGAAACTCAATGACGAACTCGTCGCTGACTTTGTGGGGTGTGTTGCCTCAGCCAAAGTCGCTGCGACTCGCCAGGTCTCATTCGAGTCGTTGATCAACGAGTATCCCTGGGGCGCTACTGGGATCGACTGGGACCGTTCTCGCCTGCTCTGTAGCGAGTCGGTGAAGACGCCAGAACTCAGGCGTGCATTCATCGCAAGCTGCGAGCGAGTACTGTTGCTAAAGCCAAGTGCGAGGGTCAGTCTGACTGCGGACCAAGGCTTGAACGACGTGATTGAAGTTCCAATCGAAGATCTTCGTCTCGCGTTTGAGACAGCTTGTCTTGAGATCCCCTTCGGATTCTTTATGACGGATTTCGACGATGAGCGCCATTGGGTCATCGATGTGCGCATGGCGCGATCCGCGTTCTGTGGCATGCCGCCGGTCGGAGATCGCCGATGACCTGGCTCACACCCACACTGGCGGGGATCGTCGCTGCGATCGCTGTGCCGACGCTGGTGATCCTGTACTTCCTCAAACTCCGCCGCCAGAACGTCGAAATCTCCACCACCCTCCTCTGGAAGAAGTCCATCCAGGACCTGCAGGCCAACGCGCCCTTCC
>CAZSBR010000384.1:0-1576 GCA_964605165.1 uncultured Phycisphaeraceae bacterium
CGGGACCTGACGAACATCTTCACGTTCCGCCGCGAGGCGCTGCATCGGCACTTTGCGATAAGCTGAGGGCCCCTCGGGGTCCAAAGCGGAGTGTTGTGCCGTGATCTACAAGACGGTTCGAGCGATGGTGTGTGTTGCTGTCGGCATGGTGGCGGCGGGCTGCCAGTCCGTTCCTGCGCAGTCGCCTCCGAGTGCTTCGGCGTCACGGTCGGCGGGCCTCGATGAACTGGCGGTGCAGGCGCTGGTCATGGAGATGGCTGACGAATACATGGCCACACTCGGCGAGGCGGTGTACCTGCATCTTTATTATCCGGAGCAGGATCCTCGAGGCCGGGCGCTGGCCACATCGTTCCTCCGTAACGGCACGGGCGCCGCCATCGACATCGCGACCAGCGCCAACCCGGATGCGGCGCTGCTCGACATGGTTGTGCTTGCCTCTCTTCAGCGGTGGAGCTTCGAGCGGCACTGGGCGGATCTTGCCACGCATGATTCGGCCCGAGTCGAGGCTGCTGCGGCCCGCCTGGTGGCCGGCGAAGCTCGAGTGAAGGAACTGGCCGGGCAGGTGCTCTCGACGGAGCAGTTGGCCGATCTGGGCTCCCTCATTGCCGAATGGCAAAGCCACAACGCGCACCGCACGGTCGTGGCGCTGGTCAGGTTCGATGAGTTCACCGACGAGCGGCGTCTGCCCACGCTGGCCAGCCGTCGCCGCGCGGGCGGGTTGTTCCGCGCGGTGGATGATGCGACCGCGGAGATCGAGCAATCACGCCTGCTTGGCGAGCGGCTGCTCTGGGGCGCGACGCGCTATCCCTACCTGCTGGGTCAGCAGTCCGAACTGACGGCCTACCGCCTTGCGGATCAGCCGGAACTGCGCGAGGCAACCGCGACGATGCAGGCTGCGCAGCGGCTGAGCGAAGCTGCGACTCGGCGTCTCAATGACCTTGACTCCGAGCTTGCCGATGCGGTCGATGAAGCGCTCGCCAAGATCCGCGCTGAGCGCGTCGAGGCGATCGATCAGGCCGAGCGTGCGCTGGCCACTGTGCTGGTGGATGCAATGGAGGATCTGCAGGCTCGGGTGGAGATCGAGCGTGCGCGCGCCATCGACGAGACGTTCGACCGTTTCGGGCAGGAGTGGCGTGCATCGCTCGATGACCTGCAGGCGCGCGAGCCCGTGCTGCGGGACATGCTCGTTGAACTGCGCGACACCATCGACAGCTCGGCAGGGCTTGCCACGGATCTGACGGGCACCGTCCAGGCGCTCGATCATCTCGCAGAGCGCTTCGATGCGCGGGATGCGGGCGACCGCGAGCCGCTGGACATGAAGGACGTCCGCGATGCTGCGATCGAGACAGCCGAGGCAGCCCAGCGATTGACGGTGCTGCTCGAACAGGCCAACACGCTGCTGGACTCACCCAAGATCAGCGAGCCGGCGCTGGCACTGGAGCGGGCCACCGCGGGGGCCATCGATCGGGCCTTTGTCCGCGGCCTGGTTCTCGTGGGGGTGCTCGTCGCCGGCATGATCGCAGCCAGGCTCAGTCCCCAGCGTGTGCGGGCATCCTGAGGGCCCGCTGGCGGCGCT
>CAZSBR010000385.1:0-1574 GCA_964605165.1 uncultured Phycisphaeraceae bacterium
TCGACGGCGTCTGCATCGAGCGCGACAACCTGCCCAAGCGCATGCAGAACGCGGTCCTCGCACGCTTCAAGCTGATGTCGGCGGTGAACATCGCCGAGAAGCGGATCCCGCAGGACGGCCGCATCAAGATGCCCATCCCCAACCAGGAGACGGGCGAGGAGCAGGTCATCGACTTCCGCGTGTCGGCCTGCCCCGCGTACCACGGCGAGTCGATCGTGCTGCGTGTGCTCCGGCCCGACTCGGTCCGCATCGGTCTGGCGAACCTGGGCTTCGAAGAAGACAACATGGAGGCCTTCAACCGGATCATCCGCAGGCCCAACGGCATCTTCCTCGTGACGGGCCCCACGGGTTCGGGCAAAACGACGACGCTCTACTCGGCGCTCGACGTGCTCAACCGGCCCGACAAGAAGATCATCACCGCTGAGGACCCCATCGAATACGCGTTCACGGGCATCAACCAGTGCCAGGTGCGCGAGTCGATCGGCCTGACCTTCGCGAGCGTACTCCGCGCGATGCTGCGCCAGGCGCCCAACGTCATCCTCGTGGGTGAGATCCGCGATAAGGAAGTCGCTGAGGTCGCGATTCAGGCGGCGCTGACGGGCCACCTCGTCTTCTCGACCCTCCACACCAACGATGCGCCCTCCGCGATGACGCGCCTCATCGACATGGGCGTGAAGCCGTTCCTCGTGGCGAGCTCTATCCAGGCGGTCATGGCCCAGCGGCTTATCCGCGTGATCTGCGACGAGTGCAAGGAACCCGATCCCAACCCGGACCCCAAGTTCCTGCGCCTCACCAACATCTCCGACGCCGACCGGGCCGGCAACACGATCTACAAAGCCATCGGTTGTGATCGCTGCGGCGGCACGGGCTACCGCGGGCGTAAGGCCATCTTCGAGATGATGGGCATGAACGCCGAGATCCGCGACCTGACCTTCAACCAGGCCCCCGTCGAGAAGATCCGCAAGGCCGCCCTCGCCAACGGGATGCGTTCGCTGCTCGAAGACGGCAAGATCAAGATCCTCAAAGGCATGACCACGCCCGCCGAGATCGCCCGCATCGCCCAGGTCGAAGGCACGGGCATGGGCAGCGGCTCGGAAGAAGAAGAGGCCCTCGTATAACGCACCCGGCGGGGCGCCCATAACGCCCCACGCCCCACCGCTTACTCACCACGACCCCCCACCGGCCCAAAGCTCGCAAAAGGCCGGCGCGTCAGACCACACAACGGAGAGACGCCATGTCCAGCATGCAGATCGACCGACTCCTCGAGACGGTCATCAAACTCAAGGCCTCCGACCTCCACCTCACGGTGGGCCGCAAGCCGACCCTCCGCCTGCACGGCGGGCTCAAAAACCTCGATACCAAGGTCCTCGAAGGCGAGGACATGGTCACGCTCATGAAGGCGATCACGCCCGAGCGTGCCCAGCAGGAACTCCAGGAAGTCGGCTCCTGCGACTTCGGCTTCGCCTACGGGGACCAGGGCCGCTTCCGCGTCTCGGTCTTCCGCCAACGCGGCGACCTGGCGATCGTCTGCCGATTGATCCCCAACAAGCTGCTGACCTTTGAGCAGATCGGCC
>CAZSBR010000386.1:0-1563 GCA_964605165.1 uncultured Phycisphaeraceae bacterium
CGGCGGCCAACGCCAGCGCATCGCCATCGCACGCGCCATCCTCCGTGACCCCGCCATCCTCCTGCTCGATGAAGCCACCTCCATGATCGACTCCGAGTCAGAGGCCGCCATCACCCAGGCACTCGCCGAGTTCGCCCAGGGCCGAACCACCCTCGTCGTCGCCCACCGCCTCAGCACCGTCATCAACGCAGACCGCATCGTCGTCCTCGATCACGGCCAGATCGTCGACGTCGGCACCCACACCGAGTTGCTCGATCGGTGTGATCTCTACCGCCGCCTCGCCCAGCACCAGCTCGTCAGCACCGAGCCGTAACACCAAGCCTCACACACCATGCGACGCGAAACCACCAACGACGACAACGTCCAGATGAGCGATGTCCTCTGCGATGCCTGCGCAAGCGAATGGACCCACGACCGCGCCATGGTCGAGGGCCACCAGGGTTCGTGCATCTGCGGCCCGTGCCTCACCATCGCCTACATCGACCTCGTCATCGACCGCGCCGGCGAAGCCGATAGCGAGACCGATCAGCACTGCGTGCTCTGCCTTGAAGACAAGCCCATGCCCATGTGGCAAAGCCCCATCCGTGATGAGGCCCGCTTCTGCCGCCAGTGCGTCAAACGCGCCGCCGGCGTGCTCCACAAAGAGCCCGACATCAACTGGTCCAAGCCGCAGGAGTAATCCCGACGCAGCCGACGACCGTCAGGGGCAGGGCCCCAGCAGCGTCAGCAGCAGCAGGAAGTCGCCGAACGAGACTTGACCGTCTTCACAGCCGGGGCCTCCTAGATCATCAGCAATGTCGCCGGTGCAACCGGGCGTGCCGTTTGGACACGGTCCGAGCAACGCCAGAGCAAACAGAAAGTCGCCGAAGCTGACTTGCCCATCGGCGCCTTGGAAGCCGAGGTCATCAGCAATGTCGGCCGTGCATTGCGGCGGCAGGTTGAACACGTAGGCGGACCCGGAGTTGCTTCCGGCGTCGTCATCTCGATACGCACCCACGAGTACGCGATCGCTCGAGATGCCCACGGCCCTACCAAACCAGTCTTCACTGGAGCCGTCGGAAGCAACGAGCTTGAAGAGTTGCTCTCCATTCGAAACGTCGAAGACGTAAGCAGAACCCGACGCGTTATCATCACGGTATGCACCGATGACAGCGCGGCGCCCACAGATGGCCACAGCGCTGCCAAAGAGGTCTCCTGCTGCCGCATCCGCAGCGGTTAGCTTCAGCAGTTGCTGACCAGTGATCACGTCAAACACGTAGGCCGATCCAGAGCCTGCTCCGCCATCGTCATTCCCCGCTGCGCCGATGATCGCGTACGTTCCATCGATCGCTACCGCGGTTCCGAAGCCATCCGAGGTCGCCCGGTCAGATGCCAGAAGCTTGGCGACCTGCTGGCCCGTAGTGGCATCAAAGAGATACGCCGACCCAGCATCAATCGGGCCGTCGTCATCACCCGGAGCACCAACGATAACGATGTTGCCCGAGATCCCAACAGAGCTGCCAAAGCGGTCGTTCTGTCGGGCGTCTGAGGCAGTGATTTTGAAGCGTTGCTGGCCCGTGGCAA
>CAZSBR010000387.1:0-1550 GCA_964605165.1 uncultured Phycisphaeraceae bacterium
AGGCGAGGAAGAAGGCGCGGCGGATGTCGCCTTCGGGCGTGTCCTCGCCGTCGCGGAAGGCCGGGTGGAAGCGGCTGAAATCCGGCAGCGGCGGCACTTCGTTCACCAGCGCCGAGACACGGTTCTCGAACGACCGCTTCTCCATCTTGCTGGCGTCGTCCAGCAGGTCGTCCAGTTCGTGCGCGATCTCGACCAACACCTCGATCAGGTAGGCGACCGAGCTGCGCGTGGTGCCGATGTTGGTCATGAAGAGCACGGTGTTGCGCGAGGTCTTGTTGATCTGGATGCCGTACTTGTCCATCAGGATCTTGGTCTTGAACGTGTCGCCGTCCCAGCCGGTATTGCCCACCAGCAGCGTCACGCGCGTGGGGTCGAGCACGAATTCGTCGCTCGCCCAGCATTCCCAGATATCGGTCCACCCCTGCTGGCTGTCGTAATAGCTGGTCACGCCGCTCTCGCGGCACCGCTCGGGGATCATGTCACCCGCGGTCAGCACGCGGAAATACTTCGACAGGAGCGGATGGTCGGCGATCGCCCGGCGGATCGCCATGGCGCTCTCGACCTGCCGCTGCACGAAGTCGAACCCCTCGAGTTCGACCTGTCGGCGGCCCACGTCGAGCGAGGCGATGATCTGGTAGTTGGGGCTGGTCGAGGTGTGGGTCATGTAGGCCTCGTGAAAGGCCTCCTCGACCTCGCCCTTGAAGCCCTGGTCGTTGACATGGATCATCGAGCCCTGGCGCAGCGCGGTCAGCGTCTTGTGCGTCGATTGCGTGGCGTAGACCCGCACCCGCGCATCCGGCGGCGCGATCAGCCGCGTCTCGAGCCATGCCGCGTCGGGCGCGTCCTTCAGCGCCTTCTGCTGCGCCGCATGGGCGCGCGCGTGCTCTTCGGTGCGCAGCGATTCGCGCAGCACGCCGGCCGCGTGCATCGCGGTGCGCTGGCGATAGGTCGGCTCGAACCGGGCAAAGGCGAACCACGCCTCGTCCCACAGGAACACGAGGTCGGGCTTGATGGCGAGGCATTCCTCCATCACCTGCTGCACGTTGTAGACGATGCCGTCGAAGGTGCAGTTGGTAAGCAGGACCATCCGCACCTGGTCCAGCTTGCCCGCCGCGCGCAATTCGAGCAGCTTGCGCTTGATCTCGGAAATCGGCACCGCGCCATACATCGAGTATTCGTGCAGCGGATAGCTTTCCATGTAGACGACATGGGCACCCGCCAGCACCATCCCGTAGTGATGCGACTTGTGACAGTCGCGATCCACCAGCACGATATCGCCGGGTCGCACCAGCGCCTGCACCACGATCTTGTTGCAGGTCGAGGTGCCGTTGGTGGCAAAGAAGGTCTGCTTGGAGCCGAAAGCGCGTGCCGCGAGCTCCTGCGCTTCCTTGATGGGTCCGTGGGGTTCCAGCAGGGAATCGAGACCGCCCGATGTGGCAGAGGTTTCTGCGAGGAAGATATTAGGGCCATAAAAGGCACCCATGTCCTGAATCCAGAGCGAGCGGGTGATGGACTAGCCCCGGCTGATCGGCATGGCGAGAAAGACCCCC
>CAZSBR010000388.1:0-1541 GCA_964605165.1 uncultured Phycisphaeraceae bacterium
CAAGGCTGATCAGCGAGTCGTAGCCGGCAAAGAACGGGCTGAGAGCCTGCGACACGGAGACGCCGACGTATCCCAGCAGGACGATCGCGAGCCAAGCGACCGCCGACCACCGTGTCCAGAGCCGTTGTCTCTCAACCCGCTGATCGTGCCGTCCGGGCTCCGGCTTGGTCGCGCTGAACCAGCCCCAGAGCATGATGAACGGCGCGGCGATCATCAGCACCCCGACCATCGTGAAGAGAACCGCCGCGATGACGTCGAACATGCCCGGAATGCCGGAGCCCACGCTTGTTCCCGAAAAACCCGCGAGCGCAACGGCAGCGATCAGCGCGGTGAGAAACGCGATTACGACCGACAGCGCAGCGAAGGTGATGCGCCGAAAGCCTCGGTACACCGCCCTCAGCCAAACAGCATCGGCGTGGCTCAGCAAGTCGCCCTGCAGCGACTCTGCGATCGGTTTGCCGCACTCGGGGCACGCGCCGTCGACGTTCAGCCCGGCGAGGTCATAGCTGCAGCCGAGGCAGATGGTGCCACCGCCAGCATCCGGTGCTCTTTCATGGGATGCGTTCTTGCGAGCCATGGGGGACTGCCTCCGAAGGACGGTGTGTTGGCTGGTCAGATGCGAGACCAGCATCCGCGTGATAGCGAGCCACGTGCCACCAGTTGAACCCGACCGCCGCTGCAAGGAGCAGCCACGCCGCGTGTCGTTCGCGTTGCCTGAGCACCACCCTGAGATGTCTGCCCGCGATCACACGGAGCAGGACAAGCAAGCCGCCCGCGACGAGGACCGTCATCACGAGCGGGTTGAGCCAGAATGCCTCGCCGAAGCTGCCCGAGAGGAAGGCGCTCACGGCACGGGTCGAGCCACATGATGGGCAAGGGTGATGCGTGAAACGCCTGAACAGACACAGCAGCACGTCGGCATCGGTGAAGGTGTTGATGAGGTGCACAATGAGCACCATGCTCGCCCACACGCTGTAGGCCACGAGCAGCCATCGCGACACGCGTTCGTGCCCTTCAACCCTGCGGAGCTCAACGTGCACGGTCAGCCCTTGTGATGCTCAAAGGCGAGAGCCTCAAGCGGACACCCCAGCCTCAGGGACCGGCACCGGCAGCGCCCGCTGCTGCGGCTCCGACACCCAGCACCAGCATGAGCAGTCCGATGACGATCGACACGAGCATGAGCACGGTCGCCACGATGCCGCAGATCATCCCGGCTTGGGTCAGGCCTCTGCCCTCCCGGTCCATCTGGCCCTGATCCATCTTGGCAAGATCACCCTTGCCCATGATCCAGGCAACCGGGCCGAGGAGTTGGCACAGCACAAGGCTGACGATGCCGAGCACCAGCAACAATGGGCCGCGGTGGGGGGCTTGCATCGAGGACATGTCGGACATCAGTGTTCTCCCTGAAGGTGTCAGGCGGTCGAGATGAGCGTGGTGCTCTGGCGGGCTTTAGCATACTCGAAACGACCATGCCGCCCGAAACCCAAGTCCATCTCGACGAACCGGACATCGTCCGTTCAGTGGTCCGGGCCGCTCTGGAG
>CAZSBR010000389.1:0-1538 GCA_964605165.1 uncultured Phycisphaeraceae bacterium
TCAACATCACCTTCTTCATCCAGTTCTTCCTCGGCACGCAGGGCATGCCCCGCCGGTATGCCTCCTACGTCGATGAGTTCCAGCTCCTGCACGTGGTCTCGACCATCGGGTCGTGGGTCCTGCTGCTGGGCTTCCTCATCCACCTGTTCAACTTCGTGCACTCGCTCGTCGCGGGCGAGAAGGCCCCGGCCGACCCGTGGGGCGCGCTCACCCTCGAGTGGGAGACCGAGAGCCCACCCATCGAGCACAACTTCCACCACGAGCCCATCGTGACCCACGGCCCGTACGACTTCGACACCGTTCGCCCGCCGAACTACGAGGGCGACTTCCCGATGCCCGACGACTACGCCGGGCCTTCCGAGCCCGCCAAGGCATAATCAGTTCCGATTCCTACCACTCGCGAGCCGGGGAACGCCCGGCTCGCGGGTTTCTCTTGAAGACAGGCAGTGCCCGCAACCGCCACGCGGGCAAGGAGCAGCGCCAATGACAACTCTCCCCGCAGGCCAACCCAGCGCGCCGGGCACCGAAGCCAGCGAAAAGGCTGCGCCGCTTTGGCAGCGCACCAAGGCCGCCTCGCATTTCCGCAACAAGGACGACGAGTTCGACGCGTGCAAGCTCGGCATGTGGCTCTTCCTCACCACCGAGGTCCTGCTCTTCGCCGGCATCTTCGTGGCCTACGGCGTCTTCCGCATGCTCTACCCCGAGGCCTGGGCCGCCGGCTCCAAGTCCCTCGACGTGGGCTTCGGGCTCGCCAACACCGTCATCCTCCTGATCTCCTCCTTCACCGTCGCCGCCGCCATCCGCGACGCCCAGCTCAATCGCCAGTTCTGGCTCAAGGTCAATCTGCTCATCACCATCGCCTGCGGCCTCGCGTTCCTGCTCATCAAGTTCTTCTTCGAGTACTCGCCCAAGTGGGCCGACGGCAAGCGACCCGGCGCCTGGTTCGATTACCCCTACACCACCAGCGCCTACGAGCCCCTCTGGTGGGGCGTGTACTACGTCGGCACCGGCATCCACGCCGCCCACGTCATCATCGGCATGGGCGTGCTCTTCTTCATGTACCTCAAGGCCCGCAAGCAGGCATTCGGCCCGACGCACTACACGGGCGTCGAGATTGCCGGCCTCTATTGGCACCTCGTCGACGTCATCTGGATCTTCCTCTTCCCCCTGCTCTACCTCATCCACTAAATCGCCCTGCCAAAGCCCCCCGACCCGAATCCACACGGAGCCAAACCATGGCCGCACACTCAACCGCACACAGAGTCACCGACATGAACGACCCGCACGGCAACCATGATTCGGACCACCACGGGCACACCATCCTGCCCATGCCGCTGCTCGTCGGCACGCTGCTGATCCTGCTCGCGCTCACCGTTGGCACGGTCGCCGCGGCCCAGGCCGAAGTCTGGTTCATGGACCTCACCGGCGTCGTCCTGCCGCACTGGGTCAACGTGCTCATCGCCCTCTCGATCGCGACGGTCAAGGGCGTGCTCGTGCTCGCGATCTTCATGCAGCTTTACTTCGACAAACCCCTTAAC
>CAZSBR010000390.1:0-1537 GCA_964605165.1 uncultured Phycisphaeraceae bacterium
ATCGGGCAAGTTCTCATTGCCCTGCAGTTTCTGGTGTGGCTGCTGCGCAAAGTTCGCAACGCTAGAGCTTGCTGAAATGGGCCTCATAAGCCATATCTTCGGCGAGATCTAAAGGTCCTGATTGACATCTGTGCGGCCAATACTCCGCGGGCCGGAGTGGCAAACGTGAGATGGACAGAGACTTGTTGACTTGACTTGGCAGTATCGCGGCTGGCTCGGCATGCGAACGATCGGACATGGCCAAGCAACAGAATGGATCTGGCGTGCCCGCAATCGAGCGATTCATCGGCGGCTTGCTCATCAAGCGGTGGTGCAAGCGGTGTCCGCCGGAGGAGACGCTGGCGCTCTGCGGCGACCAGCGCGACGAGTTCGGTTGGCTCGCACGGCAGCTCGGCGACCGGGCCACTGAGCGCGTGCAGATCAAGCGTCTGCCGGGGCTGGAAGCCAGCAGCACCAGTTACTCGCTGGCGATGACCATCGAGCACGTGGGGCTTGTGAACACGGGGCTGGCGGAGTTGCTTGAGTCGCTCAGGGACCGCGGTCGCTATGACATCGAGGTCAAGACTGCGGACTACAAGGCCCACGAGGGCGTGAGCGCAGAGTCGGCCATGGAGTTGGTTCAGGAAGCACAGGAGCGCCTCGCGTTGGTGCTGGAGGACACGGCGTGGCTTGAGACCGACGCATCGCACGAGCACCCATGGTTCGGGGCGTTGCCCGCGCGAACTTGGGCGTGCTTCCCAGCGTTTCACGGTGCGCTGCATGTGAAGCAGGCGAAGCTGATTGCCCAGCGGCTTGGTGTGTGAGCTTGCTCGTTACCGCACCCAGTTGGCTCGGTCGGTGGCGACGTGGTAGTGGGGGTCCTCGCTGATGTTGACCTCGACGAGGTCGCCGGCGCGGTCGAGCAGGCGTCGGCAGTCGTCGCTCAGGTGGCGGAGGTGCAGGCGTTTGCCGAGCTTCTGATAGCGGTCGGCCAGGGCGTTGATGGCCTCAAGGCCGGACTGGTCGTAGACACGGCTGAAGTAGAAATCGATGACGACATCATCGGGGTCGTCGTGGGGCGTGAAGAGGTCACGGAAGCGTGAGACGCTGCCAAAGAACAGCACGCCGTGAAGCTGGTAGATCTTGCTGCCGTGTTCATTGATCTGCACATCGGCGACGAGGTGCTTGCTTTTGTTCCACGCGAAGACGAGCGCCGAGAGCGCGACGCCGATGATGACCGCGGTCGCCAGATCGTGCATGATGACGGTGTAGCCCGCAACGACGAGCATGACGAGGACCTCGGCCTTGGGGATCCGTCGCCAGGTCTGGAGCGTGGTCCACTCGAACGTGCCGATGACGACCATGAACATCACGCCGACGAGCGCGGCGACGGGGATGGACTCGATCAGAGGTGAGAGGAAGAGGATGAACAGGAGCATGGCGACGGCTGCGGTGATGCCGCTGAGCCTGCCGCGGCCGCCGGATTTCACGTTGATGAGGGACTGGCCGATCATCGCGCAGCCGCCCATGCCGCCCAGAAAGCCGCAGGTGACGTTGG
>CAZSBR010000391.1:0-1535 GCA_964605165.1 uncultured Phycisphaeraceae bacterium
CTGCGAATAGAGCCCGCCGAGCGCCATCAGCTCATCGTGGTTGCCCTGCTCCAGCACCTCGCCTGCCTGCAACACGATGATCCGGTCGGCATCGCGGATGGTGGCCAGACGGTGGGCGATGACAAGGCCGGTGCGGCCCGTCAGCAGCGTGACCAGCGCCTTCTGGATCAGCATCTCGGTATAGCTGTCGATGCTGGCCGTGGCCTCGTCCAGCACCAGGATGCGGGCATCGGCCACCAACGCGCGCGCGAAGCTGACAAGCTGCCGCTGCCCGAGCGAGAGCGACCCGCCCCGCTCGCCCATCTCGGTCTGGTAGCCTGCCGGCAGGGCCATGATGAAATCATGGGCGCCGACGGCCTTCGCGGCCGCCATCACGTCGGCGTCAGTGGCGTCGGTCTTGTTGTAGCGGATGTTCTCCATCAGCGTGCCGCTGAACAGGTACGGCTCCTGCAGCACCATGGCGATCTCGCGCCCGACCGAGGCCTGGGACAATTGGCGCACATCGTGGCCGTCGATCAGGACCTGGCCGCCCTGCACGTCATAGAAGCGTTTGAGCAGCGACATGGCGCTGGATTTGCCCGACCCGGTCGGCCCGACCAGGGCCACCGTCTCGCCGGGGTTCACCGTGAAGCTCACGTTCTTCAGCACCGGCTCCGCCGGGTTGTAGCCGAAGGTCACGTTGCGGAATTCCACCGCGCCCTCGGTCTCGTGCGGCAGGTCGACGGCATCCTCGGCGTCCTTGATATCGACCGCCACGTCGAGCACGTCGATCAACCGCTGCCCCGAGGCCATGGCCCGCTGCATCACCGAATATTGCATGGTCAGCGAGCGGATCGGGTCGAAGAAGCGCTGGATGTAGAACAGGAACGCCACCATGACGCCCACTTCCAGCGTCTGGTCGAGCACCATGGCGCCGCCGACGACGATGACGATCGCCATCGCAAGGCCCGTCAGCGTGTCGACGATCGGCACCATCACCTGGGCATAGCGGGCGGCGACCCTGTGGGCGTCCAGGTTTGCGGTCGCCTTGTCGTCATACAGCGTGAAGTTGACCTGCTGGCGGTCCATGCTCTGCACGGTGCGCACCCCGTGGATGGCTTCGGCGAGCGCGCCATTGGCCACCGAGTTGGTCTCATGGGCGCGCATGAAGGCCTTGCGGGCGAGGGGCAGCCAGAAGATGCGCACCACGAAAAGCACCGGCAGCACGGCGAGCGTCAGAAGACCGAGCCGGACATCGAGCCAAAGCATCGACGCCACGATGCCGAACAGCAGCAGGAAGTCGCCCAGCGACAATACCGAGGTTTCCAGAAACTCCTGCATGGCGTTGACGTCGCCCTGAAGGCGCGACATCAGCCGGCCGACCTCGGTTTTGTCCATGAAGGACAGCGAGACGTTCTGCAGATGGTCCAGCATCGCTTCACGGATGTCGAACAGGACGTTCTCGGCTGTCTGGCCGACGACGATTTCCTGTATGTAGCTCGCCAGATAGTTGATGCCGATGACGATGCCGAAGACGATCAGCGCATTGCGCAGTT
>CAZSBR010000392.1:0-1526 GCA_964605165.1 uncultured Phycisphaeraceae bacterium
AACAGCACGCTCAGCCCCGTGCTCAGCAGGCACCAGGCCGATACGGGATGCCGGAGGAACCAGGCGTCGCCAGGCCCGCCGCGCGGATAGGCCGAGGGGCTCAGCAGCGACTGCTGCGCGAGAAACGGGTTGAGCATCGTCAGCCACGTCACGCCGCCCGTGCGCTGCCGCAGCCACACATCAACACCCGCCGTGATCGCCACGTACGACACCGAGGCGATGTAAAACGCGAACACCGCCCGCTTGCCAACCAGCCGGCTTGTGCTCAGCGCGATCGCAATCGTGCCGACCACCAGTGCGCTGCACGCGGCCACAAGCACCGACGCAAAGATGCTCTCGCCCGGCACGCCCCCGAAGTACTGCGTGAGCGCAAACAGCGGCAAGCCGGCCACGAGCAACGCCAGCACGAAGAACAAGCGTCCCAGCAGATTGCCCAGCACGATCTGCAAGCTCGACAAAGGCGTGGTCAGCAAAATGTCCCACGTCCGCGGGTTCGCCTCCTGCGAGATCGCCCCGGCCATGAAGATCGGCGTGAGCAAAAAGATCAGCAGGATCTGCAGGTACGCGATGTACGTGAACGACGACGCGCCGGCACGCGCAAGCTCGAGATACGAGAGGTCGCCCTCGCGCGTGTTGAAGATCAGCGCCCAGAGCAGCACGACGATCAAGACCGCGAGGTAGCCGCTGCGGACATACATGTGCCGCGTCCGCTTCGAGCCGTTCTGCACAAGGCGCACCGCGATCGGGTTCGTGGGGCCAAGCGCAAGCAACCATCGCAGAATCGGCGGCATGGGCAGATGGTACCGCGGCCAACCCGCGCCACCATGGCGCACGGCCCACAGCGATCGCGCTTCCCTCACATGACGAAAAACCGAGCGGGCCCACGAGAGGCCCGCCCGGCGGATGAATCACAGATTTGGTCGAGGATCAGGCGCGACGGCGGCGGACCGCAGCCAGGCCGCCCAGACCAACCAGCGCCAGTGAGCTGGGCGCGGGGATGTTGTAGGTGAGCTTGAAGGCGCCGCCATCGGGACCGCCATCGCCGATCCACGTGTCGACGAGCACCGCGTAGGTGCCCGCGGCGAGGTTCGAGTAGGTCAGGCGATCGACCGCCGACCCAATGTTGAGCGACCCCTCGGCCGACTCGTTGAAGACGGTGTTGAGATCAGAGAAATCACCCTCGACCTCGACGATGCGCACGTCGAGGTCCTGGCCCGGCACGAAGCCGGCGAGGCCTTCCTGCTCGAGGATGATGTCGGCGAAGCCGCCGGGGTGGTTGATGAGGAACAGCGCGTCGTTGCCGTCGTACGGCGTGGCACTGACGTTGCCCGGATCGAGCTCGTTGAACTCAAAGTCGTTGCTGCCGCCAGCGGTGGTGCCGGTGACCATGTCACCCGGGTTCAGCGTCGAGGTGACAAAGGGATTGAAGGTCGCCGGGAAAGCGCCAGAGCCCACGGCGGGCAGCACGTCGGAGAACGTGAAGTCGAGGTTCTGCCAGGTGTGCTCGGGATCGGGGCCATCGTCGA
>CAZSBR010000393.1:0-1521 GCA_964605165.1 uncultured Phycisphaeraceae bacterium
GCGAGCGGCGTGGCCCTCGAGCGGCTGGTGATCCGCTGGCTCTACCACCGGCCGCTCGAAACCCTGCTCGCAACCTTCGGAGTCTCGATCGCGCTGCAGCAGATCGTCCGGCAGATCTTCGGCACGCAGGCCCGGCCGCTCACCCCGCCCGATTGGCTGGCAGGCTCGGTCACGATCAACGACGTGGTTTCGATAAGCTCGATCCGGGTGGCGATCTTCATTCTCGGCGTGGTCTTCTTCGTTGCGCTCTGGCTGACGCTCAACCGCACGCGGCTGGGCCTCGAGGTCCGTGCCGTCACGCAGAACCCCGCCATGGCCGCGTCCATGGGCATCAACACCGACCGTATCAACATGCTTACCTTCGGGCTGGGGTCCGGGATCGCGGGGATCGCGGGCGTCGCCATCGGCCTTTTCGCCCAGGTGGTGCCCGATCTCGGGGCCAACTACATCGTGCAGAGCTTCATGACCGTTGTCGTCGGCGGCGTGGGCAACATCTTCGGCACGCTGCTCGGGGCCACGATGATCGGGTCGCTGCAGAAGGTGATCGAGTGGCTCAATCCCGCCAACACCCTTGCAGCGCAAACCTACATGATCCTGATCGTGATCCTCTTCATCCAGTTCCGTCCGCGGGGCCTCATCGCCCTGCGCGGGCGCGCGGCCGGAGACTGAGGCGATGGGGGGCACGATCTTCAGCCGCAACCGCTCGGTGCCGGTCTTCATCGCGGCACTCACCGTCTTCGCGCTTGTGGTGACGATCCTTTCGGAAGCCTACGGCACCGGCGCGATCTCGGTCTCCTTCACCAAGGTGCTGGGCATGACCCTTTGCCTCTGCCTTGCGGCGCTCGCGATGGATCTCGTCTGGGGATACTGCGGCATCCTCTCTCTGGGGCACTTCGCCTTCTTCGGGCTCGGCGGATATGCCATCGGCATGTGGCTGATGACGGCCCGGACGGAGGCGGTGGTGCGCGCCAATCTCTCGGCCAGCGTCATCCCGCCCACCGAGGCGGAGGTCAGCGAGGCGACGGCACTGCAGATCTTCTCGGTGGTCGGCGCGGAGGACTGGCCATGGATGTGGGCGGCATCGGGCAGCCTGCCGCTCACGCTCCTCCTCGTCGTCGCGGTGCCCGGGCTTCTGGCCCTGGTCTTCGGCTGGCTGGCGTTTCGCAGCCGGGTGACAGGCGTTTACCTGTGGCCCTCTCGCTCTACCTCTTCCAGAACGATACCGGCCTGCGCGGCAACAACGGCCTCTCGGGGCTGCAGAACCTGCCCGGTGCCGAGAACATCGGCCAGGACAGGATCTCCATCTGGTTCTTCTGGGCCTCGGCGCTGGCGCTTGGCCTGGCCTATATCGGCGCGGCCTGGATCGTTTCGGGCAAGTTCGGGAACATCATTCGGGCCATCCGCGACGACGAGCCCCGGGTGCGGTTCCTCGGCTATCCCGTCGAGGCCTACAAGCTCTTCGTCTTCACGCTCACGGCCATGATCTGCGGCGTTGCCGGCGCGCTCTACTACCCGCAGGCC
>CAZSBR010000394.1:0-1520 GCA_964605165.1 uncultured Phycisphaeraceae bacterium
GAAGAGGTTGGCCTTGCGCGTGTGGGTGTTGGCGTTCTGCGCATGTTCTTCGATGGCGTGGCCGCCGGTGTTTGCGATGATGGTGTTGACGACGAGGCCCTTTCCCTTGCCGAGGTAGATGCCGTGGCTGCCGGTGCGTGTGATGGTGCAGTTGCGGATCTCGGCGGACGGTTCCAGATTGCCAAGCGTGACACCCGAGCCGGCAAGATCGTGCATGAGGCATCCGCTGGCGATGAGAGAGCCCCGGCTCATGTTGAAGCCATTGGCAGCGTTGTAGATGTGCACGCGGTCTGCGAAGACGTTCGTGGCTCTGTTGAGCGGAGAGTCGACGCCGTCACCAGCGATGTCGTGCATCGTGGTGCCTGAGAGCTTGACGATGCCTCCGTCGAGCTTGATGGCATCTCCGCCACTGTTGCGGAAGGTGCTGCCCAGAATCTCGACGGAGGAGCCCTGATCGGCCTGCAGCAGATCGCCAGAGCCCGAGTGAAGCGTGGCGTTGACGAGCGTGAGATGGTTGTTGCCGCGAGGCATGAAGATGCCATCTCGTGAGCCGCCAATGATCGTGCAGTTCTCAAGCCGGATACCAGCGGCACCGTTGAACCGCACCGTGTCGCCAGAACTGCCGACGAGTGTGAAGCCGGTCAGGTGTGTGTGGTCACCTTCGAAACGGACCGCGTTGCCCGAAGATGGCGCGATCTGAACGGCTCCCGAGTCACCCGTGCGCGAGCCATCGGTGTCGGCGATGAACACGATGGGCCGCGGGGCCGAGGCATCGGTCGTGAGGCGGAGCGACTCGGCGTAGCGGCCTGCACCGACGACGACGGTGTCGCCCGGGGCAACCTGTCGTGCGGCACGCGCGATCGACGCGAAGGCCGATTGGGGGCTGGTGCCCGCGGAGGCGTCGCTGCCCGTGGTGCGAACGAAGTAGGTGGTCTGGGCTGCAGCCAGTGGCGCGAGGCCGACGAGAAGGAGGCAGACGAGCAGGGCGATGAGGTTGGCTGGCGCAGCGCGATGCAGTGGTGCACGCTGCGGGGTGTTGGCGAGGCTTGAGGCTGGCATCGCGGCTTCTCCATCTGAAGGTGTCCGATGCTGGGTGTGCATCGGGGCTGATCGCGCTGGGGCGCGCATCAGAATGGATCGGACAAGCGCAGGCGCGAGGCTGCCTGCGTTTGCCCGCGGTCGGCTTGACGTGAGCAGGCAGCGATCGGCTGGGGGGTTGGCGCTGGACGCGTGGTCCGGAAACCCGCGCTCAGAGAGACTCAGGGTGGGTCACCGTCCAGCGGGTTGGCGAGCGCGGAGCGCACGCTCGACATCGACGGGCGATGGGGGGACCCAGGCCAGTTCGGCGAGGTGATCGGTGAGCGTTTGTGCCGCCAGCGCTTGCTGCGTCTGGTCGTCGAGGATGAAGGCTCGTGTGCCGCGCTGGCCCGCAGCGAAGGCCTCGATGAGGGCGCTGATGTGACCGGGGGGCGGGTCGTAGAGCACGGGGCTTCCGACCCTGGTCGTGCCGAAAGCGGGCG
>CAZSBR010000395.1:0-1507 GCA_964605165.1 uncultured Phycisphaeraceae bacterium
GGCTCACGCTCAAACACATCCAGCCCCGCGGCGTAAATCTCCCCGCGTTCAAGAGCACCAGCCAGCGCCGCCTCATCAACCACAGGCCCTCTCGCGGTGTTCACAAGCACCGCCGTACGTTTCATCAACGCGAGTTCCGCCACCCCGATCAAATGCCGTGTTTCACCCGTCAGTGGCACATGCACACTCACCAAGTCCGCCCGCCGAAGCCCATCCGCGAGCGTCACACGCTCAGCGCACATCGGCGGCGCTTCAAAGTCTGGTTTGGAAGACCGTGCAACGTACAGCACCCGGACCCCAAACCCCTGCATCCGCGCCGCCGTTGCAAATCCGATCCGACCAGCTCCAACAATGAGAAGCGTCCGGCCGGCGATCGGCATCGTGATCCGCTCCGCAGGCCCGAGCACGCCGTGCTCCGCCCACGCGCCCGACCGCACAAACCGATCCTGCCACACCACCTTCCGAGCCGCCGCCAGCAGCAGCGTCACGGCAAGGTCCGCCGTCCCCTCAGTCACAGCGTCAGGCGTGTTGCTCAGTCGCACGCCAAAGTCTCGGCATGCCTCGACATCAACATTGTCGTACCCCACAGCAAAGTTAGCTATCAGCTTCAGCCGCCCGCCCCCGCCACGCACCGCCCCACACGATTCCAAGAACGCTCCATCAACACGCTCGCTCACCCACGTGACCGCGGCATCACAACCCGCACCATCGCCACCCCGCAAAAATGCATGCAGCGCATCCACATCCGCAAACCCGCCTTCCTCAGCAACGTCAACAGACGCATCGCCAAAGTCTGGACTTCCGGGCAACGGCCGAGTCACCGCAACACGCATCACAAACGACCCCGCCACGCACGCGACCGAGACAAGCTCAAGGTCTCACGCTCCGTCAACGCCTGGTCGGCTCCAATCGCTCGCTCTGCACCAAGCCCGACCCGGCGGCGCTCCACAGCCGCCTGAACGTTATCCCCAACGCTCGGACGCACGATCGGCGTGTCACTGCCAAGCACAACCACATCCGCCGGATCAAACCCCGCCGCCGATGCGCAATCAACCAACTCCCGAAGCGCAAAAGACCGATCCGCAACATGCCCGAGCAAGCGATCGATCGCCTCCATATCCGGCAGCAAATGGCAAGGCTGCAACGACGCCACCACAGGCCGCGAACGCACCGAGCCATCACGCCGCCGCACAAATCGAGGCAGATCCTCTTCCGTGATGAACTGCGCATGCTCGATCCGAAGGTCAACGCCCGCGTCCCCGCCACCCTCAGCCTCTACCACGTCGTACGCATCGAGCAGCGCCCGAACGGCCCCGTCACCGATCGCGTGCGCCGCCACCTCCGCGCCATGCACCAGCCCTCGTCCGATCCCCCAGTCACGCGCCCGACGCATGTGCGACGCAAGCTCCTCCACCGTGTAGTTCCCGATCCCACAAGGGTGACCATCCAACGGCTCCGCGTACGGCTCAACCATCCAAGCCGTCCGCGAGTTCACCGTACCGTCCAC
>CAZSBR010000396.1:0-1500 GCA_964605165.1 uncultured Phycisphaeraceae bacterium
GGTCATCCCAGCGACCGTTGCCGTGATTGACCTGCTCCCCGGCGTCCTCGCGTTCGGGTGGCGGTGGGATACCGCCCTCTACGCGGGCATGTCTTCGCTCGCCTTCGACCGCTGCCAGTGGCTCGGGATGCCCGCCGGCGAGTACATCTACATGAACAAGCCACCCCTCTGGTTCATCATCCAGGGCATCTGGCAGTCGTTCGCTGGGCACGGTTCGACGGTGGTCAAGATCCCCTCGGCCCTCACTGCTGCGGCATGCGCGAGCGCCACCGCGCTGCTCGTGCTCCGACTTGCGCCGCCAGCCGCGGCCTTGGGGAGCGCGATGATCGCGGGATGCGTCTTCGCCCTGTTACCCCCCATCAGGAGTCTCACGCCCGCCATCCAGCTGGACTTCCCGCAACTCCTGCTGATCTGCCTCTCGCTCGTGATCGCCCTCGCGCCCGCAGGATCGAGGCACGCCCGCCGGATGGTCGCGTGCGGACTGCTCTGCGGCGCCACCATGCTGATCAAGCCGATGATGGGCCTGGCTGTGCCCGCACTCTTGCTCATCTCATACCTCATGACCCGTCGCCCGCGGGACCTGCGATTCGCCATCGCCGCCGGTGGCATGGCAGTACTCATCGCGCTGCCCTGGTACAGCGTGATGTCAGCCCGGTTCGGGCCCGTGTTCCTGGAGACGGCGATCGGCCGCGAAGTCCTCGCTCGTGCGCTCGGGAGCGAGTTCTCGGCGGACGCGCCGGGCGGGTGGTTCGTCGTGCCGCAGCTTGCCGCGATCCTGGGCTGGGCCCTCATCCCCGTCGGGGTCGCCACGCTCGCCGCCGCGTTCGTCCCGCTCGGCGATGCAACGCATCGTCTCTCCCAACGTCAGCTGGCACTCTGGATCGCGCTCTGGATCGTCGGGTTTGCACTGTTCGGTGGCGATCACGCCGCCTACCTCTTGCCGATCGCTCCGCCCAGCTGCGCTCTGCTCGCGATCGGCGCTTGGCGGGTGGTGCCCGCCCGCACACCGCGCCGGCTCGTCGTCTCTGTTGGTGTCACAGCACTTCTCGCCGCGATGGCAAAGCCCATCGGCGCGATCGCCACACACGATGACGCCGAGCATCAGCGACACGCCGCAGGATGGCAGCCCATGCTCGATGCGGTGCGCCGTGCACATGCCCAAGGCCAACCGGTCTTTGGTGGCAATCTCGAGCACACCGCCTGCGCACTGGTGTACCTGAACACGGGGTGTTGGCCGCTCGGCGGGCGGGACTACGGGCAAACCAAGCTGTGTCCGGACAGCTGGACACCAACCGGGTTCCCTTCGGGCAGCCTTGTGATCTATCGGACGGCTCGGCTTGGGGGCGAGCTTGTCGGCGTCAGCCCCGCGCAGCTGGAGAAGGCCCGTTGGTTCACGCTCTATCGGCCGCCGACAGAACCCACCAACCAACCCTAACCTTGCCACGCGATCCGGCCGAACTGGGCCATTCGGGGCCGCGTACCGGCTGGCCACCCGTCGGG